>CAKNIB010000001.1 GCA_930979925.1 uncultured Clostridia bacterium
CATATTATGGTTCTAATACACCGAAGATAGTATCTATCACAATCAGAGCAAATACTTTCGCACTATATGATTATTGCATGGACGAAGATTAAACAAAACGATAAAAAACTCCTGTTACTAAGCGGGAGTTTTTTGTTATAAAGGAAACTTCAAAATGCTCTTGAGGTTAAAAAATGGTTTAAATATAGTAGCGTTAAGAAGACATTTTATTGAAAGCTTTACCAAGTTTAAAGAGATAAAATAAAAATAATAATAAAAATAGACTAGATATATGCGCATATATCTAGTCTATTTTAATGTAAATTTTTGGTTTTTTATACTACTGTTTTTGTAACAAGCTTATCACTTTGTCTCGCAATTTATCTATTCGCTTTTGATTGAATTTTATAAGTAGTATTATAATGATTGATGCAACTATTATAGCAAAGAAGGTGATAAGAACTGTAACCGAACTTGACGTTATTGAGAATAGACTTGGCAGGGCAACGATTGCACCTACAATGCAGATTAATGATATTGCCAGTGTTGCACCTTTTAACAATGTGAATGGAAAACACAAGGTTGAAAGATTTAAAAATCCTGTAAAGGTAAGAACAAGCACGCAAAGTGTTTTATATTCTTCATCTGCAAGAAGTTTAACACCTTCTGCAGTTTCTGTGGTACTTAGAGCAATTACTATAATCACATTAATAAGCATAAGAAGTGCTCGTGGCAGTGACCGCTTCATAACTTGCGGTATAAAGTTACCTTTAATTGGCTGAGTATTAGGCTCAAAGGTGAGAAGGAAGGATGGAATACCAATTACAAATGCCTCAAGTAGCATCATCATGCTAGGTCTAAACGGATATGCGATTTGAAGAAATAGTGTAATAATTGTCAAAGTGATTGCAAAGAATGTTTTCATCAAGAATAGAGATGATGAGTTTTGCACATTGTTTACAACTTGCCTGCCTTCTTTTACGACAGATGGCAGAGATGAGAAGTTAGACTCAAGTAACACTAGTTTTGAGATATTTCTTGCAACCTCACTTCCGTCAGCCATTGCAATAGAACAGTCGGCTTCTTTGAGTGCAAGGGTATCATTGACACCATCACCTGTCATGGCCACAACTTTGCCTTTATTTTTTAAAGCTTTAATAATGGTATACTTTTGCTCTGGGGTAACTCGTCCAAAAACGGTAAATTGGTCAGCCATTTGCTCGACTTCCTTGAGCGAAAAGTTTTCTAGAGAAACATATTTGTCGCTATGCTCAACTCCCACTCGCTGAGCTATTTTTGATACAGTAGAAGGGTCATCACCAGAAATTATTTTTATCTCCACACCATTATCTTTAAACCACTGTATGGTCTCAATCGCGTCCTCTCTTATGTGTTCTTCAAGTACGATTATGGCAAGTAGTGTGGCATTTTTACCTGACATAGTTTTGTCAAATTTTTGACCACTTGACTCGGCAAGTGCGATAACTCTCAGGCCTTTGTTTTGTTGCTGTTTGATATAATCAAGTTGCTCTTGCGTCAAATTGCAACCAATTCGCGTATGTGCTCCAAGGAAATATATTTTCCTGTTTGATAGTTGTGTTATTGAGTATTTCCTCTCTGAAGAGAATTCGGCAATATTTAGCGCTGTCATCTCTTCATTGCGACCAAACTCTTTTATCATGGCACTAGAGGTCGCGTTTATTGTCTTTTGCAGGTTAAGTATGTTTGATAAAATTTTTATTATACTAGATTTTCGTTTATTTGTATAGGTCATAAAATCTACAACCCGCATAGTACCATCGGTAATAGTGCCAGTCTTGTCAAGACATAGGACATTAGTTCTTGCTAGCATCTCAATTGAGTAGAGGTCACGAACAAGCGTCTTTTTTCTTGCAAGTTTGATAACACCAATGGCAAGCGCTATCGTAACGAGTAGGAACATTCCGGCAGGTATCATGCTAGTCAGCGCGCCACTTGTGTTTGTTATTTGGTCTTTTAAAGTGGAGTTTTCTTGAGCAAATTCCTTTAAGAAGGTGAGTATTCCAATAGGTACAAGCGCGATACCAATATATCTAATCAAGCGGTTTAGGTCTTTAAATAGGTTGGATTGAGGCGCTTTAAACTCTTTTGCCTTCTTTGCCATTTGGTAGATGTAGTTATCTTTGCCAATTTTTTCAACTCTTGCATAGCACTGCCCAGAAACGATAAAACTACCAGATAATAGCATAGCATCAACCGCTTTTTCAATAGCATTTGACTCGCCGGTAAGTAAACTCTCATTGACCTCGACATGTCCTTCAACTATCTTGCAGTCAGACGGTATTTGATTGCCGTTACTTAAAAGGATGATGTCGTCAAGAAGTAACTGGTCAGCAGGAATTTCAAGAACTTGACCATCTCTTATCGTTTTAACAAGGGGAGAGGTCACAATGGACAGCTTTTCTATAGTAATTTTTGCTCTAATTTCTTGGATAATTGCAATTGCAGTGTTTGCGACAACGACAAAGATAAAAATTAGGTCGCTGTAAGAGCCCACACAGATAAGGGCAATAGCAATGATAAGCCAAAGCATATTAAAAAAGGTAAATATATTTTTAGCAAATATTGACCAATAAGATTTAGTTGACTTAACTTTTGTCTTATTGATAAGGTTCGCTTCTTGTCTTGCCTCCACTTGCACACTATTTAAGCCCGTTTTAAAGTCTGGATAATATCTTTCAACATTTTCAGGAACGGCAGGAGCATCTTCTTCCTCTTTTTTCTTAGACATCGGCAAAGTAAAAGTTTTTTTCAATTTTTCTAAAATGCCTAAATGGTTTTCATAGCCCTCTTGGGTATAAAAAAGGATAGAAAGCCCTTCATCATAAATTCTCTTATATTTATTTTTGCTTTTTAAAATATCATTATATTTTATTTCAATTTGCTCTTTTTTTCTCATATTGTACTTTTATATTATATATTATTTTTTTTAGTTATGTCAACATAATTGCAAAATAGATTTGACAATGTTTGTCAAATAAAGTATTCTTATATTAAAGGTAAAAAATAGGAGAAAAAATGCAAATAGAATTGCCAAAAGAACTTAATAAACTTGCTGGAATTTTATCAAAACCGCTTTACGTTGTCGGCGGGTATATTAGAAATTTTTTACTGGGTATAAAAAAAGAGGATATAGATATATGTTCTCAGCTTTTGCCGGAAGAGGTGGCAAAGGAGTTAAAGGGTAGCGAATTTAAGGTAAAAATAAAAAGTAAAAGCCTTGGTAGCGCATTAATTTCTATCGGCTCAATGACTTTTGAATACACTACATTTAGACGAGACATCTATCCTTCAGGTGGCAGACATATGCCAGACAAAGTGGAGTTTGTCTCTAGTCCAGAAGAGGACGCAAAACGCCGTGATTTTACCTGTAACGCTCTATATTATGATATATTAAATGATAAAATCCTAGATTTTTATGGTGGAGCGAGTGATATAAAGAAGAAGATTTTAAGAACTGTTGAGACGCCAGATAAGGTGCTATGCCATGACGGCGTGAGAATTTTAAGACTATTCCGCTTTGAATGCGAACTTAATTTTAAAATTGAAAAGTCGACCTTGCAAGAGGCGATTAAATACAGTGAAAACTTGCGCGATATCTCAGGCGAACGAGCAATCTATGAAATTACAAGAATTCTCCATAGCCCCAATAAATACCCAGGCTATACAAAGCCAAATGCTTACATGAGGGTGCTACGCCAATTTAACAAATTTTCTCTATGGCCAAACTTTGGCATAGACTGTCCAAAAATAAAGTTTAACATGGTCAAAAAGGTGGAGCATAAGTCGCAAGGCTTTTTGATTGACGTAATAGACACAGTCAATCCTTTTTCAATATCCTATTATTTAAATTTGATTTTATCAGGGTCCTTTGGCATCAATAAAAAGATGACTGAGCAATATATAAATATTCTGTCAGGATATTATGAGGCGCTCAATCACCAGCAAAACAAACCATATTTTTTCAAATATTTCGATAATTTCCCAAGTATCTACAAACTTTTAATACATAAATCAAAATATCTTGCAAATAAATATCAATTTTTCTACAAGTATATCATTTCACACAAAATAGTAGTGTCAATTAATGACCTAAAAGTAACAGGCGCGGATATCAAAGAACATTATCCAGAAGTCAAACAAAATAGATATAACCCAATTCTTGAAAGCTTGCTAAGCGACATATTTGACGGAAAGCTTGACAACAATCGCGAGGAGTTACTTTCTGCTATAGAGTCTAAACTTAAATATTTATAAAAAAATAAAATGTTTTAATTATAAAAATTTAGTTAAATTATAAAATTATTTATTTTAATAATAAAAAACAAAATGCACTTAAAAAGCGTAAAACTTTTGCGGTGCATTTTTTAAATGATTTTTGGTTTTTTTTTAATTTTTTATTAAATGATATTAAATCTACGTTTAGCATTTTCGGTTGTCTCTTTTGTCACTTTTTGCGGACTTATATACTTGACATTGCTAGCTGGCAGGGTCATACCTTCTTCAAGAGTGGCACTGCCTTCTACAATAACACCATTTTGTGGTTGGTAGTGGTCGTGCCTAATCTCTTTTTCTTCGGTAAGCTCACCATTTCTGTAATATTGCAGATATCCCTTGCTTTCATAGCCCTCTTGCGGATATTTCAATCGGTAATATTCGCCTTTATATAGTACTTTGTCCGAGTATTTACCTTCGCTGTCAGTGACTATTTTATCTCCACCGTGTGCGATAACTTTTACAAGCTCGGAGCGAGTTCTAATCTCAAGCCCATCGTCGAGAGGCTCTCCATATATCTCAACAATAGCCTCACTGTCAGTGCCATATGCCTTTATATAGATAGGAGTGTCGAGATTGTTTACAAAGACAAGGTCGGCATAGCCTTCGCTCACCATTGCGTCAAAAGAAAGTGGTACATATGACGCTGGCAAAGAATGATGATGTGCCTCAATGACCTCAATATCTGCGCGCAATAACGCGTTATACAAAGTGGTAGACGCCTGACAAACGCCTCCGCCTATGCCAGAAACATAGCTACCATTAAAGATAATCTTTGCATCTTTATAGCCATTTTTGCTAGTACGTGGACCAGTGGTTTTATTAAAAGATATCTCTTCGCCTGGCTCGACAATCATGCCGTTAAATTTTGACAATGCAAGTTTAATATTAGCCTTGCGGTTGTCCGACGACTTTGCGTAATTTGTTGCAAAAGTTGACCTCAGGGCGATGCTATTAATATAGTCATCTAAATTTTGCTCAGGCGTTATCTCTTGAAAGGGGATATTTATTACATAATCCTCATGCGATAATATTGCCTCATTTATGGCATCTTCTAGCGCCATCCTGTCAACTTTAATTCCGGCATAACTTTCACTCAGAGAAAACATCTCACTCTCATTAGGTTTGAAGACAACAACAGCACTTTGAGGTTCTCTTTCAATTTCTTCAATTATTTCATCAATCCGCCCGTCTAGTCCACCAAGAAGGTCTTGATAGGGTAGCGATACAATTAAGCCATCCTCTTTTATTTTCTTTTCTACTTTTTTCTTTTGGAAAATGTTACCTTGATGTCCATATTCTAAAACGTTGTCAAGCGCGCCCTCAAAGTTACCCACAACTTCAAAGTCGGTGCCGTTTAACTGCCAAGTTTTATCCTCATTTTTAAGTACAAGCCTAATTTTGTCCTTGTTTTCTATTAAATCTTCAGATAGCGCGTCCTCGGCCTCTGCTTTAGTCATTCCTGAAATATTTACCCCATTTACATAGGTGTTCTGATAAAAGGTGGTCTTATCGCTTATGCTGTCACCAAAATAAAACTGACAAAAAAGCAAAAGCCCAACAGCTATAATAAACACACCAATCAGCCAAAGAATAGACGTCTTTTTACTTTTAACTTGTTCTTGAGTTTTCAAATTTTTCACCTCTTTTGATAGTGTTTGTATCTTTAACAAAATTATGCATGTTTGAGCTTCAATCTGACACACTTACTAAAACATTTCTTTCAAAATATATAAAACTCATAGCGTATAGATTTAAAATATTGATAGATAATAAATTATGAAACAGTCGCTGAGTAAAAAGAAAAAGATTTTGCGCACCACTCTTGTAATTATTGCAATAGCTGTTTTTCTACTGCTTTCTTATTATATTTTGGTTTGGACAGGGCTGTGGGAGAAATTTAACTCGGTTGACAAACTCCGCCGTTTTATTTTAAGTCTAGGTCTTTGGGGTAGGATTGCCTTTGTATTTTTTCAATTTTTGCAAGTGACATTTATTCCTCTGCCGTCTCCCATTTTGATTATCGCCGGCTCGCTTATATACGGACCCTTTCAGTCAGGACTTTTGTCTCTTGCCGGAATACTTCTTGGTAGCGCTCTTGCCTTCTTCTTGGGACGGGTATTCGGCAAAAAACTTGTCTCTTTTATGGTGGGCGAAGAGAGTCAAAAAAAGTGGTCAAAGAGCCTAAGTAGTTGTAAATATTCTTTTGTTATAATGATGCTCCTGCCATGCTTCCCAGACGACATACTTTGCCTCGTTGCAGGACTTACTGATATGAGCTGGACATTTTTTATGACCACTCAGTTTATCGCAAGACCGATAGGAATATTTTCAGTATCATATCTTTCAAACGGCGAGCTTATACCATACAGTGGCTGGGGACTTGTAGTATGGGCGATAATAATCATACTTTCGTTTACCCTTATTTATCTTGCCGGAAAGTACAACAAGGAAATAGAAAAATTTATAAATAAATTATTTAAAAAAGAAAAATCAGAAAAAGAAGAAAAAGTCAAAAAATGATAAATATTTAATAAAATTAATTAAAAAATAATAAAATACGACAAAAAATTGATTAAAAATAATTTTAACAAATATTTTATTTAAAAATTAAATATTAATATAATTAAAGATTAATTTTTTATTAGGTTCTTTTAATAAATAAAACCCTGCCTCTTTTTATCATTTTAGGACTAAGATTATTGTAAATTAATATAGAAATAGGTGAAACTTGATATTTTTTTGCTATTTTTTCTATATTATCATTTTCTTTAACAATATATATTTGATTAAATTCTTTTTTCATAAAAATCCTCCTGTTGTAGTATTAAATTTTATTCAAGCAAAATAACATATATGAGGAGGGGAGATGAAATCATTATTTAAAACTGTAGCTCTTATCACAGTTTTTTCATTTTTAACTAGAGTTTCAGGCTTTATATTTAGAATAATTTTATCAAGGGTGGTAGGAGCTGAAGGTTTAGGACTTTATCAAGTTGCCTCTTCAGTTTTTATGGTGCTTCTTACAGTCATCTCAAGTGGTATCCCTCTGATAATCTCACGCATGTCTGCCTCTTTTTCTGCCAAAAAGGACAAGGATGGCTCTCTTATATCTGCAGCCCTAATTTACACCTTGACTTTGTCTATAATTTTATGTCTTATAGTCCTATTATTTAGAAGTCTTTTCTCCGCTCTTTTTACCGAACAGCGTTGCTATGAAATTTTATTAATTCTTCTCCCAAGTTTAATTTTCTCATCCGTTTACTCAGTCTTTCGTGGCGCTCTTTGGGGGAGAGGTAACTATTTCGCCTTGTGTGTCAGCGAGTTTTACGAGCAAGTGGTAAGAATAGTTATCGGCGTGTTACTAATAAGCGTTAGCTTCTCAAGCATAGAAAACGCACTCTCTCTTGGCTGGTCCATTACGATAGCCTGCCTTCTTTCTATGATATTTGTTATGCTACTATTTTTCTATTATGGTGGGTCATTAAAAAAGCCGAAGAAAGAATACTTAAAGCCACTTGTCAAACAGTCAACGCCTATAACACTCATGCGGGTAGCGGGCTCTTTTATTCAGCCACTTATCGCTCTTATTGTACCTGCACGACTTATGGCGATTGGCTATACCAGCGCCCAGGCTCTCAGTTTATATGGTGTAGCCGTCGGAATGACACTACCTCTCATTTATGTTCCAACCACAATAATAGGCTCTCTTTCTACTGCACTTATTCCAGACATCTCTCGCGCTGTAGCTCAAAACGACCAGTCGCATATTGAGACAAGAATAACCTCGTCCATGTCCTTCGCTCTTCTTATTTCAGCTTTATTTGTTCCAATATTCTTAGGTATGGGCGAGCATGCTGGACTGTTTTTATACGACAACTTACTTTCAGGGACCCTTCTTCAGTCGGCGTCATGGGTACTTTTGCCACTAGGTCTTACAAATATATCTTCCGCTCTTTTAAACTCGCTAGGCTATGAGAGCAAGTCCTTTATAAATTTCTTGGTAGGAGCAGTTGCAATGTTTATAGCCCTTTGGATATTGCCGTCACTTGTTGGTATCAATGCAATCATATGGGCAATGGGGATAAATTATACAATAACTGCCATTTTAAATATCTATCTTTTAAAACGTAAAACCAAGGCAAATTTTGTTGTATTTAAACCACTTTTAAAGATTATTTTACTGACAATCCCAGTTTCTGCACTCACTGCTTTTGTAGTCAGCCTTTGCGATTATATTTTCCCTCTCTTTATAACCCTTGTAATAGGCGGGGTGACAAGCGTTACTAGTTTTGTCTTGTTAGCTGGCGTTGCAAATCTGATTGACATCAAAGCTTTTATTATCAGCGCAAAGCAGAGATTAAAACCAAATAAAAGAAAAATAAAAGCAAGCTAGTAGTATAATTTATAGAAAACGGGCAAAATAAATTATGCTAACTATAATTATAAGGTCAATTTTAATATATTTAATTGTGCTACTGGTGTTTAGACTTATGGGAAAACGCCAGCTTGGTCAAATGCAACCATTTGAGCTAGTGCTCACTTTGATTATCGCAGACCTAGCAACTATTCCTATGGCGGAGGTTTCTGTACCCGTTCTTCACGGTATAGTGCCTCTGCTTACACTGGTGGTCCTTCATTTTGTGCTAACCCTAATCAGCCGAAGTAGTCAGTTTATTTCTAAAATAATAAGTGGTAAACCGGTAATCATTGTAAACCCAAAAGGGATTGACTACCAGGCAATGAAAAAATTAAATCTTTCCACCGATGATATATTTGAGGCGCTCAGAGGAAGCGGTTATTTTTCTATTTCACAGGTGCAGTACGCCATTATGGAGACCAATGGTAAGGTTTCTGTTATGCCAAAGGCGGACTTTTCTCCTGTTACAAATGGCGACCTTAATACAAACGCCGAGGATAGCTACCTACCAATAGTACTTGTTAGCGAAGGCAGGACGCTTAAAGACAATATGGCGCTTGCCGGTTTGTCAGAGCAAGAGGTGAAATCAATAATAACTCAAAATAGCGAAGGGTCAAAATCAATAAAAGATGTTCTTCTTTTGACTATTGACAAGACAGGTGAGGCTTATCTTCAAATGAAGAAGGGGGCAGGTAAAAGCTTTCAAAGCAAAAGGTTGGTGCAAGAATGAAGGCTTTTCACTACATAAATTTTATTTTAATTTTGCTTGTTTTAATAGGGATATGTATAGCCGAAGACCTAGTAGTATCCTCATCACTTAAAGAGGTGCAAGCGCGTTGCTATGAGATAGAAGCTCTGCTTGCCGACAAAGACGACCTGAAAAACATGGATATAACCCTTGCTATAGACAACCTAGAATTTATTTGGACAGAGGATGAGGCGTCCATGTGTTTTTTAGTCAACCATAAAAATATACAAGAGATAGGACAGGAAATAGCCAAACTCAAACTATACATACCAGCAAACGACATAGACGCATTTAAGGTATCGCTTGAAGAGATAAAATTCTACTGCCACAGCTACCTACATTTTATGGGCGCGAATTTGCATAACGTACTATAGTTGGGGAGGAACCCAAGCGCAAACGCTGACACGGTTCGCTAAAGCGACCCTAACAGCTAGCGCACGCACTTTTTCGAGTCCCTCTCAAGGTTTAATATTTCACAAAAAATCCGAGAATTTACTCGGATTTAAGCCATATTTTATTGTGTTTAATTATAATGTGTTATATTTGTTTTTTGTGCGTTTATTAACGCTTTCTACCAAACTTTTTCGCGTTTGTTTTTGATAACACAAATTACAATTACTATAATGATTGATGCAACGGCTATGCCAACAACAATATACACAACGGTTAGGTAGTTAAACGAGGCTCCAGTAGATACTTCTACGCGTTCACTACTACTTGGCGTTATTTCTTCTCCTGCAGAGTGATATTTGTACTCACACCAAACCTGCCAATCACCAGAAATCTCATTATCGTTAAAGGTGAACTGCGCGCCCGTTCTATCATACCTTGTGTAGAGAGACCTTGCACAATCAGCAAACTCCTCATACTTTTCGCCATCAGGGTTAAGGTCGTCAGCAAGAAGGGCATAAAGTGTGCCGTCCAAACTTTCACCTTTCACATACCATACAAGACAACTTGGGTCGACATAGCGATAATCTTCTTCATTTACAAGATAGAACTCATAGGTGCTATGCAGTGAGTTATCACTTGGCACTTCTTCATATGCAATTTCAGGTGGGTCATTTACCACACGTGTAGGCTCAACTGCATAGTAGAGTGAGGTAGCTTGCGCGCCGTTAATATCTACAATAAACTGATAGATGCCCCAGCCGGCATTGCCAGCATTGAAATTGTCTACTACAACCGAATAGTTGAGACTCGCAAAACTTTGGTGGTCGCTAGTAAGCGGATGCACATAGACATAGGTATAGATTTCGTTACCGCTAAAGTTATTGTAGTCAAGATAAGTTTTAAGGTATCTTATTGTCAATGTTAAGTTATATGTTTGTGGATTTTCAGGGTTTTGCGCATTTAATGGAGGAGGGTTGTCTTCGTCTGTGATAAAAGAGATAGAAAATCTTTCAATATCCGCCCAGTCTACGGCGTAAGCTTGCGAGTCATAGTAAGAAGTCGGCGAGCCAAGCACAATGTTTTCGCCATCACGTGATATGGCGAGAATATCAAATTGACCGCTTAATGTGTCCTCGGCAAGTGTGGAAGGTTGGTCGGCAAACAAATTTTTGTTTTGACTTGCAATGGTATTTCCTGCAAATGAAAAAGAAAAGACAAAGATAATTGCAAGTAGTATTGTCAAAATCAAAATAGGTAATATTTTTTTGCTTGTTTTTTTCATTAAAACTCCAAAAATATAAATAGTTTTTCTTTTCTATAAAAATAATAGCATAAAATTTTAAATTAGAAAAATAATTTTTAAATATTTTTTTGTAAATTTTATTTTTTCTTTTTTAACAGGTAAAAATTTATTTTTTATATATTTATTCTTGACAAAAAAAATCAAAAATAATATACTTTAAGTATGGAAAATGAAGATACAGACGTTTTAGTTTTAGAAAATCAGATATCTTTTGATTTTGACGCGTTAAATGACCAAGTTGAAGAGAGCGCTATTTTGCCAAATACCTTTATCAAAGCAAAAAATTACGATTGGATAAAGGATGAGGTGCTTTTTGTTGTGGTAAAAGCCTATCATAACGATGTTGTCAAAGATATGCCATCTTTAAAACTTTGCGGTAAAAGCTTGCTTGATTGGGTGTCAAACGCAGGCTGTGGTTGCGAGCGTAAAGTCATTGAAGATTGCGAAAATATTATCGACAGAGTTCGCTCAATAAGCACTGACAAGAAGATTATCGCAGTTTTTTATAGCGACACACCACTTCTAAACAAGGCGACCTTTAACGGCTTTTGCGAGTATTTTTCATCTCGTAACATGAATTTTCTTCAGCTTTCTCGTGGCTTTCTTGTAAAAACTGACTTTTTGAAAAGCGGTCTTTCAATAGCACAAGGTGCAGGGCTTGACGACAAAAATCTTATGATTGCAGATAGCGCAAAAACACTTGCATATATGAGCAATGTTTTGTACTCAAAGATATTAAATTATCACATCAAAAATGGGGTGATAATTTACGGACAAAACACAGTATTTATTGACGCCGATGTTGAGATAGAGAGTGGCACTATCATATATCCAAACAATATTATCAAAGGACAGACGATAATAGAGGGCGGAGTAGTACTTGAAAGCGGAAATATTATCAAAGATAGTATAATCTTCTCAAATGCAATTGTGCAAAACAGTTATATAGAGAATAGTAAGATTTCACAAGGCAAAAAAATAGAGCCATTTAGCAAGATTATCGGACAGGAGATATAATATGGTTATCATTGTAGGACTTGGTAACGTTGGCTTTCAGTATCGTAACACCTTTCATAATATGGGGTTTAAAGTAGTTGACTATCTCTCGGCAAAAATGGGGATAGAGATAAATAAAGAAAAGTACAAGGCGCTTATTGGACAGGGTTCTTATCTTGGACAGAGCGTAATGCTAGTTAAACCAACTACCTTTATGAATCATAGTGGAGAGTGCCTTGCGCTATTAAAACAGAAGAACAAAGAGGCTAGAATTATCGTTGCAGTTGACGACATTGACCTGCCAAAAGGCAAAATTAGATATCGCGAGCGAGGCTCATCTGGCACACATAACGGTCTGCGCTCTATTGTCGAATATATCGGCGAGGACTTTGAGCGTGTTCGAGTTGGCGTTGGGAGAGACCCAAGCGTAAACCTTGCCGACTATGTGCTTTCAAATATCAAGCCAGAGGATAAAGAGCTGTTTGAGAAGGCGGTTATTGAGGCAGGTGAGCTTATAATCAGCAAAATAACAGGTTAAACGGAGATTATTTTTAGAGGTAAAATTGACATACTTAGCAAAAGATTTAGAAAATGTCCTAAAAAATAGGGTTGTATCAGGCACTGGAGAAGGTGAGAAAATAGTTCTATCGATAAATTATCCTCACCTGATTTTTTTGTGCAATAATTTTGTATCTGCTGGCAAGATAAAACGTGGTCTTGAGGCTTTTGGCAAAAAGGTAGAGATTGTATCGTCTGCTCGTGAAACAGACGACGAGAATGACAAAAATTTACTGCCTTTTGTCGACGCTATAAATAGATATATCTCAGGCGAGGTGGACGGGCTTATTTTTCTACCATGCTCAATGATTATAAAGTTTGATTTATCAAAGTTTAAAGTGCTCAAAATAGAGAAAGATAAGACATATAACCTACAAGAGCTTTTAGAAACACTTGTCGAGCTAGGCTATGAGCGTACTAGCTTGGTCTCTCAGCCAGGCGAGTTTGCACTGAGAGGAGACATACTTGACATCTTTACTTCATCAAATGATAAACCATACCGTGTGGAGTTTTTTGACGAAATTGTTGAGAACATCTCAATCTTCGATGAAAACACCATGAAAAATCTTGAGAAGGTGGACTGGGCAAATATTGCTCTCTCCAAACTCCCGCTTGGCGAGAATAATGTTTTTGACCTAGATGGTGAAAAAGTATTAGACCAGCCAAAAAAACTTGACGAGGAGATAACCCTTTTAAAACAGAGTTATTCCACCATGTCTTTTTATAATTACAGCAATTATGAAGAGTTTGAAAAGTTATACGAGAAGGCGGACTTAATCTTTGACGACTATGACGTAATAAAACCTGATTATTATAATGAAAGGGTGGCGGAGCGAAGCTATTTAACTGACTTTTTAGCTTTAAAACAGGACCTATTAGACTTTAAAAATCTAAATCAAGGTATCTTACTCTTTACTGGTGAGGAGCGTTTTAAAAAGAATTTAGCCGACTTCTTAACTGAAAACAATCTACCATATTTTGACTATGACGAAAATGAAAAGATAGAAAAGAAGAATATTTATCTATCTTCTCTTGCCATGCCGTATTCTTTTTCTTTTTTGAGAGAGGGAGTAGTCGGTATAGGCTGTGACAGCCTCTTTAGAACGAGTAACACCTCATTTTCAAAGAGCAAACACTCAGTATTTTATCTGCCTAAACTTGGCGACTTTGTAGTCCACTCTTTCCACGGTATAGGTAAGTGTATAAAGATTGAGAGGATGAAGATATCCGATATTGAGAAGGACTATTTTGTCATTGAGTATAAAAATGGTGATATTTTATACCTGCCAAGTGAAGAGGCAAACACAATCTCTGCCTATGTTGGCAGTGAAGAGAGCCCAAAACTATCCTCACTAGGTGGCGGAGAGTTTAGTAGATTAAAAGATAGAGTACGTGCGTCTATTAAAGAGATGGCTATCAGCCTTGTTGAGATATACAAGGAGCGTCAAACTCTAAAGGGCTACAAGTTTAGACGAGACGAGTATCTTGAGAAGCAGTTTGCAGACGCCTTTGGCTATCCTGAAACGCCTGACCAGCTCAAAGCTATCAGCGACGTTGATAAAGATATGGAGAGCGATAAGGTTATGGATAGACTTATATGTGGTGACGTAGGCTTTGGCAAAACTGAGGTCGCTCTTCGTGCTGCTTTCAAGTGCGCATACAATGGCAAACAAATAGTACTTCTTTGCCCAACTACCATTCTTTCACAACAACATTTTATGACAGCAAAAGAGCGCCTTGAGCCTTTTGGCGTAAAAGTGGAGGTTATCAACCGCTTTAAAACGCCAAGTCAAGTCAAAGATATCATAAGGCGTTGTAAAGAAGGCGAAATTGATATGCTCATTGGCACACATAAACTACTTAATCAAGAGGTACAGTTTAAAGACCTCGGACTTTTAATTTTAGACGAAGAGCAGAGGTTTGGTGTCGAGCACAAAGAGAAGATAAAAGATAGCCATAGAAATATTGACGTTTTAACGCTCTCGGCAACACCTATTCCAAGAACGCTTAATATGTCGCTTTCTGGCATACGCGATATCTCTGTCATAGAGACGCCACCACGCGACCGCCTGCCAATACAAACCTACATTGCCGAGGAGAACGACCAACTTATAAAAGACGTTTTAAACCGCGAACTTGCAAGAGGTGGACAGGCTTTTGTTGTTTACAATAGGGTGGAGACTATTGAGGAGTTTGCAAGTCATATCCGCGCTCTGTTGCCAAGTGCTAGCGTTGGCGTGGCACATGGTCAAATGCAGGAGAAACTACTTGAGAACGTTATAGACAGACTTTACAACGGCGTCTATAATATTTTAGTCTCAACGACATTGATTGAAAATGGTATCAATCTGCCTCTTGCAAATACCATGGTGGTCATTGACGCCGATAGACTGGGGCTATCTCAGCTCTACCAGCTACGCGGGAGAATAGGCAGAAGCGATAAACTCAGCTACGCCTATCTAACTTATGTTAAAGATAAACACCTAACTGACGACGCCTACAAACGCCTTGAGGCACTTAGAGAGTTTAGCCAGCTAGGTAGCGGTTTTAAGGTGGCGATGCGGGACCTTGAAATAAGAGGAGCGGGCAACATATTTGGCAAGGAGCAACATGGTCATATTGCAAAAGTTGGTTATGACATGTTTGTCAAACTTTTAGAGGAAGAGGTAAAAGACATCAAGGGCGAAAAGGTTACCAAGATGAGCGATGTTAAACTTGAGGTGTCCTTAAGCGCCTTTATCAGTGAAGACTATATTGAAGACAGCGAGCAAAGGATTATTTACTACACAAGAATAAGCGAGTTATCTTCTCAAGATGAAATTGACAGCCTCAAAAAGAGCCTAGAGGACGGCTATGGCGCTTTGCCACAAGAGCTTAAAAATCTTATCCGCCTTGCATATCTTCGAAACCTTGCCGGACACTTTGGCGTTACTAAGATAAGAGTAAATAAATTTGAAAATATAGTATTTTTAGATAAAAAAGAGGAGATAATTGATAAGAGACTTGCCTCTATCTTAAGCGACTATCAAGGTAAACTTGTCTTTGACAGCACGGTAAAAATCAAGTTTGACGGCGCAGGAGGGGTGCAAGAAAAGCTAGAAAAACTTATAAAATTCTTTGAAGAGGCGCTAAAAGAAAACTAAATTTTATAATTTTTAAAAAATAATTGTAAAATCTTTCATTTTGCTTGAAATTTTTCAAACAAATATGATAATATTATCTATGATTACGGAGAAAAGATGAAAAAGAAATTTACTGGATTTATTTTAAGCTTTTGTTTGCTTTGCATGGGACTTCTTGCAGGGTGTTCTTTAGTAGGGCGTGATTATGATAGATATTATAACCAAGTGGTAGCAAAGATAGAAAATAAAGAGAGCAATAAAACACTTAACATCACTAAGCGAGAATTAATCTCAGGCTATCAAAGCTATGGTTACACATATGAGCAATATTATGGATATACAAGACAAGAAGCAATCGACTATACACTGGAACTTCTTACCAATAGAAAGATAACCATCCTTACAGCCGAAGAGGAGTTTGGCGTTGATAAAACTGGCAAGGGTCTATCAGAACTTGAAAAGACCTATCTTTATCAGCAGGTTGTCGACTCTGTTAACTCAAACCTTGAGGCTTATTATGATGAGATAGTTGGCACTCAAGATGAAGAAGAGACAGACTCTATTACTTTTGAAGGTTACACTAAAAATGCAAGTTTGAAAGAAAATCAAGATGGCACTTATAGCATTGAAAGGCTAAATGTTGAAGAAGAGCTACTTGGCGACTTTCATCCATCAATCAATAGAGACTTTACAAACAGCGAAGATAGAAAAGAAATCTACGACAACCTCAGAGATTATGTTTTAAACTCAAACGATGACTATAAAAAGGCATTTAACACCTATTTAGACAACTTAAAAGCCTCAGAATACGGACTTAATCTTTCAACTGACGCTCCATCTGTCTTTGATAGAGAGTTTGAAAGACTTTACGATGTTGCTTATGAAAACTATTTAATAGAAAAATACTCTTACTCAAATAAAAACTTAGATAGCCTTTCAGCAATTACTCCAGCGCAAATTGTAAACCTTTACACAAGCAAGGTTAGAGCATCTTACGCTCAATACAACCTAGAAAATGACTCAAACTATGACAGCGATGTACAAGAAAGCCTCAACGATGTTTACTATTTCAAACAAGATGACGCTTCAACTAAATTCTTTACAGTTGCAAACGTACTCTTTATGTTTACAGATGCTCAGAAGGCTGAGTATGACGCAATCGTTGCTAAAATGGAGGCAGATGAAGGCGGATATTATCAAGCACAATACAAGCAAGACCTTGATAGACTTTACAGCCAAATCACTCCAGTTTTAAGACAATATAACGAGACTACAGGCACATATGACGAGATTGACTCACCAGCAAACTTGACAGTAGACCGCGCGTATAATAATATGGTGCTTGAGCTTCAATCGGCTCAAGCTTCAGGCAACAACAATGTAGTCGGCGATACAATCAATGAGTTTATTTACACTTATGGCGAAGATACAGGTATGTTCAACGCCGAGTCTAACTATGTTGTAGGTATTGACGCAGAAGGCAATGGCGTATCAAGCTTTGTTGACTCATTTGAAGAGGCAGCAATTGAGCTTTATAACAATGGCAATGCAAAGATAGGTGATATCTCTGGTCTTGTTAGGTCAGAGTATGGCATTCATGTTCTTTTCTATACAGGCGCATGCGAGAACCTATTTGATGGAATTACAAGCTCATTTGCACTCAGCGAAGAGGCGATAGTGACTCTTTACAATACACGTGTAAATATTCTAGTAGATGAGACATACTTTGACGTGCTTTACGACGAAATTTATCAAGATAACTATACCTATTTTGAAAACGCTAATATGAATTTCTTGCGTGAGGACTATAATATAACAACTTACTCAGGCAGATACTCAGATTTATTATAGTAATTTCTTTTTGATAAAATTTGGCAAATCAATAATGATTGACTTATAAAAATGTAATAATATTTTATAGCTTAGGATACCTTTACTTGACAAGGGTATCCTATTTTTGTTACTATATAGATATGGCAAAAAATAGGTCAAAGGGTATAGAAAAGGAAAGTGCCTCAAATGCAGGTACTATTTTTGTGCAATCTGATATTGATGACCTATTAAATGACAATCTAAATCAAACTCCAAACGAGGCAGAAAAAGAACTACCTCAGATAGAGGAGACTTTATCAAATGAAAAAGGTTTATCTAACGTTGAAGGAGAGCCAAGCGTTGATAACACTAAAGAATTAGAAGCGAGAAAGGTGGTAAAAGACGCACTAAAAACAAAAGAAAACATATTAGAAATAAAAGAAGATAACCACATCGAAAAATTAGAAAAAGAATATGTTGAAAGTGAGCTTACTCAAGAAATTGAGCCTAAGAAAGAAGAGATAAAACAGGGTGATAGTGATGTCAGTTCAATAGAGGTTCAGCGTAAAAAACTAAATGATGCCGAGCAGTCAGTTTCTAAGCATAACAGCAAAAAGAACAAGACACTAAATATAGTGTTTTTTATAGTAAACATCCTAGTAGTTATAGGCATTTTAGTTTATCAACTTACCAAAGAGGGAGATATCAGCGTAGACGATATTACCTTTGACTTTGGCTATCTTTTCGTAACTATTTTGCTCTTTGGCGTAGTTATTTTTATAGATATGCTGGCAATAAGTTATCTTTTAAAACAGTCAACAGGCAAATGGCGACTGGGCTTTTGCTACAAAGTGGCAGAGATTGGTAGATATTATGATTGTGTCACGCCAACATCATCAGGCGGACAACCTTTTCAGATTTCATATTTAAAATCAAAGGGTATGCCACTACATACCTCTCTCTCAATCCCACTTGCTAAGTATGAGTTTCAACAGATGGCGTGGGTGGTACTCAGCTTTATATGCTTAGTGATATCCTCGTCAAATGCCGACTATGGTACCTTTGTATCGGTTACTAGTATAATTGGCTTTTGTTTGAGTGCCATTCTTTTTGGCTTTACAGTTTTTTTATCAGTTTGCAAAAGTTTTGGTAAAAAATTGGTAGTAAAAATACTCAAGCTTCTTCATAAAATGAAGATTGTCAAAAATTATGATAAGCAATACGAGAGAATAACAAAGTATATCAGCGACTTTCAAGACGTTATGAAACAGTACGCTAAATCACCAAAAGATATTATAGTTATGTTCTTTCTCAGCATACTAAAATATATTGTTAACTACTCAATGCCTTTCTTTATTGTAAAACTTTTCTTGCCAAGCCTTTCTGTAAGTTATATTGACCTTTTCGTCATGACCATGCTAGTTGATATATCTTCTTCTTTCTTTCCATTGCCGGGCGGTACTGGACTTAATGAAATTTCCTTCACAACGGCGTTTGGAACGTTTATTAGCCAAGGTAATATTTTGGTTTTAGTACTTCTTGTTTGGAGATTTTTCTCCTATTATGCTTATCTATTGCAGGGGGTTTGCATTATTTCGTATGATATAGCCTATGGCAATAGAAAGTACAAATGGCAGGTTAAGCGAGATAAACTTGTCGAAGAAAGTATGATTTTCAAACAAAATCAGATAGACAAATTTAGGGCGGACCGTGCAAAAAGACGGAAGAACAAGCAAAAAAGCAGTAAAAATAGAGAATATTTATAGCCCGCTTGTAACAAAATACAATTATGAAGTTTACAAAGTCTAATTTTGGTTGGATATTTACCTGTTTTGCATTGGTTGTGCTACTTGGCATTGCCATTTATCTTGGCGTGTCAGGTTGGTTTTTCAAAAATGACATTTCTTACACCACCGACCTCGAACTTGGCAAAACCGTCACTACAGATATTAAAAAGAACCAGGCAAGCGCGGTAACGCTCACGCTGGATGGTGCTTATCTTCCTGGTGAGCGTTTGCCACAAATAATCAGCGTGCGCAATGGCGATGGCGAAGACAATGTATACCTTAGAGCGAAAATATATATCTATACAGGCACAAATATTACCATGGACATGGATATTGTCGAGACTGTCAACTGGACATATAATGAGAACGATGGCTATTATTATCTAAATGATACCGTTTTGCCAAACGCCAAGGTAACATTATGCTCTCATGTCATTATGGGTGATGGAGATTTTTCAGGTTACACCAAATATCTTTTGACAGTTGTCTTTGAATCGTTGTCGGCAGAAGAGGACGTAGAGACAATTTGGGGAACAAATCCACTTGAAAGTGTTTGACAAAATATTCGAAAAAAGTTAGAATTATATAAATAGATATTTTATTTTTATTACACAAGAAAAAAGGAGATTTAATCATGGCAAACGAGCTTCCACCAAAACGTCCAATTCCTCAAAAACCTAACATCCAAAGACCGCCTCAAAAACCTATTATAAATAAAGAGGCAATATCTAACACGCAGGAGAAACAGGCTGTAGGAGCACAAACTGAAAACCAATTTAAACAAGAAGAAATAAAAACTCAGATTGCAAACCAGAATGAAGAAATAAAAGCAGACAATTACGAACAGCAAGAAATCGTAGCAAATCCTCAGGACGAAAAAGAGCAAACAAAACAGGAAAAACAAATAGATAAAAATCAGCGCAAGCAAAAACCTCAGAAAGAGAAGAACGAAAACGCCGATAGCAAATATAAAACAATTATGTTTTCTATTCTTAGCTCATTGTGCTTTGTCGGCGCAATAGTATGTTTTGTCATGTTAATTATTTAAATTTTGACAAAATAAATAGATAAAAGTGATATTTTAAGGTCAATCATTCTATTATGAAAAGAATGATTGGCTTTTTTATTATGATAATTTTACTTTTGTTAGTTGGCTTTATTAAAGAAGATAACTTTAGCGCCTTTTATAGTTTTAGCAAAATGACATTGGTGACAACTGAGAAACTTGACAGCAAGGCAGAGCCAATTATAAGCGGAAATCAATATTATTACACTTTTGAAAACACAAACGAAAATATTAAATTGCTAGAAGATAATTCTTTTGACTGCTATATTTTCTATTTTGATTTAGAGTTAAATGCCAATAAATTAATGGAAAATTTTGACTATATCTACCAAGGCGGAAGCGCGCAAGATTATCTAATCTATTATGGATACTACAGTAATTTCAAAGACTATCGTTATGTTGATGGCAAAAAGATAAATTTTCAGCTTGCAAAGACAGGTGAAGGCTGGATACTAGGCTTGCCTCTTATTGAAACAGGTTTTTAAAAATTTAAAAATTAATGTATAAATCAAATATTTTGGTCAATAAATGCTGTAGGAGGTAAATCATGGAAATAGGAAAAGAAAATAAATTTGTCGAGTTTATTAAAAAGTATGGCATTTACGTAGCAGTAGGTGTTGTGGTATTTGCAGTAGCTCTTACTTTTACTCTTCTTGCAACGCTGAACGGAAGCGTGCCAACAGGAACAGGCAATTTACAATTTGTAATGCCAATGGAGAACGCATCTGTGATTAAAGACTACTCAGATACAGCATTGCAGAAAAACGAGACATTAAATCAGTGGGAGGCACACCTTGCAGTAGACCTAGCCTCAGAAAGTAGTGATGTTTTTGCCGTTCTTGACGGAACTGTAGCAAGCGTCGACTATAACTACGGCGATGGTTATACAATTACCATCAATCACTCAGACGGGTTTGTCTCAATCTACTCATCGTTGCAAGAAGATACCGCCGTTAAAGAGGGTGATAACGTAGTTGCCGGACAAAAGATAGGCTCAGCAAGCGAAAGCTCTTCAAACGAACTCGACTTAGGCTCGCATTTACATTTCACACTTATGCTCAACGATGATTATGTTGACCCTAATGATTATTTAAGCTTGCAAGCAAAATAAATTGCATAATCTAATGAAAAATATTGGCGCAAACAGTTTGTGTTTGCGCTTTTTAATTATTGGTTTTAAAGATGTTTTAATCATGAGAAACTAAAATTTATAATATTTTCTAATTGAAATTTCTTTTTTGCATATTATATATTGTAATTTTGATTTACAAATTATAATTTTTATGTTATAATGACCATGGAGGTTAATATGAACACTATCGACAAAGTGAAAAAGATAATAGCTGAGCAGTTATGCATTTCAACTGATGACATATCAGATACAGCTAATGTGGTTGAAGATTTAGGAGCTGACTCTCTCGACATTGTTGAGCTTTTAATGACATTTGAAGATGAGTTTAAAGTTTCTATCCCTGACGACAAACTTGAAGAACTTAAGTCAATTCCACAGATTGTTAAGGTGATAGACGAATATACAAAAAAGTAATTTAAGATAAGGATGCAAATGATTTTGTGTAAGATAAAAATTTCGCGATAAGTTTTCGCGATTTTTTTATGGGCAAAGCTTTTTCCTTAAAATAAATAATTGACAGACCTTTTTAAATTATCCAAATCTGATAAACATAATTCCATTCTACAAAATCTGACATAACTTGACAAATTCTTTCATATTTTAAAGTGGAGGCTTATATGAAAGAAGATTTGGAAGAGCGAATTCGAATGTTTGCAAATCACATATTGCAAACTCATGATACCATAAGAAAGACAGCAAATATATATGGCTATAGTAAAAGCACCATCCACAATGATGTATCTGTAAGACTTAGAAAACTAGATTTTCAACTTTATCAAGAGACAAAGAAGGTACTTGACGAAAACTTTGCCGAGAAACACTTGCGTGGCGGTGAGGCAACAAAGAAAAAGTATCAAGAAAAAGAAGAAGACTTAAACTTGTAAAAACATATAAAAGGACAAAAAAGATAGGCATAATTAAAGTGTCAAACCACTTAAAAGCAAAAACCTATCTTTTTTTATTATAATTTTGAGAAAAATAAGTTCTCTATTTTGTCTTTTACAAGCTCTTTTATATTTTCTCGACCCTTGCCAAGATATTTCCTCAAATCAAAAACCTCAGGATTTTGAGTTAAAACCTCTCTCACACCAGCAGTCATAGCAAGTCTAAGGTCGGTGTCTGTATTAATTTTAACAATATTGTGCTCTTTTACCGCCTTTACAATCAGTTCTCTTGGCACTCCAAGAGGGTTATTAAGCTTGCCACCAAATTTATTAATCTGGTCAACATAATATTTATCAACAGTAGAAGCTCCATGCAATACTAGAGGAAATGAGCCAACTTCTCTTTCAATCTCGCTTAATATATCAAACCTTAAAGTTTGCTCTCCACTATACTTGTACGCACCATGACTTGTGCCAATAGCAACAGCCAGCAAATCTACTCCAGTTTTTTCAATAAAAACCTTTGCAAGTTTTGGATTTGTGTAATGCTGTTTCTCTACCTCGACATTATCCTCAATTCCTTTGATTTGACCAAGCTCGCCTTCAACTAAAATGTTTTTTGGGTGAGCCATCTCGCAAACTTCTTTAGTAATTGTTATGTTCTCTTCAAGCCCAAGCGCGCTACCATCTATCATTACGCTGTCAAAATCAAGCTCTATTGCCTTTTTGCATACTTCAACGCTTTTTCCGTGGTCAAGATGCAAAAACAGAAAAGGATAATCTTCTCGCACAGCATTGGCAAGTGCTTTTACAACTTTTCCGCCCATGTACTCAAGCGCGCCTTCACTTACAGAAATGATTGCAGGAGAACGACACTCTTTGCATCCTTCAGCGATGGCTTGCAGACTCTCCATGTTATTAAAGTTAAAGGCGCCAAGTGCAAAACCTTCATTTAATGCCTTATCAATATAGTATTTTAGATTGTTCATAACTACCTCTAAAAAATTTTAACACATTTTTTATTTTTTGACAACATATTGTTATTAAAGAGGTGAAAAATGAAGAAAAAAATTGCTATTTTCTGTGCTAGCTTTTTAATAGCACTTTGTCCAGTTTTTCTTGTAGGCTGCAATCAAAGCTCTGATATCGAAGATAATATGAGCGAGATAACTAAGATTTATTATCAAGGCGGGGATGCAAATAATGATGTGAGGGCGTCTATAAGTGTTGGACAACGTGAAAAGGACCCATATATTATAGACGGCTATCAAAATGGCATTTGTGACTTTTCTTTGATTGCTGTTAACTTTAATAAACAACTCGAAGAGGAGACAATTGAAACTAGCTTGACAATAAATGGGGATGTTCAAAACTTTACCATGTATTTAAATCCGGTCAACCATTTTTACATGGCTGACCTTGGCTATGCGTTAGGCGAAAACGACAGTATAAGCCTTGCCTATCAAGAGTTTAATATAGATTTTTACAACATAAGTAAAGATTTTGTTATTTCGTGGGAGCAAGCTTTGACCATAGCAGAGGAAACCCTAGGGGAGAAGCTTTCATCATTTTATCAAGGTAAAAATTTTGAAGGTGAGTGTTATTTAAAAATACTAACAGAGCAAAATGATAGCTTTGACGACTTATTTTGGTATTTTTCGGCAGTATCTAGAGAGGGTGAGACTATAAATGTGGTTATAAGCGTAGACAGCGGAGAGGTTCTTGCAGGTTAAACTTGGCTCGCCTTAAAGTTTTTCGTTTTATAAGTCTTTTTAGGCTCGCCAGGACATAGTTTTTCTAAAATTAGCCATATTTTGTTGTTAAAGCTAGATAATTTTGTTATAATTATCCTATGAAAATGACAAACACAAAACAAGAAAAAGAGAATGCGATAATTGTAGCCGTTTGCACTAAAAAGGGTGATGCTTTGACAAGAAAACTCGACGAGATAGTCAGGCTTTCTGAGTCTGCCGGGCTCAATGTAGTGCAGGAGTTTTATCAAATTATAAAAGATTTTAACAAAGCTACCGTGCTTGGGAGCGGTAAAGTTAAAGAGATAAAGGACTATATAAATACCTGTGAGGCTGAGATAGACGTTGTTATAATAGACTATCCTCTAAGTGGCTCGCAAATGAAAAATTTAAGAAAGGAGTTTGGTGTCAAGGTACTAGATAGAATAGGTCTTATTATAGATATCTTTGCATCCCGCGCTCAGTCAAGAGAGGCAAAATTACAGGTAAAACTGGCTCAAGATTACTATATTTTGCCAAAATTATCAGAATTTCAAGGCACTAGCGGTCGTTTTGGTAATGCAGGCGTGGGTATGAGAGGACCAGGCGAGACTAAACTTGAGCTTAACAGACGAGTTCTTGATAAAGAAATGGAGTCACTCAAAAAACAAATAGAAAAGATAAAATCTCAGCGTCAAGCGACGAGAAAAGAAAGACTAAAATCAGACTTACCAAAGATAGCACTTGTAGGATATACCAACGCAGGCAAATCTAGCCTATTAAACGCACTTGTCAAAGAAAATATTTATGCTGATGATAGATATTTTGCAACGCTTGACACAACTACAAGAAAGCTTTACTTATCAGACAACAAATATGCCATTATCACAGATACTGTAGGTTTTATCTCTGACCTTCCTCATCAACTTGTGGACGCTTTTTCGTCAACTCTAGAGGAGGCAGTGGACGCCGATTTAATACTCCACGTTGTTGACATTTCCCTTAGCAAAGAGGAAGGCGGACAAAAGGAGTATCAGGCAAATATGAAGGTAACAGGCGACCTTCTTGACAAGCTTGGTGCGACAAAAAATAGAATAGTTGTTTATAATAAATGCGACTTACTAGACAAGCCAATTTTACTCAAAAATGACGAAATTTTAGTTTCAACCAAAACGAAAAAAGGATTAGATATTCTATTAAATACAATCAAGAAAAATTTATATATTGAAAATTAAAAGATAAATAAAAAAGCGGATAAATAATTTTTATCCATTTTTTTATATAATAAAAATTAAATTTTATTTTTTAGCCTTCATATCTTGCTGATAAACTTCATTGAGCTTTTTTACCAAAAAATCAACGTCTACTTCATGCACATTTGCCGCTTCTTCAACCGTTTCTTCAAGCCCTAAATGGCAAAAAATGCAATGCATACCAAACCCCATAAAAACGTCTCCTAAGTTTTCGTCAAGTTGTAGTACATCGTCTATAATCATATCTTTAGTTATTTTTTCTTCTTTTTTCATGCAATAATTATATCACAAAAATAGAAAAAGTCAAATAATAAATAAAAATAAAAATAATTTTTGCAATAAAAATATTTATAAAAATTAAAAAATTAAATAAAAAATGTTATTTTATTGCAAAAAATATATATTTTTGCATATTTTTGTCTATTAAACATAATTTAAAAATATTTTGTATATCTTATAGCATGGAAAAAATAAGCAATATAATTTCAAAAAAAGTTATTTCTTTAGAAGAGGGGCAACGCCTTGGCTATATTATAAACGCCATATTTGACGAAGATTTAAAAAGGTTTTTAGGTCTTGTAGTTGTTGATGATGAAAGTGAGCAATCTTTTGTCGTAGAATATCAAAAGATAAAAAGTTTTAGTGAGGATTGTGTTGTCGTGTCATCCTTGCTTGATTTAAAATTATATATAGAGGAAGAGACAAACAGTCCTATTGGCAAACTTGTGTATGATGGCACTGGTTTGCAACTTGGCAGGGTTTGCGATGTTTATCTGCAGGGCAGTGTAGTCCGTAAAATAGTAACCGACAAATGCGAGTTTTTGCCTCGTTATATAAGAAAATCGGGTAAAAACTATATAATTTTTGGTACAAAATCAAGAAAAGCTAAGAGTCCAGCTAAGGAAATATTCGAAAATGCCGATAAAAACCTTCCAAATGTATTTATACAAAATGTTAGTCAAAAGGTAAGTACAAACGTTGAAAATGCAAACAATTTTTCTCAGACAAAACCATACAGAATTTTTGCCAATCAAAGTTCTATCCTTGGCAGAACCATGCAAAGTGATTTATATGGCTTTAATAATGAAATTATTGCAAAAAAATATGATATTATAAATCAAAATATAGTAAATCGCGCAAAACGCCACAATAAATTAAATTTACTTTTATATTACAGCAAATAAAATTGAGCAGTTAAAAAGAGTATTTTACTGATACTCTTTTTTATTATATATAAATACTTTTACAAAAAATATGTAAAATCTCGTTTAATCGTTTGTATTTTTGCTATAAATTGTAGTAAAATAAATTAGCGAGGTTGACATGGTAAGAATTGTTCCTAGAAGGACTAAAGTAAAACTAGAGTTTATAAGAGGCTTTACAGCACTTGACCTACTTCTTGCAGTAATTGCAGTGGTAGTGCTTATTGTGCTTGCAGCATCAAACTTTCCAGGACATATTTGGATTGCAATGGTTTGGGCAATCTTTGCTTTATCTATGTTTTTCAAAATCGCTGATAGTGATAGATTTTATGTAACCATCGCCCACCTTGCTAGATTTTCCATGCAGAAAAAGAAATATGAAAAAAATCCAGCTAAGGGCAAACCAACCATCAAAAACATCATTCCTTTTGAATCAATTTACCGTGATAGATTTATCTCGTATGGTAGTTATTACGGCGCAGTATTAGAGGTAAAACCAATTCTTTTTGACCTCCTCAATGAATACAGCCAAAACAACGTAATTGATGTCGGCTTTGGTAACGCACTGCGTAGACTTGACGATAATCAGGTATGTGAGATTGTTAAGATAAATAAAGCAATGGTGCTAGATAACTTAGCATACAATGAAAACAAAAAATATGATAATCTTCTTGATATGCTTTATGAGCATCAAATGACACAAGAAGAGATTGACGCCAGAGCTCCAATATTCGAGGAAAGGGTAGCCTTCCTTGAAGATAAAAATAGGACAAACAAGATTTATAAGGACTATTTCTACCTTGTAGTTCTAGGCAGAGACCTTGAAGCACTTGAAAATACAGTAAATGGTATGGCTACTTCTCTTGCAACATCTCTTACTCCAGTTACAACAAACAGACTTGTTGGTAGCGAACTTGCCATATTCTTAAGAGCCAACTATAATAGAGAGTTTAATGAAAGAGACCTTGAAAGCGTTCCTTTTACCGAATATATCGACTGGGCAACGCCAAACAAGATTAAGTTCTCTTCTGCAAAATATAATATTGATGGCAATAATTATAGAACATATGCAATTACCGAGTATCCTTTGCAGGTGGGCAATGCTTGGGGTGCGTCTTTCTTCCTTCTTGACCGAACAAAGGTAGTCATGAAATTTAAAAAAGCTCCAAAGTTTGACTCAGAGAAGAAGATTGATAAAGCCATAATGGATATGGAGACAAAACTATATAAAACAGGTAAAAGTAGTACTCGTATTGAAATCACAACTCACCTTCAAACACTTAGGAACTTACTTGCAGAGCTTAAAAACAATAACCAACAACTTTACGATGTTAACACTTTTATTACCTGCGAAGATTCGGCAAGAAAGGACGTAAAAGCGGTACTGAAACAGGAAGGCTACCGTTACACCGAACTTTTTGCTCGCCAAGTAGACGGCTTTATAAGTACTGGTATATCCATGAGAGATAATATTAAAGAGCTCCAACGTGGCGTTCCAACTTATACTCTTGCTGGCGTCTTCCCATTTATTTCATCTGAGCTTCAAGACGAGCGAGGCTTCTATATAGGTGACAATGAATATCCTGTATTTATTGACTTCTTTGTAAGAACTCCACAAAGAGTAAACTCAAATGTCATGATTATTGGTAAGTCAGGCTCTGGTAAGTCTTTCGCAACGAAAACACTTCTTGCCAACTTTGCTGCTGATAACACCAAGATATTTATTCTTGACCCTGAAAAAGAGTACGAAAAACTTACAAAGTCACTTAAAGGTAAATATATTGATGTTGGTTCATCACTGCAGGGTATTATAAACCCATTCCACGTAATCCAAGCTCTAGACAATGACGAAGAAGAACAAAAAGAGGGTGATTATAACGATATTGTAGAGAATAAAGAAGAAAAGCCAGAAGAGAAGAAACAAAACGACTCTTTCAATCAACACCTTCAATTCCTTGAGCAATTCTTTAGAACAATTTTGGAAGGTATTTCTTCAGACGCGTTTGAGATTATCAACTCACTTGTCCTTGACCTATACAAAAAGTTTAATATTGATGAAAATACCGACTTAAAATCACTTAAACCAACAGATTATCCTACATTTGACGACCTTTATGCATTATTGCAGGAAAGACTTGCCCAGGCTAAAGAGGACTTTTTACTTAATAACCTTCGTGTAGCCGAGGCGTATATTAGAAAGTTCTCTAAAGGTGGACGTAACTCTAACCTTTGGAACGGTCCTACATCAATTGAGACCAACGAAAACTTTGTTTGCTTTAACTTCCAATCATTGATTGCAGGTAACAACGAAATGCTTACCAACGCTCAAATGCTTTTGGTATTTAAATATGTTGAAAACGAAATTATTAATAATAAGGACTATAATAAACTCCACAATACTAATAGAAAGATTATTATCGTAGTCGATGAGGCGCACATTTTCATTAACCCTAAGTATCCTATCGCCTTAAACTTCATGACCTCAATGGCAAAACGTATTAGAAAGTATGGCGGAATGCAGATAGTCATCACTCAGAACATCAACGACTTCGTAGGTTCTGAGGAAATTAAACGACAATCAACAGCGGTTATTAACGCCTGCCAGTACTCACTTATTTTCTCTCTTTCTCCAAGTGACGTTAACGACCTTATTGAGCTTTACAAAAACTCTGGTGGTATCAACAAAGAGGAGAGAAATAGAATTGTTTCAGCTCAAATTGGACAGGCATTCGTTATCACTGCTCCAACAGCAAGAACTATGGTTAATATCCATCCACTAGACTATGTACAGTCTATCTTTAAAGATAAGAACGAATAAAATTTGTTTAAGGAAGTGAGTATGACATCATCTAAAAAATTAAGTATGCTAATATTTAGTTTGCTACTTGTCATAGCAAGCTTCCTTTTTGTTGCTTGTGGTACTAAAGATTATAGAAATGTAACTTTAACCGCCTCGCAAGAAGAGATATCACTCTTTGCTAGTGAGGATAATACTCAAAATGTAACTTTTACAATCAACAATCCAGTAAGCGGTATGGATAGTACTCTTAGCTATAACCTATCCAACCCAAGTATCTGCCAAGTTAGCGTGGTAAGTACACAAAATTACTCAACCACATATGCAATATCGGGCATTCGTGGTGGCGTCTCTGACTTTACCGTCAGGACAAATGAAGGCAATATCAGCCATACCATACAGATACGCGTTAGAGAATACACAAGCCAGCTAACGCCAGGCGATAACTCTCTTTACGTGTCATACTCAAGAGAATTTTATCCTACCTCTGCCGATTTTACCTTTACTGATACTGCCACCGAGCGCGCCCTTGAGTTTTACTTCTACGGCAAGGTAAATGGTTCTACCAATATAACTGTAGACGACGTGACACAGGACAATAGACTTGTTAACGCCTTTATAGGCGTAAGGCTTGTTACTGTAGAAGGCCAAGATTACCTAATATTTATAGATGAAAGCGGTCTTTATTATACGCTCGGACAGCCGTTGCAGAACTCAAATAATACCTTTTATAATTTTATCCCTGTAGAAATTGAGGGAGAGGAGTACATATTCGACACAACGTCAGCAACCTCAGTGCAAGCAGGAGACAAGTTCTCATTTTTGACAATAAACCGCTTAAATAATGATGAGTATCTTTCTTGTCAACGCGACTTTTACGTGCTACTTGACATCAACTCAGAAAGTATCTCTCATGAATATGGTTTTAGAATTGATGGACTTGACTATGAAATGGGCTCTGATTATCTATATAAAATAGATGAAATTGCAAACGGCGAAATTACTTTAATACCAAGCTATCAAACTTCAATAACTGATGGTATATTTATAGGTAGAACGGTTGACTTTATAACCGCATACCTCGCAGTATCCATTGACTCAGAAAACGATTTACTACAAGTAAAAGCGTCAACAGATGATAATAATGTAATAAATAGTAAAAAATTAGGCTCTCTTAGACGAAATGGACAGACTATCCATTACTATCAAATTGATTGCGCAACAGGCGTTGCAAACTCAACGAACTTTAACCTTAATTTTTACTATGAGGGTTTTGAAGATAGCGATGATAGTAATGTAAACTATACCTATACAATACCAGTAAATATAAGAATAATTCCAACACGACTATATGTAAATAATATTGATATTGCCTCATCTGAGCGGGTGTACACTTTCTATGATAGCTATGAAGGCAATTCGGGTTGGCAGGAATTTTTCTTTACCATCAACCCAGAAGGCGCAGAATATGACAATATTACCATTGACCTAAGAAACTCCGACCTTCAACTTAGATATAACAATGTTACATACTTAAATCAGCTTGTCACTATAGATGATATATCTGTGCCAATTTATCTTAAAGGTGCGGACAACGCTAGCCTTGCCTCAGATTTAACTTTACCTATAACATTAAATTTTAATGTTTTGCAGGCAGGTAGCATGCAGGTAGAACTCAAATATGAAATAGTAAGAGGGGCTACCGTTTTTGAGTATCAAACAGAAGAGTTTGCTACCAATATATACCTTGATAGCTTAAATCAAGAGCCAGTAGAATTTTTAGACCTCTATGCAAATGCTCAATTTTCAAATATTACAGTAACAAACCTATCAGGACAGAATGTTGCTAGATTCCTCTTTGACCCAAGCCAGCCTTACATTTTGCAGGGCGGAAATTATATCTTAAATATCTCCTTGCAACCATTAATGCAAGGCACCGGAACTTATTCCATCATGCTTGATAATGGCAAACAACAGACAATGACAATCACTGTTAACGAGGGGCTATCTAGCCTTGGCATAACTACCACAAATGAGCAAAATTCTGTTGCCTATAGAGAGGATATATCTGAAAATAATAGAGATTCGTCGCTTTTATACATCTATAATAGGGCAGGCGTTGATACTTACTTTGATGTAGAAGTAGTAGCAAACGGCAATCGCAATTCGAGTGCTATAAATAATATACAGTTTAACTTTACCTCACAGCTTCTTCAACTAGGTGAAGCAACAAACAACAATAAAAACTTTAATGTATACACGGTAGCAAACGGCTCAAGCGTGCTAGAGCTAGAGGTGAGTGGCTATGCAATCAATAATTTTACAAGAGAGCCAATTACTCTTAGCTATTTCTTAGACATAGTAGCTTTTGACTATATCGGCAATTTAAATGTTTTCAAAGCTGCTGATGGTAATGGCGAATATATCGACCCAAGTTCAAGCAATGTAAACATACAAAATTATGGCGTAAATGCCGCATATGCTGATGTGTACTCATATACAAGTCAAATTTCAAGAAGAACAGCTAGCTTTAATGTCACAGTAAACAATACTGATGCCTATCTTTTTGCAAACCCTGTAAACTTGAATATGCCAACAAGATTTGCTTATTCTGAGAGCAACTTTAATGAAAACTTTATTTACTGGGAAACTGACTCCATTTCAGGCATAACAAAAGATGGTCAGCCGGTAGATATAATGTACTATGACCCAGCATCACAAAATAATATTTATGTTATAGTGGGCTTTGGAACTTTTGATACCTCTACCATGACCTTTACGGCACTTGAAGAGACGCCAGCAAGCTCACGTAGTTTTAAACTTATAGCACATGTCAGACAATATGGAAGGATATACTCATATACCATCAATATAAGAATATCAACCTATGAAGAGGTAAGCGGTATAGAGCTTCAAGAGGCTGTCTCGAGAATAGAATTCTCAGCTCTTGAAAGAGAGCATAGTCTTATTGCATACGCAAGAAATTCGACAGCCACAAATGGCGAAATAGTTGCTCTTTTTAGAGGCGGAAGTATTACTGCCAATGGTCAAACCTATCAAATGCTTGACGAGGACTCCATTACTTATATAGAAAGTGAGGGCAGATACCAAATAATTCTTACAGTTAACGAAGATTTTGTCACTCACGCAGAAAATTATCAAGGTGATATGTCAGGAACGCTAATTCTTGCCGCTCGTGACTGGCTCAACGACAACAATACAATAAGAAGTGGCTATGAAAACTTGGTTCGTGAAATTCCAGTAGCCTATGCAAATGGTACCGAGCTCAATAGATTTACTCTAGATAGTGCTGATGACCTTTTAAATATGGATTTAACAGCGCACTATAGAGTGTCTTCAACAATAAACCTTTCCTCAATAAGCGGACAGCTTCCTTTAGGAGAGCTTCGCGGGTCTATTGTAGGTGCTAGCGAGTATGCAGGGCTTACAGGCTTAAATATCACAACTGGCAGAAGCGAAGACAATGTAACCTATTACGGACTGTTTACTAAGATTGCAGTTGGCGCTTACATCGAATATATATCACTTTCTGGTGAGTTTAATATAGGATCCTCAAGTAGCGAGACAACTTTCGCACCAGTAAATAGTAGAATATGTTTGCTTGCTGGCGAAAATAACGGCGACCTAATCAATATTGGCGTAACAATATCGCAGTCGCAGATTAATATGCGTAGCGGTTACTTTGGAGGAGTGGTTGGTATCAACAATGGTACCATTCTCCAAGACTATACACTCTTTGAAGATGGCAATACTAGAAGCCTAACCGCTCTTCAACTTAAAAATGAAGATGGCTCTTACAATATCGTAGGTGCAGGTAGATATAGCTACGCCGGTCTCAATCCAAAGATTTTGTCATACATGACTGGCAACGTTTCAGTAAACTATATCGCTGACCAACTTGACGGAAGAAATCAAACCTCAACCTTAGTGGGCGGGGCAGTAGGACTCAATAACGGTAACATACAAAAAATTGACTCAAAAGCATTACAATTTGCAGGCTATACAAACTATATGGCTTATGCTTTATTGCAGGCAAATCCTGTTAGCTTTAATAGTACAAACTATACACTGACCAATGTTTCCTATGTTGGTGGACTTGCCGGACAAAGTGGGGCTGACAGCGCTATCTTTAGCGGTTATAACTTATATCAAAATTCTACAGTAACCTTTACAGCTTATCTATATTACGAAGGAGATAACGAACAACCAAGCAATAATGATTACACTGCAGGACAAGGTATAATTGTTGGCGGAACTATAAGTGGATATGATTATATAGGCGGTGTGGTAGGTTACATAGAAACAATAGGCAGCTCTGGCATGTCACTTAGCGATTTTGCAGGTATAACCTCACGTACAAATGTAAGAGGACAGCTTGCCAACATCACAACTCCAATTACAGCAAGAGTTACAGCTATTGCAAATATTGATAATGTATCACAGCTTTATACAGCTTTTGCCATCCAGGCAGTAGATAACGGAGCAAGCGGTATCAACGCTTCGATGATAGTCCTTCATAATACAAGCAATGTTGGCGCATACTATAGCGATGTTGCGAGCTTTATTGCAAACACAAACAAACTTGCCTTTGGCATTTCAGCAGGCAACTCTGTTGATATCATGTATGGCGTTAAGGGTGAAAACCCGGGCAATAAAAACTATTGCAATGTTTATACCTATGCCGTTTCACGTAGAGAGATAATTATTGAAAGCGGTGAGGATGCCGACAATATTATAAATAGTATTAACAATACTACCTATTATGGTGACTTTATAATTGTAGGAAACAATGGAAACACTCTTTTAGGTCAATCATTCTTCACTTCTGGCGGTAGTCAGCTACTGTCACTTGAAGAAAATTACTCAAATAGACTAACCTCATCAAATACAGCTATTAGCAATAGAGAAATTTATTATATGTTCTACTTTAGAGTAGCACAAGATAGCGAAACTTCATCACAAGATAGTCAAACACTGCTTGACCAATATCTAAATTATGTAAATTTCAATAGCGTTCTCTATCCATTTACAACTAATGGAGAAATGACATTTACCTCTAACAATAGAGACATCTTGACAATTGACCAAAATGGAAGAATTAATGTCAAGGGGACAGGTCTTGCTCATATTTCAGCTTCAAGCATACTAAACTCAAATAATGCACTAGAGTTTTATATCTATGTAGTAAAGTATTTTAACCCAGACCAGCCAAGCTTCACAGAAAGCGAGGACGATGATAAGACATCAATCATCTATCCAGACACCAGTGCAGGTTCAGATGCTATTGATAACACTATTATAAACCTCAGAGGAAGAAACACTGCAACTTTATACGTGAGACCATATTATTCTCTTGAAATTGACTTAATCTCAACAGGTGACGAAAATCTGACTCTATCATCAAACGCAGCAGGCGAGGCATCAATCGGTGGAGTTTATTTCAATCTTGCCACATGTACTCAAGTTACGGCTCAGATAACCAAAATAGAAAGATTGACCGAAGATGGCACATATGTTGACGCGACAGAAGAGCTTTCGGCTACTGTTACCGGTCAGGTGATAGATATCGCTCGAAATGATTTGACACAGGAGGCTGATTATAGACTTGAAATCACTCCAGTAGTTAGCTTAAGCGTGCAAGAGACGGGTGAGGAGCCAGTTGTTTACACCTCAAGTGTTAACAAAACTCTTGATAATGTTGTTGTAAATTATCGCAAAGGTGCATCAAGTATAAATAATGTTAGATATAACGAGGTACCACTTCTATCAAGCCGTGAGATTGACGATACTATCATTATCAATTCCACAGCAGTCGAGAATATTCCTTATTATTATATAGTTGACTTCAACCATAAAAACATCCAAGGAAGCGAGGACTTAGCTCGTGAGTTTTCTTTCAAGTATGACTTAGACAGTGCTTTATCATACGGCTCAGAGTTCCTCTTTAATGTTAGCTTTACACCACACGAAGGTAACGCTGACAATCTAACTAATCAAAGATTTGATTTAAAGATAACGGTTAATAAAAACTCTCAGGCATATAAGAATAGATATGTTGAAAATATATATGGTCAATACGTAATATATATTTTAGCAGAATCTGATAGGTCTGTTTATACTTACATAACAATCAACTTTGACCAGACTAATATCTCTTCAGTGGTTGTTGACAATTATACAAACTTAAACGAGTCAATCGGCTCTACTGGACTTTCGTCAACTTCAGAGTATGCATATCCTGGTACAACCGGTCTTCTTGCAATTACTGTAAACCCAGAAGATAGCGATTTTGACTATATTTTAATTGAAAATGACCAGCAAAATAGCACTCAAGGCTACTCAAATGCAACATTCGGACTTCTTTCAAGAAGACTTAACTCCTCAGGCGGTGATAGCATATTTGACGACAGCATTATAACTGGTTCAAATATCCCAACAGGTCTTAGACTCAACTTAAATGATATCATCAACGCTTATAATGCTACAGATGAAGCGGGTGACAACTTATACTATGCGTATAACGGTGTTATCTATATAAAATATGATATGTCATCAGAAAATGTAGTGGATGGAAGCACGTCTAACATAATCATTACCTTTGTTAAAGACGGAGGCTCTTTCCAAGTTGTAAAACCTCTTACTATCAAACTACAAAATTATGTATCAGTAGAGCTTGACGGCAAAACTCCGACTTCTACAAACACAGGCGGTTATTATGCTACATACAATGTCGCAAGAGGTTTAAGATACAGATTAAACATCAACTCTTACGGCTATGATGCAAGCTCAATTTCAGCTCCAACTATAGTAAATAGTGAGAGTAGTAACAATAGCCTAGCCACTATCGTTGAAGAAAACGGAGAGTATTATCTGGAGATAACATCTTCGGCAATAAACTATGGTACTAACTCTTTTGATATTTCAATAACTGCGACTCAAACGGAAGGTGAGGTTGTTAGACTTTCGTCTAGCACAACACGAGTAACCGTACAAGAATATGTAGTAAATTACAATGACGAGTTTGATGGCAATAGCGATATAATCACTGGCATGGGTAATGGTATAATCAATGTACAGGTAGGCACTCAAATTACACTAGATGTAAACCTCTATGATTATATTGAGTATAATGATAGCAATGTTGAAGTTGTAAATAGAGTTGAAAGCTTTATGACAAACCTTGCAAATCTTGGCAGGTTTACAACTTATACCAATCTTATAACCGATTATCAGCCTGACTACTCAACGGCAGATGATGAGGGCGTGCAATATTATCTAGGTTATGAAAACGGAGCAATCCAAAATGCAAACTACTACTTTAACTCTAATGGACTTAACGTAACACCAGTTAGAACGCATGTGCCAGATGATAGGTTCTACTATTTCACATATGAGACTGCATTCAGATATAACAGCTCAAGCGGGACATATGATGTCCTATCAGCTGACTCGCTTATTGGTCAGAAAATAAGCACTGAGTTTGTATTTAATGTTTACTCGTCAAGTAGCGAAGAAAGTCCACTACCAATCTATGATTACAACGACTTCTTAGACATGCAAGCAGGCGGTTACTATATTTTGCTTAACGACATAACATTACCAAACCGTGCAGATGAGGCAAATGGTATTGAAGCTTACACTCCACGTAGTGCTACTTTCAAATCACTTGACGGTAATGGTCATACTGTAAACTTTGCAGGCACTTATGACATGGGAAGCTTGACAAATATTGGTCTCTTTACCAGCTTGCCTGAGGGTTCAATCATAAGAAACTTAAACATTAACTTCACATCGGCAACCGATGGCTCTGATACAAACCTTACCGAAAATGATGACTATGGCTGGTTCGGGCTTCGCACTGTAAAATTTGTCACAACGGCTAGCTCATTTAACTTCGGCTCTATCGTTGTAGACAACCAAGGTATAATAACAAATTGCCATGTTACAACTGATACAGTAAATGGTAGCGAGTATTATGTAGTTGTACAAGCAGATAACGCGCTCTCAGGTAGTAGCTATATGGGAGGTCTAGTCGCACTAAACTCAGGCTATATCACAAATTGCTCTGTTTTTGTAAACATGAAAACTCCATATAATATGGCGGGCGTTGTTGCTCAAAACTCAAATAAGGTGGCTTCAACCTACTTTAAGGGCGGTAAACTTATCAATAACTCGCAACTTGATCAACATATAGCAGGTTTTGTTATTTCTAACACGCAGTCAGGTCAAATAATAACAAGCTACGTTGCAGGTGAGGCATCAAATACATCAATATATAGTAAGGATAGCGAAAGCTACATCATGTCAACTATAGCAGCAGCCGGCTTTGCATATCAAAATGCAGGTACTATCAGCGACTGTTATACAGACATTCTACTTTCTCGTACCACAGCCGACATGGCAGGCTTTGCTTACTATAATGGTGGTAACATTAAAAACTCCTTCTCACTTTCAGTACTCAGAAACAATGTTACAGCATCTTCAGGCTTTGCAAGATATAACACATACGAAAACTCTACAGGTAGCTTTGAAAACTGTTATTACTTCTACAATATGGGAGCAGGTCAAACGGAGGACGGCTTCTTACCAGGCGAGGGCAATATTAATACCTCAGTTGTGCCAATTAACTATAACGGTATCCAAAGATTAAACGCAGGTGACTTTGCAAACCTTGACGAGTACTTCTCAAATTATTCTTATCAGACTAATATGAGCACAAACGGCGTATGGTTCTACAGTACTGGCAATACCTCTCAAACCTTTGTTGATTATATTCCAACCACTGAAAAGGTAGAGATATCAAATGACGAGGCAGCGGCAAGCGGAAACGTTCAAACAAATACTGTATATAGAACGGAGATAAAGACATTTGGTCTAAATAGGCTAGAACTTGTTGCTCCAAATGTTGCCAGCCTTTCAATACTAAACTTTAGCTACTCGGAGATAGACGACGCGACAGGCGAAATTGTATATCATTATGAAGATGACCCAAGCGTTCCAAATAGAGGCTCATTGCATAACCCAAGACTAATCTACGATGCAGAGAGCATGGAGAGTTTGACAGAACAATCAACAAGCACCCACTTAAATACTACTAATTATAGACTTGTCAGCAATATAGATTATTCTGAGTATGATGGACTATCTTCACTCTATCAAACGGTATACGCGGGCGTCTTTGAAGGTAACGGCATGGAGATTTCCCAAATCAGCTTGGTAGCAATGGATAGCATGTCTAGCGCAGGCTTGTTTGCTCAAATAGGTTATTCGGCAAGCAGCAGAGGCTCAGTAAAAAATCTTACAATAACCCCAAGTCAAATTGCCTTTACAAACACTAACAGCGTTGGTACTCTTGCCGGCGTACTTAGATATGGTTATGTTTACGATATAACTGTAAACGGCAGAGCATCAGCAGCAAGCACAGATGCAAGGGTGGTCATTGGACGTAACTTTGTCGGCGGTGTAATAGGCAGGGCATATAACAACTACAGCATGAAAAATATTACAAGCAATATAAATGTTTCATCAACCTACACATCAACAAGCGATAACATATACTCAGAAGGTATCAGTTCGCTTACTAGATTCTCCTACGCAGGAGGTATAGCAGGCTTCTTGGGTACAGGTGAAGGTAGCAATTTTGAAATTAACAATACCTCATCCATCCAAGGTAGCCGTGCAGGCTTTGCAGTAGGTGGAATTGGACAGGGCGCAAACATAGACAGCGTATTTGTAGAGGTTATGCAGGGAGCAATTATAAGAGCTTATCACTATGGTGGTTTCGTTGCAGGTGAGGTTGCAGGTAACCTGAGCCGTGTCCAAGTAATAGACAATAACAGCGATATTTCAACCTTTGTAGTTATTCCAAGAGCAGCAAATGCAGTTGGCGGAATTACAGGTGCACTTGCAGGCGGTACTATCAGCGACGCAGTTATGGAGCAAAGCTTTACAGCAACTGCAATAAGCAATACTTCAACCGTGGTAAATTCGGTCGGTGGAATTGCCGGAGTGGTAACAAATGCAGGTAATAGAGTATCATATATTAAGGATAGCGTAGTTAGCGCCAATACAGTTACTGGCTCTTCAGTGCTAGGTGGAGCGGTCGGACAGGTAGAAAACGCTCTTAACATAGATGGCGTAGCCGTTAAGTCTCAAACTCTTACGGTAGTTGGTCAAAAGGCAAACCCATATTTAGGCGGTGTAGTTGGCAATATTACCAGCCTAAACAACGCATCGCTTACGATGAGCAACAGCTATTGCTGGTCAAATTTAGTTATCAACACAAACACATCAGGCGTTGAGTCCTCGGCATCAGCTGGTGGACTTGTTGGATACGCATCAAGAGCACCGCATCTATCATATTGCTATACAACTTCAACGGTTGAGGCCACAGTTGTTGACCTTCGCTCAATAGACGCTGTTTCAAACTATTCGAGTCTTGCAGAAGAAGATAGAACTTATGCAATTTATACTTATTCGACAACAAGCGAGAACTGTAACAATGTTTACTACTTAGGTCATAATACAACTAGCGGTATTGATGGAAGCGATGCGCTTACCGCCTACAACGCAAGTACGCCTTACGGCATATCATTTAACACTAAAGTGCAGTATGCAAGAATTGGTTTGCGAATAAATAATTATGGCACCTCTTCTGCCTCTTACTCAGGACAATTTGCAGCTGCAGGAGTTGGTGGTGTAGGACAAGACCCTAGCTCATTTAACAATCTGTTTGGTAGTACCTATCAAATTCCATACTATAATAGTGCAAGTGGTACATTTGAGGATGTGTTCTTTAGCAACAATACGTATATTTTAAACAGCGATAATCATTTTGAGTTTGATGAAGAAAGCGGACTATACATACAAGACATAACAATCACGGAAGAAAATGGACCGCTCACGACAGGACTTTCAAGTTATAACAATTCAATTGATATAACATATATAAATGGTGGAGTAACCTATATCTATGGTACATATGACGGCGTTACAGCCTTCTGGGTTCAAAAGCCTGACGGAAATTACGAAGATACAGATACCCATCTTGAGGTTTTACCAGTAGGAACTGTTATACACAAGGAGTTTAGGGTAATCACACTTGTACATGTGACAGAATATACAGATGGCAACGAAAATTATTACCAGCATTGCTACTATAACAATAACGGTACATATGTCGAAGCGTACGAGAATTTAACTACAGGCGCTATATATATTAAAGTTGGTGATAACTGGACAAATACAGTAAATGCACTTGATATTATCACAGCTCCAACAATTCAAGTATGGAATATAAGCACAGAAGCTTTAAGCACACTTGCATTTGAAAATGATTTAGATTGGATAAGGTAAGAGAAAGCTAAGCTAAAAGGACGTCGTTTGGATATCTTTATCTTAACTTAGCTCTCTTCCTTTGAAATCGCAATTAAGCTTGCTAGACTTGTCTTGTTAAAATCGACAAAAAACGCAAAAATAAGTAAAAAATTTTTGAAAAACTATTGACATTATTTGTTCATATGCGCTATAATTATATAGAATATTGGCTGTGAACAAGTATTTTATGACATTTTAACTTAATAGGCAGGGACTATTATAGCATTTTTATGCTATAAGGTCCTTTTTTGCGTTAATATAAGTTAAAGTATTCACAGCAAAACACAAAGTCAAGGAGAGGCAAATGTCTGTAAACGTAAGAAAGGTAAAACAAGGAAAAACTGAGAGATACACATTTGGTCACACTGAAGAACTTATCAAGGTGCCACCATTACTTGAAATCCAAAAAAAGTCATATAAAGACTTTTTGGAAAAGGGAATTAAAAGAGTTTTAGACGAATTTTTCCCTTTAACCGACTATTCTGGAAAAGCAAAACTATATATAACAGAGATTTTGCCTTTTGCTGAGCCAAAGTATGACATTAAAGAGTGCAAACGTAGAGGAGCAACATACTCTTCGCCTTTAAAGGTAAAGGCGCGTTTTGTCGTAGAGGAAACAGGACAGGCTGTCGAGCAGGAGGTTTTCATGGGAGACGTTCCTATGATGACCGAACAAGGCTCGTTTATATACAATGGTATAGAAAGAGTTGTAATCAACCAGATTGTAAGAGCTCCTAGCGTTTATCTATCACGAGAAAAGGATAATAACGCAACTCTTCGCGCACAAGTTATTCCAGTTCATGGCGCATGGATTGAAATAGAACAAGGCGCAAGCGAAAACTTAAAGGTCGTGCTTGACAGAAAGAATAAGATTAGCCTTGGTATATTCTTAAAATGTTTTGGCTTTACTAATGAAGAAATTTTAAGATGCTTTGGCAACAACCGCTACATCAAAAATGTTGTAGAGAAAGAAACTCAAACCACACAAGAAGAGGCACTTCTTGAGTTCTCAAGAAAGACACGTCCTTCAGATGTACCTTCTGTTGAAAGTACAAGGTCATTCTTAAATGTTTCATTCTTTACTGATGCATATTACAACTTATCAAGAGTAGGTAGATACAAGTTTAACAAGAAACTTGGACTTAAAAATAGACTTCCAGGACTTATCAACGCTGAAAATATAATTGTTGATGACGAACTTTTAGTAAGAGAAGGCGAAGAGTTTACCTTTGAAAGCGCAACAAAAGTACAAAATGCTGGCGTTAATGAGGTTTGGGTACAAGTTAATGGCAAAAAACACCTTATGAGAGGCAACAATAGAGTTACTCTTTCTGAAGTATTCCCATGCAATCAAGAAGAGCTTGGCATTTTTGAAGATGTTTATTACCCAGTTCTTAGACAAATTCTTGATGAAAATAAAACTAAAGAAAAACGTATAGAGGCTATAAAAAATAGAGCTAAAGACCTTATTATAACAACACTTACCATGGATGATATCTTAGCTACCATTTCATGCTACCTTGACGTACTTGAAGGTATAGCTGGTATAGATAAGATAGAGCATCTTTCAAATAAGAGAGTTGCAACCGTTGGCGAACTTACTTGCAATGACTTTAGAAAAGGCGTAACCAAACTTGCAACAAATATTAAAGAGACCTTGCAAGGAAGAGAATTTGAAGAGGTTACACCATCTCAAATTATGAATCCTAAGGCTGTAAACAAGGCTTTAAGAGACTTCTTCTCTCAATCACAGCTCTCACAAATCATGGATCAAAAGAATCCACTTTCTGGTATCACTCAGAAACGCCGTGTATCAGCTATCGGACCTGGAGGTATTAGGAAGGAACGTGCCGATCCTGAAATTCGTGATATTCACTTTACACACTATGGTAGAATATGCCCAGTTGAGACCCCAGAAGGTCAATCAATTGGTCTTATCAACACACTTGCAACTTATGTAAGAGTTAACGACTATGGTTTCCTTGAAACACCGTATAGAGTGGTAGATAAGGAAAGAGGAGTTGTTACAAAAGATATAGTCTACAAGATGGCAGATGTTGAAAATGAAAGCTACATCGCTCAGGCTATCGAGCCACTTGATGAAGAAGGCCATTTCATTAAGAAACGTGTAATGTGTAGACATGGCTCAGTCAATGAGGAAGTTCCAGCAAGCAAAGTTGACTATATGGATGTATCTCCTCGTCAAATGATTTCAGTTGCTACCAGCCTTATTCCATTTGTAAATGGCGACGAAGCTAACCGTGCCCTCATGGGTGCAAACATGCAACGTCAGGCAGTTCCTGTACTTCGCCCAGAAGCTCCTGTTGTAGGAACTGGTATGGAGGCTATTGCCGCTCGCGATAGCGGATGTGTTATCCTTGCAAAACGCGCAGGTACAGTCAAATATGTTTCTGCAGACGAAATTAGAGTCCTTACAGACAAAGGCGACGAAGACATCTATACTCTTACAAAATTCGCCAAGGCAAATGATGATATTTGCTACAACCAACGCCCATGCGTTAAAAAGGGTGAGAGAGTTGAAGAGGGTGATGTACTTACTGATGGCTACTCAACAGATAATGGCGAGCTCGCCGTTGGTAAAAATGTCCTTATCGGTTTTATGAACTGGGAAGGTCAAAACTTTGAGGACGCTATCCTTATCAATGAGCGACTTGTAAAAGAGGATGTTTACACATCAATCACTCTTTATGATCAAGAAATTAAGTGCCGTACAACAAAACTTGGTGATGAGGTTATCACTCGTGATATTCCAAACCTTGGTGAAGACGCACTCAAAGACCTTGACGAAAATGGTATTATTAGAATTGGTGCCGAAGTGCATCCAAATGACATATTAGTCGGCAAAGTAACACCAAAAGGTGAAACTGACCTCACACCAGAAGAGCGCCTTCTTCGTGCAATCTTCGGTGACAAGGCAAGAGATGTTAGAGATACCTCTCTCCGTGTTCAACATGGTAAAGGTGGTGTAGTTGTTGACGTTCAAGTATTCTCAAAGAAGAATAAAGACGACCTCGAGCCAGGCGTTACCATGATGGTTAGAGTAACAGTTGCTCAAAAAAGAAAAATCTCTGTCGGCGATAAAATGGCAGGACGCCACGGTAACAAAGGTGTTGTATCTATTGTACTTCCTGAAGCAGATATGCCATTTATGGCAAACGGACAACCACTAGATATAGTACTCAGCCCACTTGGTATTCCATCACGTATGAATATCGGTCAGGTTCTTGAAGTACACCTAGGACTTGTCGCAAAGACGCTCGGTTGGAAGGTCGCAACTCCTGCATTCGACGGCGCAACTACTGACGATATAAAAGAGCTTCTTGTAGAAAACAACTTTAGACCAGACGGAAAAGTTCAACTTTATGATGGCAGAACAGGCGAGCCTTTCGATAACTTATCAACAGTCGGTGTTAAGTATATGTTGAAACTAGAACATATGGTTGACTCTAAGATACACGCTCGTTCTATCGGACCATACGCTCTTATCACACAACAACCACTTGGTGGTAAATCGTTGTTTGGTGGTCAGAGATTTGGTGAAATGGAAGTTTGGGCTCTTGAAGCTTATGGCGCTAGCCATATCTTGCAAGAAATGCTTACAGTTAAGTCAGATGACCTCAATGGACGTCTTAAGACATATGAGTCAATTATCAAAGGTCTTCCAATCGCCGAACCGGGAATTCCTGAGTCCTTCAAAGTTCTTGTTAAGGAATTGCAAGCTCTCGGACTTGACGTTAAAATACTCACTGAGGGCAATAAAGAGATTTCGCTTAACGAGCTTAGCCAAGACGAGCAAGACGCTCCAAACACACTTGCAGGGGACACAGAAAAAGACCTTGAAGAAGGTATATTTGACTTTGACGCTCAACCTATGGAGCAGAATGATACCTTGTCTGAGCAAGAACAGCAAGATAAAGACTTCCAAGATGTATTCGAAGAGAGTACAAAGCATGATCTTGACAATCTTGATATCTTTGACGATTTTGGCGACTTTGACGAATAATAAGCTAAAGCAAAGTGTTGACGTCTTGGTGCTACAAACAAAATCAATAAATTATTGATGTTGACGATGAAAGAGAAAACAAGCGAAAAAGAAAGAATATTATAATAGGGGAATGTTATGTTTGAATTAAACAACTTTGATTCTATAAAAATTGGTATAGCTTCACCAGAGAAGATCAGAGAGTGGTCTCATGGTGAGGTTACCAAACCAGAAACTATAAACTATCGTACTCAAAAGCCAGAACGCGATGGTCTTTTCTGCGAGAAGATTTTCGGACCTAGAAAGGACTGGGAATGTCAGTGCGGAAGATATAAACGTGTTCGTTATAAGGGCGTAGTTTGTGATAAATGTGGTGTTGAGGTAACACGAGCAAAGGTTAGACGTGAGCGAATGGGTCACATTGAGCTTGCTTCTCCTTGCACTCACATATGGTATTTTAGAAATATTCCTTCAAAAATAGGTACATTACTTGAAATGACTCCAAAGGTACTGGAGCAAGTTGTGTACTACGTTTGTTATGTAGTTTTAGACCCAAAGAAGACAGACCTCGCATATAAACAAGTGCTCACTGATAAAGAATATATGGACGCTTGCGAGAAATATGGTGAGGATGCTTTCGTTGTCGGCATGGGCGCAGAGGCTATAAAGAGACTTTTAGGTGAAGTTGACCTTCAAAAAGAGTCAAAGATGTTAAAAGAATCTCTTAACACTCTCAAAGGTCAAAGAAAAATTAAGGCAATGAAGAAACTTGACGTCGTTGAGTCCTTCCTCTCAAGTGGTAACAACCCAACTTGGATGGTTCTTGACGTTATACCTGTTCTTCCACCTGACCTTCGTCCTATGGTTCCACTTGATGGCGGTAGATACGCAACAAGTGACCTCAACGACCTTTATCGTCGTGTTATAAACAGAAACAATCGTCTTAAAAAACTTATAGAGTTAGGCGCTCCTGATGTTATCGTTCGTAACGAAAAACGTATGCTTCAAGAGGCTGTTGATAACCTTATTGATAATGGTAAACGTGGTAAAGCAGTTCAAAGTTCTAAACAAAGAGACCTAAAATCACTTACTGCTATGCTTGGTGGTAAACAAGGTCGTTTCAGATTAAACTTACTTGGTAAACGTGTTGACTACTCAGGACGTTCTGTTATCGTAGTTGGACCAGAACTTAAAATGTATCAATGCGGTCTACCAAAAGAGATGGCTCTTGAGCTTTTCAAACCATTTATAATGAATAGACTTGTAGACCTTAACAAGTCACATAATATCAAAGCTGCAAAGCGTATGATAGAGAAGGAAAAGCCAGTTGTATGGGATATCTTAGCAGAGGTTATTAAAGACCACCCAGTATTCCTAAACCGTGCTCCAACTCTTCACAGACTTTCAGTGCAGGCATTTGAGCCAGTCCTTGTTGAAGGTAAGGCGATTAAACTTCACCCAGCATGTTGCGAAGCTTTCAACGCCGACTTCGACGGTGACCAAATGTCCGTTCACGTACCACTTTCTATTGACGCAAGAACAGAGGCTAGAACTCTCATGCTTGCATCAAACAATATTTTGAAACTTTCTAATGGCGAACCTATTGTTACACCTTCTCAAGATATTGTGCTTGGTTGCGCATATATGACTATGATTAAACCTGGAGCAAAGGGCGAGGGTAGTGCATTCGCATCTAAGGAAGAGGCGATTATTGCATATCAAACTCAAAACTTACACATACAAGCTAAAATCAAGGTTAGACTTGAAAAAGAAGTTGACGGCAAAAAGTATTCTAAGATTGTTGAAACAACAGTTGGACGTCTTCTCTTTAACGAACAAATTCCACAAAACCTTGGCTTTGTAGATAGAACTAAAGAGGAGAATATTTGTGAGCTTGAGTTCAACAGAGATATAGCTAAAAAAGACTTAAGAACTATCCTTGCAAGGGCATATGATGTTTATGGAACAACAGCCTGCGCAACACTTGTTGATAAGATTAAGGCAACAGGATACAAATATTCTACCCTTGGCGCTTTAACTGTTAACGCATTCGACATTGAGGAGCCAAAAGAAAAACAACAAATCTTACATGATGCCGACCAAAAAGCACTTGAAAATGAAAAGCTATTTAGACGTGGTCTTATCACCTACGACGAAAAAGTTAGAAATAACATTGAGATGTGGGAAGAGACTAAGTCAGAGGTCGCTAAAGCACTATTTGATGGTATGGATGACCTTAATCCATTTAAGGTTATGTGTAACTCAGGTGCCCGTGGTTCTAAAGACCAGCTAAATGCTCTTTGCGGTATGTCGGGTATTAAGACCACCGCATCAGGTGAAAAAATTGACGTTCCAATTAAGTCATCTTTCGTTAAAGGACTTACTCCTATTGAGTATTTCTTGACCGCACGTGGTGCTCGTAAAGGTCTAACTGATACAGCGTTAAAAACAGCCGATTCTGGATATCTGACACGTCGTCTAGTAGACATCTCACAAGATGTAGTGGTTACAACCGAAGACTGCTTCGCTGACGCTGGCGAAAAAGTTAAGGGAGTTTATGTAACTGACCTTGTTGTTGATGGCGTTGTTCAAGAGACTTTAGCTGAAAGAATTTACGGCAGAGTTGCAGTTGAAGATATTGTAAATCCTGCTACAGGTGAGCTTATCGTTCAAGGTAACACTATGATTACCAAAAAACAAGCTGACGAGATTGAAAAAGCCGGAATTAAAAAGGTACAGATACGTTCACTCTTTACCTGCCGTTGCAAACATGGTGTTTGTGCTAAGTGTTATGGCAGAGACCTTTCAAATAAAAACATGGTTACAATCGGAGAGGCTGTTGGTATCGTTGCAGCTCAGTCAATTGGTGAGCCTGGTACTCAGCTTACAATGAGAACCTTCCACTCAGGCGGTGTTGCTTCCGCTCTTGATATTACACAAGGTCTTCCACGTGTTGAAGAGATTTTCGAGGCAAGAAAACCAAAAGGCGAAGCTCTTCTTTCAGAGGTTGCAGGAAAGGTTACAATCAAACAAGATGCAAAATACTATTACTTTACAGTCGCATCTCGTGAAGGCGATATAGAATATGAGGCAAAGAAACCTATAGTTCTAATGGTTAAAAATGGCGATACTGTTGAGCCTGGTACACCACTTACTGCTGGTACTATCAATCCATCAGACCTATTAAGAATGCAGGGTGTTAAAGGTCTTCAAGACTATTTGCTCAACCAAGTTATTGCAACATATAGAGGACAAGACGTTAAAGTTAACGATAAACACGTTGAAATCATTATTAGACAAATGCTTAAGAAAGTTAAGGTTGAAGACGCCGGAGATACAGACCTTCTTCCAGGTGAAATCGTAGACGTTTATCGCGTAGACGAAGAGAACGATAGAATTTTGAGAGAGGGCGGAGTTCCTGCCACTGTTAAGAGAATTCTCTTAGGTATCACCAAGGCTTCACTTTCAACAGAAAGCTTCTTGTCAGCTGCTTCCTTCCAAGAGACCTCAAGAACTCTTACCGAGGCTGCAGTTAAAGGTAAGGTTGACAACCTATTAGGTCTAAAAGAGAATGTTATTATCGGTAAACTCATTCCAGCCGGTACTGGTATTAAGAGCTATCGCTCAGTTATGCCAATACTTGTAAAGGAAGAGGATACTGACAGCTTAAACTTAGTTGACAACATTGCAGAGTAAAAACAAAAAGATTACCTTAAATTGTGAGATTTTCTCCAATTTAGGTAATCTTTTTTTTATAAATTTATACATTTCTTTTGATATTTCGACAAAATTTGTTATAATTTTCCTGTGAAAAATCATAGCAAAGAAAACAACAAAATAGATAAAAAAGTTTTAGCCACGATTATAGCTAGCGTTTCATTAATAGTAATTGCTATTATCGTTCTTTTGCTATTCTTTTTTGCTGGAAAAGATGGTTCTAAGGCAACAAATGATATCCTGAGGATAAATGCAAACAATGTGACTTTATATAAAGGTGACACGTTAAATGATTATTATGAGCTTTCAATAGAAGACGCCCAAATTTCAATAGATGTTAACAAAAATGATATAATAGAAATAGACAAAGATAAAATAACAGCGCTCACAAGTGGCGAGGTAACTGTAACATTAATCGCAACTTATAACGATAACTCAGCCAAAGATACTTTTACAGTAAAAGTTTTAAATTGTGATTACAGCTATGATGTGCAAACTATAATAAACTGCTCTTATCAAAATAATACGCTAATGGTTGAGGGCGACTACTGCCAATTTAATATTGAGATTTATGACTTTTCTGGACAGCCATTTGAAAGCACTGATTATAAGTTTACTGTAACAAATAACGCCATCCTGCAAAAACAAATAGGCGGTTTTATCCTACAAACAACTACAAACTGTCAAATTACCTTTACCGTGCCAACTATTGATTATTCTTTTATAATAGAGGTTGCTAAAATTTGACTTATATTAGTTGACAAATAAATGAAAAACACAGATATCATTGGTACTAATAGTACAACACATGTGCATGGAACAAAAGATGGTGGTAAAAGAGCCCTTGACGAGAACCATGCTACAGGAGAAAGAGATTACGAAGAATATGAAAATGAGTAAATCTCTTAAGTTTAAAAAACAATAAAGATAAAAATTGAGATAAATTTATCTCAATTTTTTATACTTAAATTGACAATTAAACAAAATTTATTTCAATTTATATTTATGTTAAAAGCCCTTCCTTATAAACTTTTCTTTCTTCTTTTTTCTTTCTTATTTCAAAAATAATCCGAGATTAAAAGAAGAGTGAGAAACGAAAAACGAAAAAATAAGAGTACAAACAAAAATAACCGCAGAAAATATTTTACTTAATCCGCGTGGCGATGTGCACTTAAAACTTAGTAGTAAAGTCATGTATAATTGTAAATCCTTCCTCATAAACTTTTCATTTTTCTTTTTTCTTTCTTATTTCAAAAATAATCCGAGATTTAAAGAAGAGTGAAGAGTGAAAAAAATAAGAAATAAGAGTACAAACAAAAATAATCCGCAGAATAATCTACGGATTATTTTTGTTTGGTAGCCTCAAGGGGACTCGAACCCCTGATTCCGCCGTGAGAGGGCGGCGTCTTAACCGCTTGACCATGAGGCCTTAAATGCTACTTTTCCATTATAGCAAAAAAATACATCTTTTGCAAGTGTTTTTTAATTTTTCTTTAGAATATTTTAAAAATAATATTTTGATTTTTATTCTTTTTAGGATATAATTAATAAAAAGAGCTAAAGGAGTTTTCTATGTTTGGGAAAAAGATAAAAATAGGTATAGCTTTTGGCGGAGGCGGAACACGCGGTTTTTCACATTTAGGTGCGATAAAAGCTTTTGAGGAGTTCGGACTTGATTTTGACTTTATTGCAGGTACTAGTGCGGGAAGTTTAGTTGGTGCCTTTTATGCTGCCGGTTACACTTATAAACAGATGTACAATATTGTTAAAAATCTGAGAGAGAAGGACATTAGGAGAAATATTATTCCTTTTACACCATCTAAAATTGATGGTGTGGGAGAGATAATCACCTCTAACCTTGGCGATATAAACATTGAAGATTTAAAAAAGCCTTTTGCTGCAGTTGCTGTTGATATTAAATCAACAAAGGAAATCTGTCTTGCTAAAGGAAATCTTGCAAAGGCTGTCATGGGTAGCTGTGCAGTTCCTGGAGTTTTTACTCCGGTTGTTTACAATGACATGATTTTATGTGATGGCGGTCTTCAAAACACCATTCCAGCTGATGTGCCACGATATTTTGGTTGTGATTATGTTATATCAGTTGACGTAAATAAATCTAGGACTTACGGCACAGAAAGCACTAAGGTTTTAGATGTATTAACCTGTTCTATACGTATTCTTATGAAGAGTAATGCTGTCCGCGGATATGTAAACTCAGACGTAGTAATTGCTCCAGAGACCAAAAGATTTAAGTCAACTAAGACTGATGGCATGGACGAAATGATAGAAGAAGGCTACAAAGCAACTATCGATGTCATGCCACAAATCATTGAGATATTTAATAAAAGAAGGAGACACAAACTAAAAGCGTTTCCAAGTGATATAACAATAATAAAATGACAAAAAATAAAAAGCGCAAGAAACAAAAGAAAAAGTTGATAATTAAAAATGATGTATTGATAAGGACAAGCTTGTCAATATTTTTCACATCTCTTTTTATTGTCGCCTTTTTTCTTTGTGGTGGAGCTGTATATTTTTATGATGTTGTGGTTGTCTCCGAGTTTAAGGGTTATGATTTTCAGATGCATGTAATAGATGTTGGTCAGGGAGATAGCCTGCTTTTGAAGTTTCCAAATAATGAGACTATGCTTATAGATGCCGGCGAAGAGGATGAGGGGGATATTGTTACAACATATGTAAAAAATTTTCTTAAGCAGGAGGGGCTAGAAAGATTAAATTATCTTTTATTGACTCACCCTGATGCTGACCACGTTGGCGGAGCGGTAAAAGTATTACAGGAAATAGAGGTGGACACCGTTTTTAGACCAAAGGTATACACTCATGACGAATTACTTGAAATGGATGACACAAACGTAATGGAGTCAACCACTCTTATATACGATAGCGTTATAAAGCTTATAGAAGAAAAAGGTTGTAATGTGATATTTAATGAAAAAGGCTTGCAGTATAATTTTGGTGGCGCTGAGGTGGAATTTTTATCACCCGAACTTGACTATTATTCTTCAACAAATAGCACAAGCGCAGTAATCATGGTTACATATCAAACAAAGAAGTTTTTGCTTACGGGAGATGCTGACGCGGAGATAGAAGAGACACTAATTGAGGAGTACGGCGATTATCTTAATGCCGATGTTTTAAAAGTTGCTCACCATGGCTCAAACAGTTCATCAACGACTGAGTTTTTATCCATGGTATCGCCAGAGTATTCCATACTTTGTACGGCTAAAAACAAGGATCTCCCATCAGTTGAGGTTATAAATAGATTGCGTGCAGTTAACAGTAGGCTTGTATCGACCTCGTCAGAAGGAAACTTTGCACTAACTATAGAAAATGATGGAATAAGTATAGCCGAAGAGCCTCAACCAATTTTTGATATAGCTTTAATTATTTCAATTTATGTATTAGCACTAATTTTTACTTGGGGGATAAGATCCAACAAAGAAACAAAAAAGAAGGATATAATAAGAGATAATCAAATAAAAAATGATATTTAATTGTACAAAAAGAATTTTTATGATATCATTAATATATGAAGGATTTAAAGACTATAAATAACCTCGTGATCGTATCGCTTGATGATAATTTCAGTAAAGCCGTAGCACAGACGCTCGCAAACCAGCTGGATATGTTTGGCTGTGATGTAAAGGAGCTTATAATTTATGACCTTATAAATCCAGAAGAAATTCTTGAAAAATGTGGATACGAATATCTAAAAAAAAGAGAAAAGGGGGTAGTTAGGTCGAGTGCCGACTATCAAAATACCGTTATTTCTGTAAGCTTTGATTTGTACAAAGAATACAGCGAAGAATTTTCAATGTCTTTAATAATTTATTTACAATTGCAAAAAACGTCAATAAGAACGACAGCTAGCAAAATAGCTTATCAAAGTAGAGATGAGTTTTTAAAAGATAAAGCTGACATAGTAGTATCGCTTGATAGAAAATCAAAAATTTCAGCTTGCAAGGGGATAGTAGAAAAGTTAGGAGGTTTATTATGAAAATATTAGATAAAACATTAAATTATGTAAAATCAATAACGGCGCAAATCATATCTAACGCTGGGAGCGGACATACAGGCGCGTCACTTGGCGTAAGTGCTATAATGCTTGCTCTTTTTAAGGACCATTATAACTTTGATGTTTCAGACACCGACTTTTTAAATCGTGACCGTTTTGTGTTGTCAGCCGGTCATGCCTGTCCTTTGTATTACACTCTTCTTTCGTTATTTGGCTTTGACGTATCTTTGCAAGACCTTAAAAAACTTAGAACTCTTGATAGCCGTACGCCAGGTCATCCAGAGCTCAATGTCACGGATGGCGTTGAGGTCTCAACAGGCCCACTCGGGCAAGGTGTCGCAAACGCTGTTGGTATGGCAATAGCACAGACTATCATGGCGGAGCGCTTTAACAGCATAGGCTTTCCAATAATTGACAATTATACCTATTGCCTTGCAGGCGACGGCGACCTCATGGAAGGAGTGGCACAGGAGGCATGCTCTCTTGCTGGCACTTTAGGACTTAATAAACTGATTTTACTTTACGACTCAAACGATGTCACCATGGATGGCTCAATAAATATAGCAAATAGAGAGAATGTTGCCAAGAAATTTAAAGCTATGGGCTGGAATGTAATTAGATGCAACAAAGGTAATAATTTCTATGCTTGCTCTCGGGCGATTGCTAGGGCGAAGAAATCTTCTCTTCCAACTATTATTATATTTAAGACAACTATAGGTATTGGAACGGATAAAGAAGGCACTTCTTCTATACATGGTGTTGCACTAAATGGCGAGGAACTTAAAGTTTTCAATCAAAAGCTTGGTGTATTTGAAAACTTTTATATTCCAAACGATGTCAGAGATTTTTGCATGGAGTCCTCAAGACGAGGCAAACTCAACCACGAAAAATGGAACCAAAACTTAGCAGTTTACGCAACCTCCAACCCAGAGCTTTATAGACAATTTGTCAATTTCTTTGACAGGAAGAAGATAGATCTTGATAAACTTAGCCGTAACGTTTACAAATGGGAGGGTTTAAGCGGACGAGAGCTTAACAAAAAGATACTTAACGAGGTTAGCGAAAAGTTATTGCAAATAGTTGGCGGAACTGCCGACCTTATGCACTCTAGTTGCGCATATATTGAAAATGGCGGAAATTACAACTCAGGCAATAGAAGGGGAAGAAACATACATTTTGGCGTTCGCGAGCACGCTATGGGCGCAATTGTCAACGGAATAAGTTTGTACGAGGATTTCCTTCCTTTCTGCTCTACTTTCCTTGCTTTTTCAAACTACATGCTCCCTAGCATAAGAATGTCAGCCATGATGAAACTAAACGTTATGTACTTTTTCACGCATGACAGTATTTACGTCGGTCAAGATGGACCATCACATCAGCCAATCGAACAGCTTTCTCAACTCCGCTCAATTATAGGGTTAAAAGTTTTCAGACCTTGTGACGCAAGCGAGCTTCTTGCAGGCTACAAATTTGCTCTTTCAAATAAGGGACCGATAGCCTTTGTTCTTTCAAGACAGAACATGCCAATTGTTGATGGCAAATTTAACGAGGCAAGCCAAGGCGGATATATTTTAAAACAAGCAAGCAAGGATGCTGATGTTGTCATTTATGCAAGTGGAAGCGAGGTGAGCTTAGCTTTAAATGTGGCAAGGGAGCTGTCTAAAAATTACAGTGTTTCAGTAGTTTCTTTTCCTTGCGTGGAACTCTTTGAAGAGCAGTCTACTGCATACAAAAACAAGGTACTACAAAAATCCGCTCGCCTTCGTGTTGCGATAGAGGCGTCAAATGACAACGTTTGGTACAAGTACGTTGGCGATGATGGCTTGGTGGTAGGAGTTAGCGACTATCAAAAGAGTGCCGATGGCAAGACGATATACAATATGGCAGGCTTCAATGAAAAGGATATTGTTAGGGCAATAAATAAAAAACTATCAAAAAAAGATTAAATACAATTTGCTAAAATGCACATATATGCAATGTCACATTCGACAAAACTTGCCAAAAATCTTAAAAAATTTACATTTTAAAAAAATCATTAAATGGAACCTCCAAGTATAATATATAAAGAGGTGCTTTATGATAAATAAAAAGAGTATTGTTTTAAATGGTGTAACAGATAAGTCACAAAGGGCGGTGCTAACGCTTGAGTGCGATGGCGATATGACAACAGGTCGAATGCGACTATATAATTTCGGAGTAGAGCCACGCGGAATAATCAGCCTTGGCATAAATAGCAATGGAAAAGTTATCAAAGCAGGACTTACTCATGCCTCAGGAATGCTATTTACATTTAAAAGCGAGCTAAAAGAAATTCCAAGTACCTTCTCATGTGCTGTAGTAAATTTTGTAGGAGGAGAGCCTCATCCTATTTTATACGGTTGCAGTGACGGGTATATTGATAAAGAAAAGGTGTTTTCTCAAGTGATAGACTCTCTAGCCCAGACCAAAAGCATGAGCGAGGTTGAGGATGTTTTAGATAAATACAATGTCGACTACGAAGATAGCGAAAAAGAGGAGATAGAAAAGACCATTGATAAATGCTTTGAAGAGGCTCAAGTCTGCTCAAAAGACTGTGACAACTGTGAGTATAAAAAGTTTTATCTAACTCATACAAGAAAGATGGAGGCAGAAAAGCCGGAAGAACCTGAAACGCCAACTCAAAACAAATTTTATGATGAAATGAAGGGACAGATAGACTACCTTTTTGCAAACAATCCAAGTGAAGATTATCTCGAGCAGCTCCTGCCGAACTCTAAATGGGTTAAGGTAAGCATTGACGACAATGGCGATTATTACGTGCTAGGACTTTTATATGAGGAGGAAAAATTAAAATATATCTGTTATGGCGTACCTGGTGTATATCAGAAATTTCCTCCACGCGAGTTGTCTGGTTATCCTATTTGGTTCCCACTTGATGAAGGCAGACCTGAAGGCTTTGGCTACTGGTTATCTTATCAGGATGCAGACAGCGGAGAAAGCGTAAAGGCAATAGTCATTTGATTTTAGATAAATTTTGAGGATGATGTATGAAAATTTTATTGATAATTTTATTTGTACTACTTGCATTAGTTTTGGTGGTCCTGGGCGGATATTTGCTCACGGGCTGGGCTTTATATCGCTTTTCGCTTTCAAGACAAGGTAAATTAAAAAGGGGAATAGTAATCAAAAACAAATGTGAGCTAGAAAAAAGGCCAGAGATAGAAAAATATTTTAATAAGGAGGATTTCAAAAAACTTACTATTACCTCTACTGACGATTTAAAACTATATGGTTTTTACAAAGACAGCAATAAGGATAGACTAGCTATTCTCGTGCATGGCTATGGCGGAGATCATACCGACATGTACTCAATTGCACAATTGTTTGAGGAGCGAGGCTATGACATACTCTCCTTTGACCAACGCGCGCATGGTGAAAGTGAAGGCGAAGGACTAAGCATGGGACTTTACGAGCATCGAGACCTACTACTTTGGATAAATAAAATGCTAGAACTTAAGCCTAATTATAAGATAGTACTCTTTGGTATTTCAATGGGCGCAAGTACAGTTTGTATGGCACTTGGCGAAAATCTGCCTAATAACGTCATATGCGGAATTGAAGATTGTGGCTACGACAATGCAAACAATGAGTTTATCCACGTATATTCTAAATCGAAAATAAAATCGAGATTTATTTATAACATCTTTTATAACTACACTAAAAATACAAAAGGTTTAGACTTAAAAAAGGTTGACGCTTGCGATTCTTTAAGGAAATCAAAACTGCCAATGCTTTTCATACATGGTGACCTTGATGATTTTGTACCTACAAAAATGGTATATAATTTGTATAATTGCCTGCCGGAGCAAAGACGACAATTATATATTGCAAAGGATGCAAAACATACAAGAAGCATTGATGTAAATTTAACAGAATATAAAAGACAATTATTTACATTTTTAGACAAATATTATATGTAAATATTAAATATTCTATCTATTTTTTGCCCTTTATTTATGCGGTCAATAATTATTTTGAAAATTAATTTAAAATTTAATAAAAATAAAAAATTGTACTTAATTTTGGGGATATCTCATTTTTAAGTGCAATTTTTTTTAAATAAAATTAATTATTAAAAATTTTATTAAATTATTTTATTTATTATCATTTAATTTTGCTAAATCTTTTAAATAATTATAATTTTCAATAGCATATTCTTTTTGTTTTTCAAGAAGAGCTTGTCCACCTTTTTCCATAGTGGTAACAAATCTACGCTCGCCTTTCAAAAAGTCATTATAACTTTCTTCATTGAGGGTAGAAAATAAAGTTAATTTTTTATCAACTGGGTTATATTGATAAAGTGGCCAGAACCCACAATCAACAGCCTTTTTCATCTCTCCCATCATATTGGACATATCAAAACCTTGGTTGACACAAGGTGCATAAGCAATTATTAAACTAACACCGTTGTAATTTTGCGCGTCAATAAACGCTTTAATTGTTTGGTTAATATTTGCGCCAAGTGCGACTTGAGATACAAAGACATCCTTGTAGGTCAGCGCAATTTCTCCAATATTTTTCTTTCTAAGTGGCTTACCATTTTCGGCAAACTTAACAGATGCACCAGTAGGGGTTGCTTTGCTCTGTTGTCCACCAGTGTTAGAATAGGTTTGGTTATCAAGGATTAAAATGTTGACATTTTCTCCGCTTGCAAGGATATGGTCAAGTCCGCCAAAACCGATATCATATGCCCATCCATCTCCACCAATTATCCATAGATTTTTGCTACTATTTTTGTTGTAATTGCTACCAAGCTTTAAGCCAAGCCCAAACTCTGCATTGTCCTCAAAAAGACTATTAGCCCAAAGAATGCCACCTTTATCATCCTTTCCATAAGGACAGGAACCAAACGTTCCACCATAAATGGATGAGCAACCTGTAGCATTTGCAATCATCATGTCAGAGCCATTAAGCATGGTCAAAATCTTGATATAAGGTGTTTCCCCACAGCCAGCACAAGCGCCGGAGAACTCAAATAGCGATTTTTCAAACTGCAAACCCTTTGCAAAGGCCTTTGGGAATAATGTTTGATTGCTTTGCTTGTAATTTTTGCTCTCTTTATACTCCTTTCTCTTTTGCTCAAGGATAGCACTTGCCTCTTCCATCTCTAGAGCTTTTTTAATGGCAGGGCAGGTTTTAGCACAAACGCCACAGCCTGTACAATCCTCAGGTGAGAGTAAAACTTTGTAGAGCTTGCCATTTAGTCCGATTGCTTTCACAAAACTTTCTTTGTCTTTAATATCTTCGTCTACTAAAAGTGCGCTCAAAGCCGAGTGTGGACATGCTAGCACACATTGACCGCATTGCACACAGTTTTCTTTTATCCAACGAGGGAGCCTTACCGCAATGCCTCTTTTTTCATACTTACTTGTATCAAGTGGTGCCGAACCATCCTCACTAAATTTAGAAAGGGGAATACTGTCTCCTTCAAGACTTTTTTGTTTTTTCATGATGTTTGTATAAAACTCATCATCATAGTCGGCAAGTGGTTTGTATTCTCTCCCGACAAGAGAATTAACATTAACCTCTTCAAGACTGTTTAGTGCAATCTTCATTGCTTTGATATTCTTTTCAACGACATCTTCGCCTTTTGTTGCAAATAGCTTTCTAATGTCATGCTCTAAATCTTTTTCAATTTCTTCTTGGCTAAGAAGACCTGTGCATTTAAGCATACCAGCCTGCATGATAATATTTATTTTGCCACCAAGTCCATTTTCTGAAGCTATTTTTTGCCCATTGATAACAAAAAGTTTAGCATTTGTTTCTTTAAGTTTTTTAACATAGCCGACAGGTAAAACTTTAGATATTTCGTTTTTGTCAAATATGGAGTTTATAAGCACAACTCCATTGAGCTCAAGCCCTTCAAGACAGTTATATCTCGTAACAAAAGAGAAGTTGTTTATAGAGATAACATTTTCATTTTTTACAAGATACTGACTTTTAATAGGTGTATCTGATAGCCTTAAATGTGATATTGTCAAACTACCAGACTTTTTAGAGTCATACTCAAAATAGCCTTGTACAAACTTATTGTAGTTTTCGCCCAAAATTTTTATTGTAGACTTACTAGCCGAAACCGAGCCGTCAGACCCCAGCCCAAATATTTTGATTTGGAAGGCGTCAACTGCAGGCTTATATTCGCTCTCAGGTAGCGAGCTATCATTTACATCGTCTATAATGCCAACAGTAAAGTTTGTTTTGCCATTGCCTTCCATATTCTTGTAAACGCTGTCGACATTTGCAGGGGAGAACTCTTTACCACCAAGACCATAGCGTCCATATAAAACCTTAACGTTTTTGCCATGCTGTTGCACGGCGGTTATAACATCAAGAGCTAAAGGCGCAATCGCACCATTTTCTTTTGTCCTATCTAGCACTGTGATAATTTCAGCACTTTTTGGCAGTTTTTCTATAAACCTTTCAGCTAAAAATGGTCTATATAAAACAACTTCAACGAGCCCAATTTTCTTATCAGGATTTTGCTCAATATATTCTCGTATAGTCTCACATGAGGAGCCCATTGACACTACAATATGCTCAGCATCCTCTCTGCCATAATACTCAAAAAAGTCCTTTCTAAAACCAGAAATATCCTCAATATCCTTAAAAATTTCTTTTAAGTTTTTCTCTACCTCTCTGTATTTTTTTTCATTTGCCTCTCTATTTTGGAAAAATACATCAGGATTTTGTGCCGTTCCAAATTGTCTTTCTTGATAGGTGTTTTTAAAGTTTATAAAATAATTTTTAATAACCTTCTTTATCTCGTCATCTTCAAAAGTGTCAATTTTCTGCAACTCATGACTTGTTCTAAAACCGTCAAAAAAGTGTAGCACAGGAAGCCCTGCTTTCATTGCTAGGGTATGACTTGCAAGCGCTAAGATATGTGCATTTTGTACAGAAGAGGAGGCAAGCATAACAAATCCGCTCATGCGTGTAGCCATTACGTCTGAGTGGTCACCAAAGATTGATAGAGCATGACTTGCAACAGCTCTAGCCGACACATGTAAAACAGCTGGCAAACATTCGCCCGCCATTTTGTACATATTAGGTATCATTAAAAGTAGTCCTTGACTTGAGGTAAAAGATGTGCCATAAGCTCGAGACAAAAGAGCGCCATGTAGCGTTCCTGCAACGCCACCTTCTGATTGCATTTCAATCATCTTTACATCTTCGCCAAAGATATTTTTAGCGCCCTTGCTATTAAGTCCTGAGCAATACTCAGCCATCGGACTTGAAGGAGTTATAGGGTAGATAGGTATAACCTCACTAAGTTTGTAGGCAATTTCAGCTGTTGCCTGACAGCCATCAACAATTTTCTTTTTCATAATTTTGATTATATAATTTTTTATAAAAATAGTCAAACAAAAAATTAAATATAGCAAATGCAATTAATAGGTAAAATAAAATAGAATATTTTGTAAATTTATTTTTTAAAAATAGATTAAATAATGTATAATATTTTTATGAGAAGAATTTTACTTACAATAGAATATGATGGGACAAACTACTCGGGCTGGCAAAAACAACCAAATGTCAAAACGGTGCAGGAGGAGATAGAAAAGGCTATCATGCAAAGTTTGAATCAAAAGGTTGAAGTTTATGGCAGTGGACGAACGGATGCCGGCGTACACGCATTAAATCAAAAGGCTCACTTTGATTTAGCTCTCCCAGTGCCGATTAGCAAACTAAGTGAAATTTTAAATAATGTCCTCCCTGACGATATAGTAATAAAGAAGGCAGAAGAGGTAGAGCCCGACTTTCACGCTAGATTTGCAGTACACAAAAAGACATATAGATATAAGATATACAACTCGCCTGTCAAGAACGCTTTTCTTGCAACTAGGGTGGGCGTAGTCAAAAAGCCTCTTGATATTGACAAGATGAGAGAGTGTGCTAGCTTGCTTGTTGGTGAGCATGACTTTCAAGGCTTTTGTTCAGCGAACACTGCAACCGATAACTTCGTACGCACCATTTATGATATTACAATAGCAAGGGAGGGCGAATTTATAAAGGTGGACGTTTCTGGCAGTGGCTTTCTTTATAATATGGTGAGGATTATAGTAGGCACTCTTGTTGACTTCAGCCTCGGTCGACTTAGCCTAGAGGATATAAAATGTGCTCTTGCCAGTGGCGATAGAAGTAAGTCAGGTCAAACAATGAGCCCACACGGACTTTATTTAAAAGATGTAGAATACTAGCCTAAATGATTGATTTTTAATATGATTTATGCTAAAATATAGCAGTATTTTTAATATGCGAGGAAAATTATGAAAACAGATAGAGAATTAAAAGATTTATGGATAAAATTTTTTACAAAACATGGCTTTAAAAGAATACCTGGTTACTCAATAATACCAGAGAACGACCCAACAGTGCTTTTTACCACAGCAGGCATGCATCCACTTGTGCCTTACCTTTTGGGCGAGCCACATCCATATGGCGACAAGATATTTGACGTTCAAAGATGTATCAGAACCAATGATATTGACGAGGTAGGCGACTCAAGCCATCTTACTCTTTTTGAAATGCTTGGCAACTGGACACTTGGGAAGTGCGACAAAAAGGAGATGATTAAATTAAGCTTTGAGTTTTTAACAAGCCCAGAGTATTTAAACATACCAAAAGAGCGTCTTGCAGTTACTGTTTTTGATGGCAACGAAACAGCACCAAAAGACGAAGAGGCTTTTAACGCTTGGAAGGAGTGCGGGATAGACAAGGTCTTCTATCTACCTAAGGAAAACAACTGGTGGGCACTAGGTGGCGGAGTTGGACCATGTGGACCAGATACTGAAATGTTCTATGATACCGGCAAGCCAAAGTGCAGTGAGAATTGTTCTCCAGCTTGCGACTGTGGCAAGTACCTTGAAATATGGAACGACGTTTTCATGCAGTACTATGTTAAAGAGCCAGGTGCAAAGGCAGAAAAACTTGCAAGACCAAACATTGATACAGGCATGGGACTTGAGAGAACAGTTTGCGTGTTAAATGGCGCAGAAAGCGTATACGACTCAGGCTGTCTTAAAAATGTGATTGACTTTATTGGGTCTAAGGCAAACGTGAAATACAAGGATAGCGCTCAGTCCATTCGCTCTTATAGGATAATAACCGACCACTTAAGGTCATCTGTATTTATTTTGGGTGACGCAAGAGGTGTTACGCCTTCAAATGTTGGTCAAGGCTACATATTAAGAAGATTTATTAGACGCGCTAGCAACTGCGCAAGAAATATCGGGCTTGACCCAAAATATTTTACCGAGATATCGGACATCTTTGTTGACGAATACGGCAAGGACTATAGTGATATCGCCGAGCATAGAGAATTTATCAAAGAAGAGCTTATCAAAGAGGTTGAAAAGTTTTCAAAAGCACTTGACGAAGGACACAAAGAGTTTGAAAAGGTTATCGCTGGCAACGAAAAACACAAGGAGTTTGCTGCCAAAACGGGCGAGAAGGTTGAAAACAAACTTAGTGGCAAGGCAGTATTTAGACTTTATGATACCTTTGGCTTCCCATTTGAGCTTACAAAAGAGCTCGCCGAGGAACGTGGCTATACTGTTGATAGAGCGGAATTTGAAGAGAAGTTTAAAGAGCACCAAGAAAAATCTCGTGTTGCCTCTGCTGGGACTTTTAAGGGAGGACTTGCAGACGGTTCAAAACAATCGGCAAGACTACATACAGCAACACACTTGCTTCTCGCAGGACTTCAACATATGTTTGGCAAGCAAATTGTACAAAAGGGCTCTAACATAACACCAGAGCGTCTTCGCTTTGACTTTAACCTTGACCATAAGATGACACTAGAGGAGCTTAAACAGGTTGAAGACTTTGTCAACGACGCTATTGCAAGGAATTTGCCTGTTACAAGCGAGATTGTGACGCTTGAGAAGGCAAAAGCCGAGGGTGCACATGGTACCTTTACAAACAAGTATGGTGATGAGGTTAAGGTTTACACAATAGGAGATGTTAGCAAGGAAATTTGTGGTGGTCCACACGCAGAAAACACAGGAGAGCTTCATCACTTTAAGATAGTAAAAGAGGAATCCTCATCAAGTGGCATAAGAAGAATAAAGGCAATACTTGACTAAATTATATTTTTATCTTGTCAATCGGTAAAATATGTGTTATAATTTAAATATGGAGGAAAGATGGCAGACGGAAAAGTAAAGAAAGGCTTTGGCAAGTATTTACTGATACTAATATTAATCATAATAGCAGCGTTTTTAATAACAATTGTTGTTATGATGTTTTCGCCTTTTAAAAACGTGCTAGGCTTTCAATATTTGGTGTACAATATTGACGACGAAGTTTTTCAAACGGCAAATGAAGAGACTATAGACTTTACAAATGTAAATGAGGTTATAGTAAATTGCAATTATGCAAGCGTAACAGTAGCGCGCTCACTAGACGTTGGCGCGGATGCTGTAAGAATAGAAAACAGTTGCAAAGGCTTTGCTCGCTCTAGCGATAACACAAGTTTTACCTATGATATTTATTACTCAAACGAGGGAAGCATACTTAATATTGATGTATCAGAACCAGACGGCTTTCTCTTCTTTGATAAGCAAATAAACATAAGCCTTCTGTTGCCAGCAAGAGACACATATAGCTTTGATAACACAAAAATTACAGTTATAAACACCTCAGGTAATGTTTATATCGGAAACCAAACAAGACTTACAGACCAAGAGGTAACTGACATACAATGCTATATTAATGTAAATTCTATTGACGTAAAAACAAATAGTGGTATCGTTTATCTTTATCCATTTTTAGATAACAATTTAAATGACCTTTCTATTAAATCATCAAGCGGAAGAATCACAAACTTTTTAAATGAAATCACTATCTCAAATGCCTTTGAAGTCCATACCGACTCTAGTATTATAAATTTAAATAATGTTGTATATAACGGCGCGCAAAATATAGTCTTTGATATAAATGAAGGTCAACTTTTTGCCGATAGCGTTACAGGCGATATTGATTTAAATATCTCAAGCGGATATTTGGATATGGACAGCTTGACCGGCTCAATAAGCGCAAATAATTCGGCAAATCAACTTGACGAAGCTCGCATAACAATCAATAATATAGATGGTAATTTAAGTTTACCTTTTGCTAATAGCTCACGTATAAACTTAGGCACTGTGGCTCAAGGTAACCAGGTTTATATAGATGGCTTTGACTGCCAAGTAAACATAGAAGAGCTAAGAGGCAAAGCCTTTATTAAGACAACCTCAGGAAATGTTAATGTTCACATCTATGAAGATGACCTTGATATTGAGACTACAAGCGGAAACATTAACGTAACCTATGAGTGCCAAGCAATAGAAGAACAACTAGATTTTAAAACAGACTCAGGAGATATAAATTTAAGAGTGCTTTCAAACCTTGCATATCAATTGTTTGTCTATGACGGTGAAGGAAAGTTAAGAGACAACTCAAATATAGACATTGCATCTATGGATGGCAACTTTGAAATTCCAGTTACCGTAAACGGCGGAACCACTCCTATAATGATAACCTCAAATGCTCATATTGATATATCTTTAATAGAGCTATAAAATGTCAATCCATTTAAAAATACAAATCATTTATTATCTTTTAATAAATCACATATAAAAAGTCTTAAATTATTAAGGCTTTTTTCTTTTGGCAAAAATATTTGTTTTATAGCAATTTTTTTGCTATAATTTTTATGAGGTTAAAATGAAATTTTTACATACTGCCGATATACATCTAGGCGCAAAGAATATAAAACTATCACTAGACAAACAATCACAGATAAGAGCGGAGCAAAACGCACTTATCTCTCGTCTTTTTGACAAGGCAGAAGAAGACTATGACGCGGTGCTAATTTGTGGCGATTTATTTCACAATAAAAGTGTACCAGCAGGCATATCTTCAAACTTTTTTAGGGCTGTTGAGGAGTTTGGACGACCTGTTTTGTATATTAAAGGTAATCATGATGAAAAGTTTGACTTTAAAAACCTACCTTCTAATTTTGTTATTTTAGATGAGGACAATCCTTTTGTTAGCTTTGGTGATACTGTCATCTATGGTCAGGTTTCTCCAGAGACTATTTATAAAAGTTACGATAAAACAAAAACAAACATTTTAATGCTTCACGGCGATATCCAAAATCGTACAAGTGGAGACTTTATCGATGTGCATCAGTATGTTGATAAATTCGACTTTAAATATGTTGCGCTTGGTCATGTGCACAGTTATAGCGAGTTTAAATTAAATAAAAGCGTTATGGTATATAGTGGCAGTTTATTTTCAAATGGTTTTGACGAGAGTGGCGATAAAGGCTTTGTTGAGATAGACACAGACGAACTAAAATTTACCTTTCATCCATTTGCGACAAGACGATATATGATATGCTCATGCGATATAACGGATATTTTGTCATATAAGGATATGCTAAATAAGATTAAAGCGGAGCTATCAAAAAATGCCTGCAAAGAAAGCGACCTTATAAGAATTATATTGACAGGCTATTACACGGAAGAGAGCAATAAATACATTAATGCAATGAAGACAGAGCTATCAAACTATTTTTATCTTGAGATAGTTGACCAATCAAAATTAAAGATAGATTTTGATAAGATAAAAGAAGATACTCTTTCTTTCAAAGCGGAGTTTCTACTGCTAGTCGAGCAAAATGAGAGTGGTGCGTTCAAAGAAAAAATTTGCCAGCTTGGAATTGAGGCGTTAAGAGGAGATGATATTAGCATATGATTTTAAAAAAACTTCATATAGAAAATTTCGGCAAGCTATCTAACCTTGATATCGATTTTGACTCATCTCTAAACCAGCTTTTAAAGGACAACGGCTGGGGTAAAAGTACTTTGACTGTGTTTATTAAGGCAATGTTCTATGGCATGAGTGCAAAGACAAGAGGTGAGGACTATAAGTCCGAGCGAAGTAGATTTATGCCATGGCAGGGTGGAGTTTATGGTGGCTATATTGACTTTCAGACAAAAGAGGGCAGCTTTAGAGTGACTCGAACCTTTGGCAAAACACCAGAAGGTGACAGCTATGAGCTGTTTGATTACAAAAATAACAAAGTTACCAAAGAGGAGAGAGAACCTCTAGGAAACACATTATTTGGTATAAGCGAAGACTCTTTTAAAATGACCGCATTTTTTCCTCAACTTAATTTTAGAAGCTCGGCAAACTCAGAACTTACTGCAAGCTTGACAGGAGTCAACAAATACGAGGACGACTTAAAAAACATTGATAGTGCAATAAAAAAATTAAATGAAAAAAGACTTGATATAAAAAGACAAATTCCAAAGAAGACAGAGATAGAAGAAAAACATCTTCAAATAAGCCATACTCAAGCATTGCGAAGAGACATACAAGACCAAATCCAGTCACAAGAGACTGTTATTTCTGACTTGGAAAACAATCGGTCACTTTTACAAGAAAAAGTAGAACTAGAAAAGCAAAAACTGTCCATCCAAGAAGAAAAATATAAAAATAAAACTTTGATAGAAGGGCAGGTGCAAAATTTTACCTCTTCGCTTGCTTCGCTTTATGCTAAACAAAATCAATTTCAAAGCAAGGCTCTTGAGAATATAAAGTCTCAAAGGTCAAACCTGCCTAAAAAGATGATTTTCATAAGCCTACTTTTACTTGTCGCTGTTATCATAGCAATGGCTGTGCTATATATAGTAAATATTGTAAATCTTCCATTTTTTTTAGCGGTGGCAATAGTTTCAGTTGTTCTAATTGCTGTTTTAACTATAATTTATTTTAAGAAATATAAAGATACAAAAACTCCTCAAGTTCAGCAAAACCTAGTACATCAGTTCAATGACGAACTTGGACAGCTAGAGGCAAAACTTGCAGAGCTAAAATCGGTACTCGCAGAAAAGTATAGCTCAGTAGAAATGCCAAATAGAGAAAAACTAGACAGCTTGCAAAACCAGCTTAACAATTTAAATATAGAATATATCACTCAAAATAATAAACTAAATAGTCTAAAAAATCAACTTGAAGCCTCTTTAAATCAAGAAGACTATTTAATTTCGCAGTACGAGGCACTAAAGGATAACTTAGCGACTTCAGAGGAGAAATACACCATTGTCGAAAAAACGATAGATTATCTTTTGCAGGCGCGTGACAATGTTGCAACCCGTTATGTCAGCTCGATAAATAGTGAATTTTCAGAAATACTACAAGAGTTTTCAATCGACCCAAATAGGTTTGTTATTGACAATCAATGGAAGGTCAAAGAGCAAACGACAATAGGGACTAAAGACTTTGAATACTCGTCTCAAGGCTACCAAGATATCATATCTTTTTGCCAACGTGTTAGTCTTATAAATAAGATATATAAAAAAGAAAGACCATTTATAATCCTTGACGATACCTTTGTAAACCTTGACGACAATATGATGAAATGCGCAAAAGAGATAACAAAAGAGCTTTCAAAAAATTATCAAATAATCTATGTATGTTGCCACTCTCGCTGTTCTATGTTAGATTGACAAAAACTTTTAATTTGTGATATTTTTGCATTAAAAAACTCGCCTATAAAAATATGCTTAAGCGAGTTTTTTTGTTTAATAATTAAATTATTTTTTAAATTAATATTGTATACCCCAGTAAACCATATGTTTAGCTTTTCTACCACATACAATGCAGTGGTCAGAAATATGCTCTTCTTCAAATGGTATGCATCTAGACTTGGTACCACGTATCTCTTTCATTTTAGCTTCGCACTCAGGGTCGCCACACCACATAGCTTTTACAAAGCCAGGTTTCGTCTGCATAATTTCTTTAACTTCGTCAAGGGTAGTGCAGGTATATGTCCTTTCTTTTGTATGCTCAAGTGCGCGGTTATACAAATTAGCTTGAATATCGTCTAAAAGTTTAGTGATAATACTTTCAACTTCATCAATTTTTACTATTTCTTTAGCTCCAGTATCTCGTCTCGCAATTATCACTTGTCCATTTTCTATATCACGTGGACCAACTTCAATTCGGATAGGTACGCCTTTCATTTCGTACTCGGCAAACTTAAATCCAGCACTTTTGTCAGAAGTATCGACAATAACTCTCATACCAAGTGCTTTTAGCTTACTCTCAAGCTCACTTGCAACTTTAAGCACGTTTTCATTGTTACGAATAGTTGCAATTACAACCTGTTTTGGTGCAATCTTAGGAGGCAAAACAAGCCCATTGTCATCTCCATGTACCATAATAAGCCCACCAATCATACGCGTACTGCAACCCCAAGAGGTTTGATAAACATATTGAAGTTTATTTTCTCTATCAACAAATTTTACATCAAAAGGCTTAGAAAACTTTTGACCAAAATAGTGAGAGGTTGCCGACTGCAAAGACACTCCGTCATACATAAGAGCCTCAAGCGATAGGGTATACTCAGCACCTGCAAACTTTTCTTTTTCTGTCTTTTTGCCTACAAGCACAGGTATAGCGAGATACTCTTCAAAGAATTTTTTGTATATATTGAGCATTCTAAACGTCTCTTCTTCAGCCTCTTTTGCAGTCTCGTGCACTGTATGACCTTCTTGCCATAAGAACTCTCTTGACCTTAAAAATGGTCTAGTAGATTTTTCCCAACGTACAACAGAACACCACTGATTATAAAGCTTTGGTAGGTCTCGATATGACCCAACCACATCAGAATAATAATCACAAAATAGCGTTTCAGAGGTAGGACGAACGCAAAGTTTCTCTTCAAGTTGATTTTTACCGCCATATGTTACCCAAGCTACTTCTGGTGCAAAACCCTCAACATGCTCTGACTCTTTTTTAAGCAGACTTTCAGGGATAAACATAGGCATATATAAATTCTCATGCCCTGTTTCTTTAAACATCTTATCAAGTACAGTTTGCATATTCTCCCAAATAGCATAAGCATAAGGCTCTATAACAAGACAGCCTTTTACAGAACTATAATGAGCAAGATGCGCCTGTTTTATAATATCAGTATACCACTGAGCGAAATCGACATCTCTAGAAGTAATTTTTTCATTTTTAACAATAGCCATAATAAATCCTTTTAAATACTTATATTTTAACATATAGCTAAAAATTTGTCAAATTATAACAGCATATATATTTATTAAATGCGAGTTTAATTGAAAATGATTTAATTTATAATTTATTTTTTAATTTTACTTTATTCTTTATACTCAACTTAATTTAGAATAAAAAACGAGGTTATTCTGCCTCGTTCTCATCATCTTCAAAATTATTATTTTCTCGCAAAATAATTTCTGTTTTTTTGTAAGTGTCACTCCATTCACCATACGGATCGTGGTCAATAAGCACATTTTCATTTACTTTTACGATGCCGCCTTTTATTTCTAGAGTAAACTTCTTTGGCTTATTAGAGCCTTTATCCAAATATCCTGATGTAATCATACGCTCAAAAGTAGGGTATCCACTCAGTATTCTTTTAAGATTATTAAAAGCAAGATCGCCTGCCTTTTGGTCAGTTAATATTAAATGGCCATCATATTTATCAGTAAGCGTTGCAATGGCAGAGTATAAATGATTATAAAAGTCAGCAAAGAATTCTTTTGTTCCTTTAAGTTGCAAAATTTTACCCAAATCTTCTTCAAAAATGAAGGATAAATCTGTCAAGTGCCTTGGCCACCTTCCTTCAGCAACCTCACTATCAATATACTTTTTTGCAAAATATTCAGTTAAATATTTTGCTCCAAGACGAGCCATTTTCTTTGTCGTCTCATTATTATGCTCTGCACTGTCAATATTTTCTTCAAAAAAACTTAACTAATAAATTTATAAAAATTGCAAAAACACTTGATTTTTTTTATAAGAAATGTTATATTTACTTGGTAAGGTTTGTCAGTAATACTTTGTATAGGGCCTGCTAGTGTGGCGGATTTTGGATTACCTGAAAATCGTAAGATATTTATAGTAAAAGTGGCAGACGCAAGGACTTAAAAGTCCCGTAAAGAAATGAAATTAAAACCCTGTTAAAACTAAAGTAATTTTATCATATGCTGGTGTGGCGGAATGGCAGACGCACGGGACTTAAAATCCCGAGGTGGCAACACCGTGTGGGTTCGACTCCCACCACCAGCACCAGAGAAAAATAATCCGAGAACTTGTTCGAGGATTATTTTTGTTTGTACTTTTATTTTTTATTTTTTCATTTTTCGTTTTTCTCTTAAGCTCGGATTGTTTTTGAAATAAAAAAGAAGAAAGAAAAGTTGAGGGTTTGTAAACTCACTATCGTGAATTTAGTGTGACTTATTTTGTATGGTTTTACCCAACAAAAAAACGGTCATTTTTGACCGCTGATTTTTGTACTTGGAGGTACCACCCGGATTTGAACCGGGGAATAAAGGTTTTGCAGACCTTTGCCTTACCGCTTGGCGATGGTACCGTTATGGAGCGGAAGACGGGACTCGAACCCGCGACATTTGCCTTGGCAAGGCAACGCTCTACCACTGAGCCACTCCCGCATAAGAGATCGCCTTATCTTAAAGATTTAAAGCAATAAGTTAAGGTTTGCTCTATTAATATAGCAAATAATTAACAAAAAATCAACTGTTTTTATCAAATTTCTTTAATTTTTCAAAAAAAGTTATCATAATATGTAAATGAGTCGCGAAAATAGCTCATACACTTAAAATTTATGCGAATTTTTAAATAATGTTGACAAGTAAAGAAGAATTTGGTAATATGATTATGTATAAATATTATAAATTATTAAATTAGGAGAGCTTTATGGACACAATGTTTTGGGTATGGCTAGCGGTAATTGCAATATCTATAATAATAGAAATTATTACGCTAGACCTCGTATCTGTATGGTTTGCATTTGGTGCTGTAGTGCCGTTTATTCTATCGGCAATAGAAGGAGTTGGCATTGAGTGGCAGATAGCGATATTTGTTGTCGTATCCGCACTTTTGATAATATTTGTAAGAAAGTATGCTCAGAAGCTTCTTTTTAAGAATATGAATACAAAGACTAATGTTGAGGCATTAGAAGGTAGGAAGGTAAGACTACTTGAGGATACAGACTTTGAGAAAAACGGCTCTGTTAAAATAAATGATGTTGTCTGGACGGCGATAAGTGACGATGGCAAACTTATAAAACAAGGCAGTTTAGTAGAAATTGTAAAGGTGGATGGTAATAAACTCCATGTTAGAGAGACCCAAGAGCCAGCTAATGAAACATCAACAACAGAAGCACCTATTACAAACGAAAATACGACTGTTTCGCAAGAGGAGAGTCAAGAAAAGACAGAGAGTAGTGACCCTCAAATAAATAATACAGTTGAAGTGGAAGAGGTAAAAACTGACAAAAAATCAGAGGAGGATAAGAAATGAGTGCTTGGGCTATTGTTTTAATTGTTTTAGGTGTATTAATACTTGTAAGCTTATGCTTTTCAGTAAGAATTGTTCGCCAAGCAACGGCGGTAGTAGTTGAAAGACTTGGTAAATATAGAAAGACGCTAGATACTGGTATACATGTTATTTTGCCTTTCTTTGATAGGACAAGCAAACCTATATCACTTAAAGAAATTGTAGCAGATTTTAAACCACAACCAGTTATTACCAAAGATAATGTTACAATGCAGATTGACACAGTTGTATATTTTCAAATAACAGATGCAAAACTTTATTCTTACGGTGTTGAGCAACCAATTAGGGCTATCGAGAATTTAACAGCAACTACACTTCGTAATATTGTCGGTGAGCTCGAACTCGACCAAACACTGACCTCACGTGATACAGTAAATACAAAGATGAGACTTATCTTGGACGAAGCAACTGACCCATGGGGAATAAAGATTAATAGGGTAGAGCTTAAAAACATATTACCACCAAAAGATATCCAAGATGCCATGGATAAACAAATGAAAGCCGAACGCGAGCGCCGTGAGCAAATCTTAAGAGCAGAAGGCGAGAAAAAATCTAGCATACTCGTTGCAGAAGGCGAAAAACAGGCAAAGATTTTAAGAGCTGAAGCTGAGAAAACAGCAAAAATCTTGGCAGCCGAGGCTCAAAAAGAGGCTTTAATCGCTGTTGCAGAAGGTGAGAACAGGGCAATCGAGCTTATCAACTCAGCAAAGCCAGACGCAGCATATATTACTTTGCAGGGGTTTGAAGCTCTCAAGAAACTAGCAGACGGTCAGGCAACTAAGATTATTGTGCCAAGCGAGATACAAAATATTTCAGGTCTTTTAACAAGTATGGCTGAAGTTGTTAAAGGTGATAGCAATATTGAAAAACAACCTAAAAAGACCAAAGAGACAACAAAAGAAACTAAAAAAGAAGATAAATAATCTATTTGCCATCTCTATATGAGGTGGCTTTTTTATTTGTGATAAAATTTGTTATTATGATACAATTTCGCATGTTTTGTCACTCATTGAAAAATTAATGTATATAAGTTTGACCTCGACCATAATAGTATATTAAACTATTACGCGAAAGGAGGTAAAATGAAAGACGTAAAAACAACAATCATGCACGCAGTTAACTTAGTAGTTGGAGTGCTTAGCTATGTATTCTTATCTCAATCATATATATCTGCAAAGATTGCAGGTGCACCAAATAGCACTGGTTATGATTTGATTGATGCTTTGTTTAATAGTACTGACGGAACAGCAGCATCAACCATGATGGCACTATCAGCATTTCTTGTTTCAATACTTGCTGGACTGCTAATCATTTCATCTATCTACGGACTTTTAGTAAGCTTTGACGTTGTTAAAAATGATAAACTTACAAAAATCTTTAGAATAGTTGACCTAGTGCTTGCATCACTTCTTGTAGCATTTGGAATGATTGCTCTTATCTGCACATCTGCATACATTAGTGATATGGGAATGAGCGCCGTTCTTGGAATAGGCTGGGCAGAAGCTGTAAACTTTGTTATAGCATTCCTAGCTCTTGCAAGTGCAGTTGCAAACTATATAATGATGAAGAAAAGCTCAAAATAAACTTTAAAAACAATTTAGGTGTCATACTGGCACCTTTTTTTTATTGCAAAAAGTTACATAAATATATAAAACATTTTTAATAGATAATTTACAATTTTTATTTGACAAATTACATTTATAAATACTAAAATAAAAACGAGGAGGGAATATGAAAAACGCAAAATCAGGATTAATGTATCTATTTAATGTCATTGTCGGCGTGCTCACATTTGTATTCTTGTCACAAACATACATTGGAGCAGGCGAGGGTAGACTATTTGTTAGCGTTGCTAATGGGTATGACATTATAGGTAACTTCTTTGAAGGCAACGGCACGGAAGTGATGATGGCTTTGTCTAACTTACTTGTAGCAATTTTGGCAGGGGTTTTAATTTTAACTTCTTTTTATTGTATGCTTGTAAGTTTCGGCGTTGTAAAGAAGTCGAAAGGTTTTAAACTTGTAAACTTCATTAATGTCATTTTATCACTTGCACTTGTAGTATTCGGAGCTATATCTCTATTCTGCACAGTAGGATATGTTGGCGGAGATTTACAACAAGCACTGCAATACTCAACAGGCTGGGCAGTTATTGTTAACTTTGTTATCGCTGTTCTTGCTATAGTAACATCAATACTTGGCATAAAATTTTCAAAAAAATAACATTTAAAACATCACAAAAAAGACCTGATTATTTCAGGTCTTTTTTGTGTAATTAAATTATTTGGTTATCTTTAGAAATATGGTCAATTATGTCTTTATAGATTGCTACTCATGCCTGAGCGACTCTACTGGGTCAAGTTTAGCAGCTTTTGAAGCTGGATATAGTCCAGCAATCACGCTAATAACAACACTAATTACAAGTGCTATAACAAAGTAATACCACATCATGCTTATAGGAGCAAATCCAAGTACAGCCGTTAAGATGACAATTAAAATTCCTCCTATTGCCAGTGCTAAAATTATTCCAGTTAAACCGCTTAGAAGTCCAACAAGCAAGCTTTCAGTACTGAAAATAAGCTTAATATCTTTCTTTCGTGCTCCAATACTTTTAAGCACGCCAATTTCTCTCGTTCTTTCAGAAACACTCATGTAAAGCACAACGAGTATCATAATAAGCGCAACTAGAAGCGAAATACTTGAGATTATTGCAAGCCCGATAGAGAAGGTTGACATCATCTCGCTAAACATAGATGCAAGTTGTTCCTCTACCGAACCTGAAAGGTCCTTTCTGTTAGTACTGATGTAATTGTTGATTAAATCTGTTGTATCTTTGCTGTCAGTTTCAATAAATAGCAATGAAGGTTTAATACCTGTAGGAAGTGCTCCTTCATTGATTTGAGCTTCCATTACGCAGGTATTTAAAAAGTCATAACTTAAATACAAAACCATCATGTTAGAGAAAACTGAAACATCAATTATGGCTGTAACTTTAACAGGTTTGTTAATTCGTATAAGCATATTGTCATATGTCATATTGATGCTAAGAGTAACATAGTAATCACCATTTTCAATATCCTCAGCATTTTCTAGCCCTAAGAATTCTAGAGCAGCTGATGACAACATGATTTCATCCATTCCACTCATCGTACCAGCTATGAGATTTTCTTCCGAATAATAGGGTGGGGTGGTATATGTATAAAGTATCATCTCTCCATCTTGCTGTGATGGCTCATCGCCAGGGACTTGCGTCTCTTCTGCTAGAGTATCTTCTTGTCCTTGACCCTCTTGTGGAGGTTGCACCTCAGGCTGATAAGGATAGATGTAACCCATACCCATTGTAACAGTGCTAAATCCATAAGTAAGGTTTTGCTCTTCGCCTGATGTAATCACTTGAAAATCACTATTTTGACTTTGCAGATAATTATTTAAATCCCCAGCAATTTCCTCAATTTCAGAAGTCTCAAACATTCTAGGAATCATAGGATTTGCACTTTCTTCAAGCCCGTTACCATCTCTATCATATCCACTTTTTGATATGGTCACATAATTAGGATTAGAATAATCTTGTGCAAGCGTATCTATGTATCCAGTAAGACCTGAGCCAAGAGACAACATAAGTATTAGTGCGATTAAGGAGATAGAAACGCCTACCGCCATTAATATATTTTTAGTTTTACTTGCCCACATATTATGAAAGGAAAGTTTTAGGGCAGAGTAAAAAGACAAATGTCCTTCTTTTGATTTTTTCTTGCTTTTATCAGCTGTTTCGCTCTCTTCTTGCTCTACATTTTCTATTAACTTTTCTTTAGGCGGGTTTTTCTTGTAATCACTTTTCTTTTCGTCACGTATAATTTTACCATCTGATATTTCTACTATTCTTGACGATATTTTAGCCACCTTTTCAGAGTGTGTTACCATGATAACAAGCTTATTTTCGTTATCAGCAATATCTTTTAAAATGTCAAGTATTTGCGTTGTGGTCTCGTTATCAAGTGCTCCTGTTGGCTCGTCTGCAAGTATGATATCAGGGTCATTGATGAGCGCTCTAGCAATAGCAACTCTCTGCTTTTGACCACCAGAGAGCTGAGTAGGCTTTTTCTTTATGTGGTCTTTAAGTCCAAGCTTAGTCAAAATATCAATAGCTTTTGCATTCTTTACACTTTCCTTTACATTTGAAAGGGTGAGAGCAATAGTGACGTTGTCAAGTATTGATAGGTGAGGGATAAGGTTGAAAGATTGAAAAACAAAACCAATCTTTTTCTTGCGGTAATCATCAAGCTGTTTTTCTTTAAAAGACTTTAGGTCGACTCCATCAATCTTAATCTGACCTGTATAGTCGGAGTCAAGTCCGCCTATGATGTTCATAAGCGTACTTTTCCCGCTTCCACTTTCACCGACGATAGACACAAGCTCTCCCTTTTCAAAAGAAACGTTTATGTCTGTGAGCGCGGTAAATTTACTTTTGTTTTCCAGTTTGTAGTCTTTGTAGACATTTATAAGTTCAAGTTCAGCCATTTTTTCCTCCTTAGAAATCTTCGCCACTTTCAAATTGACTCTTGTAAAGTTCGCTGTATACGCCACCTTTCTCAAGAAGCTCATCGTGACTGCCAACTTCTACAATGTTACCATCTTTCATAACTATGATTTTATCAGAATTTTTGATGGTAGATAGCCTGTGCGCGATTACAAAACTAGTTCGACCTTTCGTAAGCCTATCCATAGCGGTCTGTATTAGAATTTCAGTACGTGTGTCAACCGAGCTTGTTGCTTCGTCAAGAATTAACATAGGCGCGTTTTGTACCATAGCTCTTGCAATGGTCAAAAGTTGCTTCTGACCAGCTGAAATGGACGTCTCTTCAGAAAGCACCATATCGTATCCATTTGGCTCAGTCCTAATAAAGTGGTCGACATTAGCCATCTTGCAGGCCTCTACAATTTCTTCGTCGGTAGCATCAGGTCTGCCAAAACGCAAGTTTTCTTTTATAGTACCTTCAAAAAGCCAGGTATCTTGCAAAACCATTCCAAAAAGCGACCTTACATAACTTCTGTTCATGTCGTTTATCGGGACGTCATCAATTAAGATTTCGCCGTCAGTTACGTCATAGAACCGCATAAGCAGATTTACCATAGTGGTTTTGCCTGCGCCTGTTTGCCCAACGATTGCTATCTTCTCACCAGGGTGGGCGACAAAGTTAAAGTCATAAATAATCTGCTTGTCAGGAGTGTATCCAAAATTGACATGCCTAAACTCAACTTTACCTTTGACGTTTTCTATTGTCAAGGTTTTATTGCTCTCATCGGCTTGTTCTTCCTCATTTAAGAACTCAAATACACGCTCAGCTGCAGCCATAGTTTGTTGAAGGGTGCCAGATATTGAGCCAATCTGAGAAAGAGGTTGGTTAAATTGCTTACTATAAATCATAAAGGTGCTTATCGTAGCAAGGAAGGTAGGGTCGTTATTTTTAATTGCGATATAAGCTCCAACAATGCAAATAAGAAAATATATAAGGTTACTTGTAAAGTTTACAATAGGCATCATAAGTCCAGAGAAGAATTGCGCCTTTCTAGACGCCGTTCTTAATCTGTTGTTTATACCATCGAATGTATTTTGTGCTCTTCCCTCGCCATTAAATGCTTTTACAACATTGTGAGATGAGAAATTCTCTTCAATGTAACCATTTACCTCGCCAAGATAATTTTGTTGCCTAATAAAATACTTTTGGTTAAATTTTACAACTAAGAACACAACAACTAAGGCTAGAGGTATTTGCAGAAGTGATATAAACGAAAGTTGCCAGTTAATAGTAAACATCATAACAGGTATACCAATTATGGTGACAGAGGATGTGAAGAGTGAAGATAATGTTCGCTCAAGCGTACTTCCTACAGTATCAACATCGTTGGTAACTCTAGAAAGAACATCACCATAACTGTTTTTATCGAAGTATTTAAGAGGTAATTTATTAATTTTTTGTGAAATTTCAGTTCTAAGCCTTTTAGATACGCCAACTGACACTTTAGACATCAAAAATCCTTGAAGATATCCAAGCACTGCAGCAATTAAGTACATACATAGGATAATGATACCATACTTTGTAACCTCGCTCATCTCAAATCCAGTAGTGCTTAGTAAAAGCGCCATCATATCGTTTAAAAGTCTAGGGCCAAATATGTTGAGTACAGCTGCTAAAACGGCAAAAATTATAGAAAATATTACTTGTATTTTATATTCTCCCAGCCTTTTTAGTAGCATTTTAAGTGAGCCTTTAAAATCTTTAGCTCTATCACCATTTCCAGCATGCATAGGTCTACTCATTTTCTAGTTCCTCCTTTGATAATTGTGATAGGGCAATTTCACGGTAGACGTCACAGCTTTGCAAAAGCTCTTCATGCCTTCCCATGCCGACTATTTTGCCTTCATTAAGCACAACGATGATATCGGCGTTCATAATAGTACCAATTCTCTGTGCCACGATAACTTTTGTAGTATTTTGATAGTTTTCATTGAGTTTTTCTCTGACAATCTTATCAGTTTTGTAGTCTAGCGCCGAGAAACTATCGTCAAATATAAGGATATCAGGGTCTTTGATGATGGCTCTAGCAATAGAAAGTCTTTGCTTCTGACCACCAGAGACATTCTTTCCACCTTGAGAGATATGATAGTCTAGCCCGTCAGGGAAGTCATAAACAAAGTTTGACTGAGAAATGTCTATAGCTTTTCTAACTTCCTCATCGGTGGCATCTTCTTTGCCATATCGTATATTTTGCGCAATTGTTCCACTAAATAATATACCTTTTTGCGGAACATATCCTATCATTTCATGTAGTTCATGCTGCGTATAATCTTTTACATTGACTCCGTTTACCAAAATTTCGCCTTCAGAGCAATCATAGAAACGGGGGATAAGGTTTATAAGAGTACTTTTTCCGCTACCAGTCGAGCCAATAAAGGCTATCGTCTGACCCTGCTTGACATCAAATGATATGTTTTCAAGCACATCGGCATCAGAGTCAGGATATCTAAAGTATACATTTTTAAAGGATATTGTACCTTTTTCGGTAGGAGGCACGCCTTTGCCGTCAGCAAGAGAGGTCTCAGTGTCAAGTATTTCATTGATACGCCTGCCTGATACAATGCCTCTTGGCACAAACATAAACAACACGGACAGCGAGGTAAAACTCATTATGATAAACATCGAGTATTGAGTAAAGCCAATCATGACCTCAATAATTTCAGGATTTGTACCAGCAAGTGCCCCAATTATCCAAACAATGGCAAGCGATGTGCCTTGCATAATTAGCGATAAACTTGGCTCAATCGCCGCCATAACTCTGTTGACAAAAAGACTAAGCTTAGAATATTTTTTATTTACATTGTCAAACTTTTTCTCTTGACTTTCTTCAGCACTATAAGCTCTAACAACTTTTAAACCGGTGAGATTTTCTCGTGTTACAAGGTTTAAATCGTCTGTTGCTTTTTGTATTTTCTTAAATTTAGGCACAACTACAAAGATGATTACAGATACCAAAGCTATAATTGCAATAACCGAGATTATGTTAACCCAAGAAAGCTCACTTGCAGCTCTGCTTGTTGAGATTTGTGCAATATTAATGATGGCAAGGATGGCAGTCATAGGCGCCTGTAAACCAAGGGTTATAGTTGTAGTCAATACCTGCTGAAGCTGTGTGATATCGTTTGTTGAGCGGGTGATAAGAGATGGTATAGAAAATTTATTGATTTCACTATGAGAGAAACTATTTACTTTGTTAAAAATCTTGCTCCTTACTCTTGCAAGCAGGTTGGTAACCACAAGGGCAGAAAGGTAGTGAGCAATGATGGCACACAGCACCACGCCAAAAGCATATCCTAACATTTTAAGACTTGTCAGGACAATATCTATCCAATAATCAGATAGGGGAGACATTCTGAGAAATTCGCTCAGCTCTATGGTGCACTGAGGAAGTGATATGTTGCACCAAACCTGCCCAGCAACGAAGGCAAGCGAAAGTACAAGTAAAATCCATTCTTTCCAGTTAAGGTACTTAAATAGTTTAAACATTTTTCTTCTCCATATTTTTAAAATTTATAGCATTAGACAAAAGTTTTTCAAATACTTTTTTAAAGCTCTCAAGCTCTTCTTTGGATATGCCTTTAATTAGGATTTTGTTCCAGTTTTTGATAGCCACGTCAAATTTTTGAGAAATTTCTTCTCCCTGCTTGGTGAGAGCGAGCTTGTTATTCCTAGATTTCTCATGCTCGCCAGTATATTGAAGATAATTTTTGGCAATAAGTTTGCCTACTATTCGGTGGGTGTGTGCCTTGTCGCATTCCAGCTGATGAGTAAGCTCACTTTGTGATTTTGCTCCCTCTCTATGTAAAAAAGACATAAAAAATATCTCAGAACTCTTTAAATTGTACTCTTTAAACTGCTCATTTAGGTAACTTTGAAGTTGCCTTTTTATTTGGGGCAGTAAACTCAAAATTTCTCTGCTCATATCCATTCCGCCTTTTTTCTATGTTATTATATGTGAAATAAGTTGATAAGTCAACTAAAAGCACAAAAAATTTGTGATTTTTTTGTCAAATGGAAAAATAATTTGATTATTTTCAAAAATTTTTGAATAATTAATTGCAACAGATTATTTAATATGGTATATTTTATTAATAGGAGGACTATTTTTATGGGACTTTTTAAAAGTAAAAACAAGGTGATTGACCCAATAATCCATGATGAAGAGTCAAACTTTACACTATCAAGTGGAGTTCATATATTAAACAAATGCCAAAATGTGTCACTCGGTGGCTCAGCCATCGTGCTTGAAAGCTTTGACTGTACTTTTAAGGAAATTTCGGGTAAGGCGAAAGTGCAAATGGTGGAGAATGGCGAGATTGAGTCGCTTTCTGGTAAGGCAAAGATAGGCTTGTTTAAAAGCGGAAGGATAACCTATGTTAGTGGCAAGGCATCTATCACAACTATAAACTCATGCACTATAGATTATGTCAAAGGCAAGGCGACCATTGGTACAGTCAATGGTGGCTTTATCCGTTTCGTAGACGACAAGGCAGAACTTGCAACGCTAACAAATGGTGAGGTGATGTTTGTAAGAAACAAGGCTAGAATTGTCACCATGATAACAGGTAAGATTACAGGTATCGAAAATAGCGCAAACCTTGTCAGCATGCTTGACGGACAAATTACCTATCTTTTAAATGATGCCAAGGTTGGCACAATGAATAACGGCAAGATTGACCTATTTGCTGATAATAGCGAGGTTTCAACTTTCAATAATGGTAAAATTGACGAGATGATAGGTCGCGCACTCATTTCTGCTAACATGAATGGCGAGATTGGCTATCAAGAAAAACAGACTATCATACTATATTCTCCAAAAGAGAGTGCAAAACGTATGAGCGAGTATAGACAGGAGAAAGAGGAAGCTATCGCAAACGCACAAGAGATTTCTCCGTTATCTGAAACAACGCCAGAGCCTGCACAAGATACAACTGAGCAAGAGACAAAACTTCCAGAGCAAATAGAGGAGAGAATAGAAAAACCAAAAAGAAAATCAAAGCCAAAACAACTCAAAATTGAAGACATAACAGCAGAAGCAGAAAATAAAGAAGAGAAAAAAGAAACAATCTCTGAAGAAAAACCTGCTGACAAGCCAAACGAGGAGCCTTCTGAAAAGACTGAAAGTAAGCCTGATGATAAAAAGGACGATAATTAGAAAAAACTATTTAAAAATAATTAGTTTTGTGATATAATGATAAATAGATAAAGTTTTATGCACCTATCATAAAAGGTGCATTTTAATTGTAAAAGGGGAACATATGTTTTGGGACGCGTTAAAAGACGCACTAATCGACACAGCGATTGTCATACCAATACTTTATTTAGCTTACCTTCTTGTAAGCTATTTTTCCCATAACAATAATGAGAAATACGCAAAAGTTCTCCATTATACCAATAAAGCAGGTCCTGTAATAGGAGCCTTTCTTGGCTGTATCCCACAATGTGGCTTTTCATCGGTTATGAGTCAGCTATATTCTAAAAAAATCATTACATTAGGCACACTTATTGCTGTATTTATAGCTACCAGCGATGAGGCAATACCAATCATGATATCAAATCCAAGCTTTATCACCGACCTTTTAATTTTGCTTGCTGTCAAAGTGGTCTATGCAATAATAGTAGGATATATTATAGATGGAATAGCTAAACTCTTCTCAAAACGCAACAAAGTGCTAGTGGAGATAAGCGCAAATAGTGACAAAGATAAAAAGACAGAAGACGCGCAGCCGCAAGAAAACGTCAAACAAATTGAGTGCCAACTACCTAGCGATGTTTCAACTGACAAGATAGAGGTTGAAGTTAAAGAAGAGGTTAAAGAAGACGACCTTACAAAAGAGCTTGAAAGTATTGATTATACCGGTTGTGAGCATGGTCATAAACACAAACATAAATGCCATCACGGGAGCGAAGAAGAACACGGACATGATCACACTCATGGACACTGCTGTGCAACAAATATCTTTTTGGACGCCCTTAAGCACACGGCAATAATAGTAGCCTATGTGTTTGCAGCTACTCTTATAATAAACCTTATAAGTGAGTATTGTGGCGGACTTGAGCCACTTGAGAAACTTTTTACAAGCAACGTTTATGTGCAAGTTTTGCTTGCAAGTTTAATAGGTCTTATCCCAAATTGCGCCGCAAGCGTATTTATTGTCGAGCTTTATATGTCAGGAGTTCTATACTTTCCAGCACTAGTGGCAGGACTATGTGCAGGCGCGGGAGTAGGTCTAATTGTACTATTTACTGCTAATTACAAGAAGGTGTGGACAAACCTATCAATAACTGCTCTTATGTACATTTTAGCAGTTATTGCGGGAATAATTATCAATTTTATTCCTATTTGGTGAAAAATAGTTGACAAAATGGGGCATACTATTTTAGAATTTATAAAACTCTAGGAGATACAAATGATAAAAGAGGAAAATAAAAATAGCCAAGAACTCCTCATAAGAGAATTAGGGGTTTTTGAGCTAAGAGGACTAGCCAGAGAGATTGGAATAACTTCGCCTACTACAAAGAAGCGCGAAGAGCTTATTAATTTAATTTTAGAAAAGATACAAGATGGCGCAGTAATTGAGCATTTAGAGAAAAAGAAGGGAAGACCATACAAAAAACTTGCATCAATTGACGAACTTGTAAATTTGCTGACAGACGTTGAAAGAAGTGAAGAAGGTCATACTCTTGAGGCACTCACTTTTGCACAAACACTTGACGAAATAAACTTGGTGCCAGATGGCGAGCCAAAAAGATTACAAGGTGTGCTAAGAAAGAGAGATGATAGCTTTCAGTTTTATGATAGAGGTAGTTCAGTTTTTATCTTAGAAGATATGCCAAGTTATAACATGCTTAGCGAAGGTGATAGAGTTACAGTAGAAGCCTGTCCAACCGATAATAGCATAGTGTATGTAGCAACTAAGATATATGACATAAATGGAAAAGACCCAAGCTCATATTCTAAAAAAGACTTTGATTTAGGTGAAGAGGTTATTTCAACACAAACCATACCTTTTGATGCAACAAATGTTTTGCTAGGCAGAAGAAATCTATATTTAGCAAAAGAAGAGCTATATGAAAATGATAACCTTTCAAATTTAGCCTCTTACTGCAGTGCCCATAACATAAAACTACTGGTATTTGGCTTAAACATATCCTTTGAAGACCAAATATCATTAAAAAATATGGCTATAGAAAACTTGACAACGGTATACGGTGAAAGCAAAGAGACAAACCTTAACTGCGTCATAGACCTTATCAACCGCGCAACTAACTTAACAAAAAAAGGTCAAAATATATTAATTTATGTTATTGATATAATAAACGTTTTACGCGTAGTTAACAGTTATTTCAGTAAAAACATGGATGAGTACGCAGAAGAGAGTATAATGCTTTTGCAAAGGGTAATGTCACTTGGCAGAGCCTACTCATCAAATATCACTAGCACTCTTCTTATTTGCTATAGAGAGCACGACCTTGAAAGAAGCGTTTTTGTAGACGAAGTACTAAGAATTGGTAAAAAGATTAACTAAGTTTTGTAAAATAAATTAATACATTTTTATTAAATTTATGTATATATAATTTAATATGGCACATAATATCAATGTAAAGCAATTAAATTTGTCTTTACAAAAAACAAATCGCAAGGGTGAGTTTTTTACGCTCTAGACGGCGATTTGTTTTTTTTATAACAAAGAAATGTTTTCATCCATATAAATAGAAAGCCTTTGATTTTATATCATTAAAAAACAATTGACAATTTAAAATAATAAGGACTATAATAAATATATGTTTGGATTTTACGACAGCTATTTTCTATTTTTTGGACTTCACATAACTTATTATGGTTTTATAATAGCTTTAGCTATGGCTTTAGCTGTTTTTGTTGCTTGTAAGAATGCAAAATTTAGAGGACTAAAAACAGATGACCTTATAATATGTGCCTGTTATGTGTTGCCACTTGCAATAATTGGCGCAAGAATTTATTATGTTATTTTTAGCGACCATAACTATACTTTTGGCGAAATCTTTAGGATATGGGATGGTGGAATGGCAATTCTCGGCGGCGTAATTGGCGGTGCAATAGGTGTAATGCTATACTGTCTTATACATAAGAAGAATTTTTTAGATGTTGGTGATATTGCGGCTCCAAGCTTGATACTAGGGCAGGCGATAGGCAGAATAGGTTGCTATTTTGCTGCTTGCTGTTATGGTGTTGAGGTCACTGATCCTAGCCTAATGTGGTTTCCACTTTCCACACAAATAGATGGAGTATGGCATCTATCCACCTTTTTCTATGAGTGTATTTGGAACTTGCTTGGCTTTGTCGTTCTTATGCTATTACTACGCAAGTCGGGGGTTAAACAACGCGGAACTATAATGTCATTGTATCTAATAATCTACGGCGCAGGCAGGGCATGGATAGAGGCACTACGAGGAGATAGCCTTTACATTGGCTCTATCAAAGTATCTCAGTTTTTAAGTATTATAATGATAATTATTGGTATAGCGGTTTTGGTAAGTGTATATTTACTTACTAAAAAAGGCAAAATAAAATCTCTTAAACAGATGATGTTTGCCGAGTTTGTTGCCTCTCAAGATGTTCTTGCAAAAGAGAATAAAGAAAAGAAGAAAAAAGAAAGAGAAGAAAAGAAAAAACTCAGAGAGGAGAAGAAAAAATCTAAAGCCAAAGATATTTCTCAAACAGAAAATACGACAAAAATTGACAACAAAGAGGATAATTCTTTAAATTCTGACAAAAAATAAGGCGCTTTATAGAATAAAAACATTGCATTTTAATAATAATATAATTATGAGAGGAAGAATATTTACAATAAAAAAGACAACAATCCTTCGGTTGTCTTTTATATTAAACACCTTGTTTTTTATCATATCAACTTTGCTTTCTTTTTTAGTTATCAAAAATTATGACCTTTGGTTCTTTACCTTTTGCATTTTTGTTGGCTTGCACCTAATAGTTAGAAGCTTTTTGTTTAGATTAGACTCTTCATGCTACTTTGGTAGCCTTCTCTTACTTATTGGAGCATTTTACATCTACTGCTTACTATTTGATATTTTACCTTTTTATACATTGTTTTTAACTGTTGCATTTTCCTTGGCGTCATATCTAACCGCCTATTTTTGCAATCAAAACTTTCACTATTATCTATCTTTTTCGCTATTTTTTGTGTCAATTGGACTTATGTTATATCTAATAAATTTAATTTCTATTTGGATTTTTCTTGCAATAATAGCTGTTATTGTGATATTATTAGTATGTAAATATTTAACGTTAAAATAGGAGCGGAAATGTTTTCTACAGAATTTAATGGATATAACAGAGAGGAAGTTGATAAATATATATCAGATTTAAAGTCAACATATGAAAAATCGCTTATGGAAGAAAAGCTCAAAGTGCTAGATGCTGAGAGAAAGGTTTTAGGCTATAAAAACAAACAAAAAAGTATTATGACAGCACTTGAGTCATATAAGCGTGAAGAGGCTGAAGGTAACCGTAATATAGAGATTTTGCGAGGGGAGCAACTTCGCATGATTTATCAAAACTTGCAGGTTTTTCTTGAAGAATTAAACAATAGATATCCTGGTGTACTCTTAAATCAAAGCTATAAAAAACTGGTCTCAGACATAGAAGGGGTACTCAGCAGGGCAGACGCAAGAAAAAGCGAGGTAATCTCAACAGGTACAGAAAATGACCCAATGAGGGTACTTCTCTCAAAAATGCGAGATAAAAAATTTCAAGATACGCCTAGAGAGGTAAAGATAGAACGTGCTCAGCCAGAAAGGAATCAGATAAAACCGGTATGTGAGGATGAACTTAAAGAGGGTGACCAAGAGGAAGAATATGATTCTCTAGTGGACAAGTTTTTGAGTAGTGCTCCTCAAGAGCAACCTAGGAAGAAACTAATAAAAGATAGTGGCTTTGATATCAAAGAGGCTATCAATCCAACTGACGATTTAAGTGAAATCATGAAGGCTTTTGATTTTTACTCTGATGAAAATAATAAGCCAAATAAGGATGATTATCATTTTGACGATTAAATTTGAATGTGTAAATAAAAAATCTGTTAGCAGCTTGCAATAAGCCTATAACAGATTTTTTTTAAAATCTAATAGCTCCACCAGTAACATTTATAACTTCTCCAGTTATAAAAGATGCCTCCTCACTTGCCAAAAAATAAACAGCATTTGCAACATCTTTGCCTTGTCCCAGCCTTGCAAGAGGAGTTCTCTTTATAATTTCATTTCGCTCTTCATCGTTAAAACAAGCGGTCATTTTTGTGTCAATAAAACCAGGCCCTACCGCGTTGACTCTCACGCCTACAGACGCAAGCTCAAGCGCCAATGCCTTTGTAAGTCCAATTATTCCAGCTTTACTTGCCGAATATGCTGCTTCACACGCGCCACCACTTTCGCCATAGATTGACGAAATATTGACAATACTCCCAAATCTCTGTTTTAAAAAGTGCTTTGAGGCGTATTTGTTGCATAGAATAGTGCCTCTTAAATTGATAGAAAGTATTTCATCAATGTTTTGAGTTCTCTCGTCAGCAAGCAAAATCTCAGGCTTACTTTTGCCAGCATTACAAATTACAGCGGATAAACAGTCAACCTTAAACGCCTCATCAATGCAGTTTTTTATGCTATCTTCATCCGCCATATCAAGTTGAATAAGTTTCAACTGCGAATTACACTCCGAGCATATTTCTTTTACTTTACTACAATCGCTCTTATGATAGCCTCCAATGATGTTATATCCTTGCTTTGCAAATTTCTCTGCTATTGCCAGCCCAATTTCTCCTGCAATACCTATTATTAAAACGCTTTTTTTAATCATAATAAACCTCAATAATATTTTAACATAAAACATGTTTAACTAAAAATGTATTAGCTAATATTACCAAATATTTTGAAAAATATCTATAATATGTTAAAATGCACACATGATAGATTTACAAAATGAAATAAATAACTGCAATAAGTGTGGAGACCTTCACAAACAAACCAAAATATTTTTGCAAAAAGGAGTAACTCCCTTTATAGTAGTAGGTGAAAGCCCCGCAAAAGATGGCTGGATAGTAAGCGGAAGAGCCTTTTATAATACTGATGGAAAATTGCAGGCAAGCGGAAGAGTACTTGCAAAATTACTTGATATCTTGGGCTATAGGATTGAAGATATATATTTTACCGAATGTTGTAAATGTATTATAGAAGATAGAAAAATGCTAGATAAATGCTCGTCAAATTGCAAACCAATTTTATTAAAACAACTTGAAACTATTGACTGTAAACTAATATTGACCATGGGTAAAAGTCCAACGCAGGCACTGCTCGGCGAAAAAATCAAGAGATACTCTGACTATGTCGGCAAAATCTTTGACATAAGGATAGGGGAGAGGGACTATAAACTTTTGCCAATCTACCATCCCTCGCCACTAAATCCAAAGGGATACAAGGAAAATATACCAATATTTGAAAAGATAAAGACGTTACTTTAAAAACAAAGTTTTGTTTCTAAATTGTGCCTAAAAGTTAAAATCTATTACATTTGGTAATTAAATAAAAATTACACCATGACATATGGTGTATTTTTGTCTTGGTGGGCAGGGATGGATTCGAACCATCGAAGACGAAGTCGACGGATTTACAGTCCGTTGCATTTGGCCGCTCTGCAACCTACCCATAAATTTTAAGCACCTTTAAATAAGTGCTTTTTGTGGAGCTGGTGAAAGGAATCGAACCTTCAACCTGCTGATTACAAGTCAGCTGCTCTACCATTGAGCCACACCAGCAAAATAATTTTCTTAATGTTAAATCTTAAGACCTAAGATACTATTAAGACATCATCGGCGATTAAAGTGGAAATGAACAAACCAAAAAAACTCTAGGGAGGAAAGTCCAAATCCACATTTCACCTATGGTGCCCTAAGGTGGAATCGAACCACCGACACAAGGATTTTCAGTCCTTTGCTCTGCCGACTGAGCTATCAGGGCGTAAGATTTAAAAAGAATAAATCTTTTTAATAAATGGATATGGCGACTCGAATGGGGCTCGAACCCACGACCTCCAGCGTGACAGGCTGGCGTTCTAACCAACTGAACTACCGAGCCACATGAAATCATGCGACAAGTTGGTCGCCAAGTTAGATAAAAATCTAACAATCTAGATTATATCAAATCTAGATATATAAGTCAACAAAATGACTAAATTTACCACAAAAATTCAAACTGTTTGTGGTGGGCCTTCAGGGACTCGAACCCCGGACCGACCGGTTATGAGCCGGTTGCTCTAACCAACTGAGCTAAAGGCCCTAAAAGCAAACTCAAACGCGTCGAAAACACATAAGAGTGGTCGGGGTGGAGAGGCTCGAACTCCCGACCTCATGGTCCCAAACCACGCGCGCTACCAACTGCGCTACACCCCGCAAATCAAGTTTGCAATGCTATTTTAATATAAAAAAGAGATTATGTCAAGGAAAATTATCAAATTTTTTCAAAAAATATAAGATTTTTTTTATTTAATATATTATTACACTAAAAGTGATTTGGTAATAATATTATAGTATATTATATATCATTAAATATGTATATGTTCTTAAAGGTAAAGCTTTAATAGTAAAAAACCTTGCGGTTGAAAGACTTGTTAACTAGCAAAATATGCTCAGTTTCAACGCTGGGCTTTTTTATATGCAAAATCATGCAAAAAGTAAAAGCTAGTTTAAGAAACCTCTTATGATAAGCATTAAAGAATAAAAAAAATAATAGCACAAAGTCTCATCTACAAAACCTTTACAAAAGTACTTTTATTCGTCAAAACCTCTAAATTTTTGCAATTTTATATATGTTATTATAGCTCTAACGAGGAGGGGAACATGCACATCAAAAGTAAGCTCTATAACAAAACACTCTACGTCCTATTGTGCGGAGAACTAGACGAGCATTCTGCAACACATACAAGATTGACACTAGATAAATTATTCGCCGGAAGCGAGTTTAATCAAATAATAATTGATTTGTCAGAACTAGAGTTTATGGACAGTACTGGTATAGGGGTGTTAATAGGAAGATATAAAAAGATGAAAGATAGGCATATACCGATTTTTATTTGCAATCCATCAACTCACGCTGAAAAGATTTTTAAGATGACTGGGCTTTACGAGATTATGCCAAAAATAGTATAAGGAGAATATTTATGAAAGAAAATTTTATGGAAGTAACCTTTAAAGCGATATCTATAAATGAAAGTTTTGCCAGACTCTGCGTTGCTGGCTTTTGTGTACAGTTAAATCCATCTATAGATGAGATAGGCGATATAAAGACTGCGGTATCTGAGGCGGTTACAAACTGTGTTGTGCATGCTTATCCAAAACATAATGGTACGATAACTCTCAGATGTGAAATACTTGGTGACAGTATAAAAATCGTTGTAAAAGACCAAGGCATAGGGATTAAAGATATAGAGAAAGCGCGAGAACCATTTTACACTACCAAACCGAGTGAGGAGCGTAGTGGCATGGGCTTTTCAGTTATGGAGAGCTTTATGGACAAAGTAGAGGTTGAGCACAATGGCGATAGAGGTTTGTGCGTTACAATGTACAAACAAATTAATTCTAGCGCGGTGCAGGTGAGCGATGCTTCTTGACAATGAGCTGGTGTTAAAGTTAGTAAAAGAGGCTCAAGAAGGCAGTCAAGAGGCAAAATCAAAGTTAATAGAAGCAAATTCTCCACTTATAAAAAGCGTTATAAAAAGGTTTAAAGACAAGGGCGTAGAGTATGATGACCTATATCAAATAGGTTGCATAGGTTTTTTGAAGGCAATAAAGAACTTTAATCCTGATTTTAACGTAAAGTTTTCGACCTATGTTGTGCCAATGGTGATAGGGGAGATTAAGCGCTTTATGCGTGATGACGGCATGGTAAAGGTTTCAAGAGCTTTAAAGAGTTTAAATTTGCAGATTAATAGGTTTATAGAGAAGTTTTGTCAGGTCGAACAACGCAAGCCAACCATTGAAGAACTAGCTAAGCATTTTCAAGTTGAGGAGCAGGATATTATCATGGCAATGGACTCAGCAAAAATGCCAGTTTCTATTTATACTCCACTTGACGATGATGAAAGCTCTAGCTTGCTTGACCGCATTGAGCCCCAAGAAGATTTTAACGAGAAGATGGTTGACGATATAGCCTTAAAAGAGGTGGTTAAGAAATTAGACGAAAGAGAGCGTAAGATAATTCTTCTTAGGTATTATTTTGACAAGACGCAAAGCGAGATAGCAAAAGAACTCAATATTTCTCAGGTGCAAGTTTCTCGCCTTGAGAACAAAATCCTGGACAATCTCAAAAACAAGCTAACATCATAAAATCGCTATATATTGCATCTAGTATTTATATACAAATCACTATATATAGTGTTTTTCTTTATGCAATCATTTAAATAAATGTGTGCATTAAAAACCCTTGCTATGATGCAAGGGTTATATTTTATGAAAATTTTACTTCTTTGATTTTACCTATTTCTTTGTTTGGATTACAAGTTGAAACTGCTAATGATTGAGTATTTAAATCTTTGTTTTGTTCTCTCAAGTCTTTTTGCAGGGTGTCATTTTTAAACTCTTTTGCTTGTGACTCTGCTCTTTCATTAGCTTCTAAATTGATTACATTGCTATTTATTTTATCATTATCATTTTTGTCGTCGCTTTTGTTAATATCACTTTCTTTTACTTTTATCTTTTCAATCTTGTTCTCTTCTACAGGCAACTTAACTTTTTCGTCTTCTATCCTTGCGTTCTTGTCATTTGATTGGCTTGCTAAATATTTTATAATATTATTAGCATTTTTAGCTTTGTCAGAAATTCGGTTGTCATTTTTTGTATCAATATTGGTACTATTTTTGCTGTCTTTTTTGCTTTTTACAACATCGCCTTGTTTAGTCTTTCTTACAATATGCTTAATCTTTTCTTGATTGATTGTCTCTACATTTTTGCTATCCATATCTTTTTCGGTATTATCTAAATCTTGGCTATCAATATTTGATGAAGCATATGTGTTATAGTTATTATACCCATAATAATTATATTCGTTGTTATATCCGTTAGGATTAATTCTATATGTGTCAATGTTTTTATTTAGTGGATAATATGTGTCGGTGTTTCTACCAGGGTTAAATCCGCGATTATATCCGTAGTTTGGGTAGTAATTGTTATAGTATGGGTTGTTATAAGGTCGATTATTATATGGTCGATTATAAGCATTTCCAGGGTATCTCATTCTATTATTTGCTATCATATTGTTGTTACCATTATTCTCATTGTTTGCTAAATTCGCATTATCACTTGCATTTCCGCTATTAGTCTTGTAGGTGTCGATGTTTTTAACTAGCCCTTTTTGCGTTTTATTGTTGTTGGTGTCATTGTTCGTGTTCTCGCTGTTGTTCACATAATTATTTGTTGTATTGTTTTTATTATTCATATTTTTGTTTGTATTATTTTGATTGTTGTATTGATAATCATTGATTGTTTTTCCGTTATTGTAATTGTCTTGATAATGTCTATTTGGTCTGTAGTCATAGTCTCTTTGATTGGAATTATTGTACATATCAGCAATATCGCTTGTATTGTCATTTGATTGACCGTTGTCATTGTAATAATCAGAGTAGAAATTATTCAAGCTGTCATAATTTGTGTTCATATCTATAACATTGTTGTTCTCAAGTATTGTGGCTATTTCGTTCATGGTGTTAAGAAGGTTACTTAAATAGGCTTTTCTTTCGTTCATAACATTATCAAGCGATTGATAAAGACTTGCAACCTCCTGATTATTGACATTATTGGAGCGCGCTTGCTTTTTGATTTTGCTAACGTAACTCTTTACTTCGCTCTTTGATTCTTCAAGGCAGGCTGTATATTTTTTTAGGTCGTTAGAAAGAGAGTTGATGGAATTTGAGTCACTTTTTGCAAGCTTATATTTTGTATTTTGAGAAGATTTTAATATACCACTTAATGTCATAATTTGGTCTTTTAGATATTTCTCCTCAAGTATACTGCTGTAAACTCTATTTCTTAGTTGATTTAATTTGTTTTCAGGTTCTTCGTTGTAATAATCAGAACTTGAGCCGACCTCGCTAGTCATGTTGTTAGTATCTGTTGTAGTTACAACATTTTCGACATTGCTAAGCTGTGAGTTTAAATTTTTTACAGATTGACTGGAACTACTATTTGCACAACCAGTCATAGTTAATGCTAAAAGTAGACAAGCCGATGATAAAATTATTTTTTTCATAATACCTCCAATTTTCTTTAGTATGTGCAGTTTACCAAAAATTATTCTCACAAACAAGTTTAAAAAGAAGTGCTATTGTCAATAAATTAAACAAGAATTACTAATTTTAGATAAACCTTATCTTGTACTTGCGTTTGTAATTTTTAAAGGAGAAGTTATGGACAAATACATGGAAGTAAAAAAGAGAAATGAAGCCTACAATCGCTATGTGCAAGCTAAAATTCCTAAGACAAAAGCTTGGCCTAGCCTTTTTAATTCATTTTGGGTAGGTGGAGTTATCTGTTCTATAGGTCAGGGAATTAACGACTTAATCTTGCTTTGGTTTCCAAACATGGCAGAGCAAACGGCATGGGCTTACACACTTATAGCGCTCATTTTTATAGCATCTTTTCTAACAGCTATAGGCGTTTACGATAAAATAGGTAAATTTGCGGGTGGAGGTTCTATTGTTCCGATTACAGGATTTTCAAATTCCATAACCTCGCCTGCGCTGGAATTTAAACACGAGGGTATCATTTATGGTATTTGTGTAAAAATGTTTACCATAGCAGGTCCTGTAATAGTTAGCGGAGTAGTTGCAAGCTTTATAGTTGGAATAATTTATCTATTTATTTAGTGTATAAAAATTAAAAGTTGTCATGAGCAAGGAGAAATATGTATACAAATCAAACTGTCATGTTTAAAAATAAACCGGTAATTATAGGAAGTTACTCGATAGTTGGTCCAAAGGAAAGTAAGGGGAATTTTGGTCCTTATTTTAATTATGTTATGAAGGATGACAGCTTTGGAGAAAAGTCTTATGAGAAGGCTGAGATGAAGATGTTCAAAACGGCAATAGTAGGTGCGATTGAAGACGCAAAAATTAAAGCTAGTGATGTCAACTTGCTTCTTGCTGGAGACCTGCTCAATCAAATTATCTCGTCATCTTATGCGGCGCGTGACTTTGATTTTGCCTTTTTGGGAATGTTTGGGGCATGTTCAACAATGGCTGAGAGTATGGCAGTCGCGGCGTCTATTATTGATGGTCGGGAGTTTGATACTATAGTATGTTCGACGGGCTCCCACTTTTCGACTGCTGAAAGACAATTTAGGTTCCCGCTAGAGCTTGGCAATCAAAGACCTCCTACATCTCAGTGGACAGTCACCGGAGCAGGTGCTTGCGTTATATCAAGTAAAGGTGTTGGGCCACGCATAACAATGGCGACATTTGGTAAGGTGATAGATTTTGGAGTAAATGATGTAAATGATATGGGAGCTGCCATGGCACCAGCCGCTATGGATACCATGCTTGCACACTTTAGAGACACAAAGACCACTCCAGATGACTACGATTTAATTGTAACTGGCGACCTTGGCAAACTCGGCAGTGAAATATTGATTGATTTGATGGAAGACCAAGGTATAAAACTGGGACTTAACTATAATGACTGCGGACAAATGTATTATACCCGTAATCAAAACACATTGTCAGGTGGTAGTGGTTGCGGATGTAGTGCGACCGTTTTAAACTCTTATATAATTAAGAAACTAAGGACAGGTGAGTATAAAAGAGTGCTTTTTATGCCGACAGGAGCACTGATGTCGACAACAGCAACTCAGCAAGGTGAAACTATTCCAGGAGTATGTCATGCGATAGTGCTAGAATGCGATGATAGCGTAAAAGATGTAAAGATATCAACAACATCCAATAGAAATGTGAAAAATAATCAATTCAAGAAGCCAGATCGAAAACAATTGAGCGTCAAAAATCAAAAACATATAAATGAATAGTGATGTAAATAAATTATGCAAATTAAAACAAAATTATAATATGACATTATAAGTGGATTAAAGGAGAAAATTATGTATTATCTTTGGGTATTTTTAATAGGTGGGCTAATTTGTATGCTTGGACAAGTTCTTATTATATACACAAATATAACCTCAGCAAGAATTTTGGTAACATTTGTAATAATAGGAGTGCTTTTGCAAGCCTTTGGAATTTTTGACCCGATATCAGAATTCGCTCGAGCGGGGATAAACGTTCCAATTATTGGTTTTGGAGCCTCACTTGCAAAAGGTGCGATATCTGCAGTTAGGTCAAAAGGTTTAATAGGAGCCTTTACTGGAGGGCTTGAAGCTACAGCAGGTGGTATAGCTGCCGCCATTTTCTTTGCATTCGTATTTAGTTTGATTTTTAAATCAAAAACCAAAAATTAGTATATATTGTATTATGCCTTATAAATAACATACAAAATAAGCTATTATGCATTGCATAATAGCTAGATTGATTACGTTGTATTATATTAAACTACCTTGTAAGTAGATAGAAGGTATTTCGCCTACAATTATACTTTCACATAGCAAAACTTCAAGTTCTGTGGTAAAGTTTTTTGTCATAGCAGGCAAAACCATGCCAATGTTAGAGGATACTACAAAGTATAGTCGGTGCAGGGTTTGATTTATACCAGCCTCATTAAATGATGAGTTTATTTTAGTGTTTACAGTTCCAACAGGGACAAGTTTTATTGAGATATCAGGTCCTAGTCCAAATAAAAAAGGAATTCCTGTAAATGTACCTAGTGATATTTGCAATCCTTCCTCTCCAAGTGTATTAAATTCTTCCTGTACTCTCTTTGTAATTTCTCGAACTATTATATTTATTTGCACTGTATTTATTTCTATAAGCTCAACCTTATTTTCAGAAGAATATGTGATGTTTACAAGTTCGTTATAGGTCATCATTTCATCTTCCATGACATCGCCAACTACCGTGCTTATTGTGCTTGTCGCAATAGAACGTACTTTTTCTTCACTCAAACTAATTACTATCGGACAGACAACTTTAAAATAATAAAAGCAAAATAGAAGAATTATAGCAAGAAAGACAAAAAGGGCAATTCTAAATTTAGCCTTTTTTGATAGTTTCTTCTTTTTCTTTTTTACAACATAATAGTTTTTTGTGCAATCTTGCATATATAATAGATATATGACAAAATGTGCAATTATTTGATAAATTGTTTATGTAAAATTCCATCGATTATTTAAAAAATTAATTTTGCTCTTTAAAATATAGCTACTTAGGCTTTAAAATGGCGTTTTATGTATAGATTCTCGTTATGTATTTATAATGTAAAAAATATTTTTAGTTATTTTTTAATATTTAAAGGAATTTTAAAAAATTTGTAGTATAATAAGATTAAAAGGCATATTTAGGAGTTTATTATATTGCAAAACAAAGGATATCCAGCCGATTGGCTATATCAGTTAAAACAGAGAAATAACATTGTCTCTATAATAAGCAAATATGTTCATCTTGAGCGAAAGGGTGGTAAATATTGGGCGTGTTGTCCTTTTCATAATGAAAAGACGCCATCTTTTTCGGTGAGTGAAGATGAAGGATTTTTTTATTGCTTTGGTTGCAAAGAGTCTGGCGATGTTATATCCTTTGTCATGAAATATGAGTCATGTGACTTCTCAGAAGCCGTAAGTATTTTAGCCAAGAATGCGGGCATGGAGATACCAGAATTTGTGGGAGAGAAGGATGTAATAGAAAAAAAGAAGGCTAAGGAGCGAATGCTAAAACTACTAGATAGTGCTTACAAACATTATCAGCAAAACTTATATCTTCCTATAGCGAAACCTGCACAAGATTACATAAAAAAGAGAAATTTTACTCGACATGAGCTAGAAGACTTTAAGATGGGTTACGCAATCAACTGGACTGAGCTTATTGACTACTTGAAAAAACAAGGCTTTACATATAAGGAAATGGTGGATGCTGGCGTTGCTCAGCAAAAAAATGGCAGATACTATGATGTTATGGCAGAAAGACTGGTGTTTCCGATATTTAACTCCTTTAACGAATGTATTGGCTTTAGTGCTAGAGTATTAGGTCAGTCAGATTATGCTAAATACAAAAATACGGCTGAGACTTTGGTCTTTCAAAAAGGAAGGGTGGTTTTCGCAATTAACCTAGTAAAAGCCCTTAAGCAGAAGAGCGGTCTTGATAAAATAATTATAGTAGAAGGTCAGATTGATGTAATAGCAATGCATAAGGCTGGTTTTAAAAATACAGTTGCTTGCATGGGAACGGCTCTTACTAAAGAAAATGCTCATGAGCTTAAAAAACTTTCAAACAATGTGGTGCTATGCTTTGATGGTGATACAGCAGGCGAGAAAGCCACGATTAGAAGCATTGATATCTTAAAGGAAGAGGGCTTTAATATTACGATTGTATCGCTTCCTGATAAACATGACCCAGATGAGGTATTAAAAGAGTATGGTAAAGATTACTTAAATAATTTGATAAATAACGCGTTACCAGTAACTGATTATCTCATTCAAAGCGAACTTAAAAAATTTAACCTAGATAAGCCTGACGAAAAGGGTAAATTTGCGGTAGAAGCACTCAAACATATAGCTAAGCTTGGCTCCAATAGCGAGGAGGAGCCATACCTTGAAAAAGTTCGCGATTTAACGAATATCCCTATTGACGTTTTAAGGCGAGATTTGCAAAGAATTAAGACTGGACAAGCTCCTACGAAAAGTGATAAAAAAATAACAGAAGATGTTTTAACAACACGTGAAAATGGGAATATTAGAGCTATAAAGTTTATATTAAGTTCTTTAATATATAAGAAAGATTACGTAAATAAAAAGATAGATTACTCAAGACTTATTCCGCGCCAGGCGGAGATAATACAAAAGGCTATGGAAGGTATCCCAATTTCATCATATTTTGACTATTTTGATGTGGACAACATGCCACTGCTTAAAGAATGTCTAAACATGGATTTTGAGGATTATGAAGAGACAGGTAAACGTTATTTTGACGAGTGCGTTTGGTCTCTTGCAAGCCAAGAACTAATTAACAGGCAAAACGAACTTACTGAGAAATTTAAAAACTGCAATGATAATGACGAAAGAGCTAAGATTATGCAAGAGTTAAGTGCAGTTTCAAAATCATTGAGAGAAAAAAGGTTGGAGGATTTTTATGTTAGATAGTAAATTAGAGGCAGAGCTTAAACGATTATTTGATGTTGCTGTCAAGAAAGGCTCTATAAACGAGGAGGATGTATATTTTAGACTTTTAAAGTTTGACTTATCAGCGCAAGACATCCAAAAGTTTATAAAGAAACTTGAAAGCCATAAAATTAAGATTTTAAAGACGGACACTGAAGAGACCGATAATGATGACGCACTTGACATCGGCTATAGTGGTTTTGCTGCCGTTGATGACCCAGTAAAAATGTATTTAAAGGATATTGGTAAAGTCCCACTTCTCTCGTCTGAAGAGGAGATAGAGCTTGCTAAAAAAATCTTAGAAGGCGATGAAGAGGCAAAATCGAAACTATGTCAATCAAACTTACGTTTAGTTGTTTCTATTGCAAAGAAATGGGCAAGCACCAACTCTCTATCTTTTCTTGACCTTATCCAAGAGGGCAATATGGGTCTGCTAAGAGCGGTAGAAAAGTTTGACTATACCAAAGGCTTTAGGTTTTCAACTTATGCAACTTGGTGGATAAAACAGGCAATTACTAGAGCTATTGCCGACCAATCAAGAACGATAAGACTACCTGTCCATATGGTCGAGACAATAAACAGATATGGCAGAACTGTTAGACAACTCACACAAAAGCTTTCAAGAGAACCGACCCTAGAGGAGATAGCTGAGGCTATGGGCATAAGCGAGAACAAGGTTGTTGAGATACAAAAGAGCGCACTCGACCCAGTTTCACTTGAGACTCCTATCGGCGAAGAAGAAGATAGCAAGATGAGTGACTTTATAGAAGACGAGTCAGCCAAGAGCCCAATGGAAGTTGCAGCACAAAATCTTCTTCACGAACAACTTATGGCGGTTATTGACACGCTAACTCCTCGTGAGCAACAGGTTATTCGCGAAAGATATGGCCTTATTGATGGTAAAGCCAAGACTCTTGAAGAGGTTGGTAAAGAGTTTAGCGTCACTAGAGAGCGTATTCGTCAGATTGAGGCTAAGGCTCTAAGAAAATTAAAACATCCAAATCGTAGTAAAAAATTGGCGGACTTTATTAATTAGTAGGAGCCAATTGTATATATTTAAGATAAAGGAGAAAACATGGATTTAAAAAATATTTTAGACTATCAAGCATTAGATAGCGAGCTTTTTAAGATAGAACGCGAGTTAAGAGAAAATCAAAATAAAAAGACGGCTTCAACCATGCACGAGAGCATGAAGGAAGCGCAAGGTCGCTCAATAAAACTTGAAGAGAAAGCGGGCTCGCTTTTAGCAGAGATTGAAAAGGTTAAAAAGCAATTTAAGTTGCAACAAGATAAAATGGATGAGTTTATGTCAAAGGACCTTGAAAAAATGTCAAAAGAAGAGCTTGAAAAACTTTCTTCACTTAAAGACAAATTAGCGCAAAACCTTGTTATTTTAGAGCGAAATCTTACCTCTCTTGCTGAGAATGTAAACGCAGTGTTATCTGACTTTAACAAGACTATAAAAACCTTCAACTCATGTAAAGAACAATATGCTAAGAGTAAAAGCGCATATGAGCAAGACTTAAAAGCTGTCGAAAGCCAGAAAAGTGAAATTACAAAGAAACTTGAAACTCTTTCAAAAGGTATTGAACCGCGCATTATGGAGGCTTATCAAAAGAGGAGAAAGGAGAATATCTTCCCAGTTGTCGTACCTTTAAATAACAACTCCTGTGGTGGCTGTCATATAGAGCTTCCATATGCCAATATTTCAAAACTTCAAGATGAGGGTATTCTCACTTGCGAGCATTGTCACAGATTGATATATTTAAAGAAGTAGGTTAAGGAAGAAGAGCTAATAACTCTTCTTTTTTTATTATTTTAAATATTAAAATTCGCTTGCTAAAAACTATCAAATTAAATATAATATAGTTAAGCATTAGTTTTGCAAGAGGCAAAACATTCTATAACACTGAAGGCGGATTATGATATTTAAAAAATTTTTCAATAAAGACGCCGATAAGCAACAACATTTTGCACAAGAATTTAATTTATCTGAAAGAGTTACAGAGCTTTTATTATCAAGAGGTGTAAATACTAGTGAAGATATAGAAGAATTTTTAAATCCTAAGAAGCTTTATAACCCATATCTACTTAAGGGCATGAAAGAGCTTGTAGACAGGGTTAAGCTCGCAAAAGAATTAAAAGACAAAGTGCTTATCTTTGGCGACTATGATGTGGACGGGGTTAGCGCAACCTCAATTATGTTAAAAGCGCTCAAAATCTTTGGCATAGAAGCCGACTATTACTTGCCAAACAGGTATGTGGACGGCTATGGCTTAACTAATAAGGTTATCGACAAGATAGCCGACCTTTATAGTCCAAATTTGATTATAACTGTGGACTGTGGTATATCATGCTATCAAGAGGTGGAACACGCTAAGAACTTGGGGATAGAGGTTATCGTTACCGACCATCACGAGATACCTGAGCTGCTACCAGATACCATTGTAGTAAACGCAAAAATAGAAGGTCAAGAGTACCCGTTTAGAGAACTTTGTGGCACAGGCGTTGCTTTCAAGTTTGCTCAGGCACTTTTAGGCGAGAGGGAGGCAGAACAATTTTTGCCAGTCACAGCAATAGCAACCATTGTTGATATTGTGCCTTTGATAAGTGAGAATAGATCTATAGTCTCAATGGGGCTAAAGATGTGCGATAGATACCTGCCTCAAGGTTTAAAGATGATGTTTAAAGAATATGATATATCTTTGACCGCGCCAAACGCAACTGATATATCCTTTAAGATTGGGCCAAAACTAAACGCCTCTGGACGCATGGGCGACGCCAGCGACTCACTTAAGTTATATTTTGAAACCGACCCTGTCAAGATAAAAGAGGACTTAGCAAAAATCAAAGAACATAACACAAAAAGACAGGAGATATGCAATAAAATCTATGAGGACTGTGAAAAAGCCCTTGCTAAAATGGATATGAAAAATATGCGGGTTATAACTCTTGCCTCAAAGGTGTGGGATAAGGGCGTTCTCGGCATAGTTTGCTCTCGCCTCGTTGAAAAGTATCATAAGCCGGTGTTCTTATTCGCTCAAGAGGGCGATATCTTAAGTGGCTCGGGCAGAAGCATAGACGACATAAATATCCACGAATTGTTGTCCTCTCTCAAAGATATTCTAGAGACCTTTGGCGGACACTCTATGGCAGCAGGGCTTTCTCTAAAAAGGAGCAATTACGAGCAGTTTTGCCAGAAGATAAATTCCTTTGCGTTAAACTCAATAAGCGATGAAGTTTTTATTCCAATTAAATACTATGACCAAGAAATAACAGAGGAAGACGTTACGCCAGAGTTTATAAAGGAGTTATCCTTGCTTGAGCCTTATGGCTGTGCAAATCCTCGCCCAAAGTTTAAGATAACTGCGCAAGATGTTGAAGTCCAGCCTATGAAGAAATTTCCTCAACATGCAAATATAAAGATAGGGAAATTAAACCTTACCTATTTTAACTTTATTGACGACATAGTTAAGATGACATTTTCAAGGTACAAATCTTTTATATTCGAATTTCAACCTCATTCGCAAAAGGGAGTAGTAGATAAGTTTGATGGCGGAAGTTTTATTATGGAAGACTCATACAAAAAATTAAACTCAATAGAGCTCAATCAACTTGTAGTGAAGGGTGATGGCAATTCTAGCTATAAACTCTATCCAAAAGAGGAACTTCTATCTTTTGTGACAGGCACTTCGACTTCTGTTTTTGGTACATGTTTTGTAACTTATTCTTGCTACGATTATGTTGAGTTTTCAAAGAACTATGACACTCAAGGTATTTATCAGTTTGGAATTTATGAAGATAAGGAAATCGGGTATAACAGCCTTTTATTGTCACCAAAGGGTATAAATTGGGCTAAGAATTTTAGTAAGATTATCTTTTTGTCTCCAGTAATTGATAAAGACTTTATCTCAGCACTAAATAAGGTTACCGACGCTGAAATTTATCTTCCAGTTGAAGAGGGTGGCGACCCACGCAAGTTTGCCGGTATAGACCTTTCGAGAGAAACTTTTGGGAGAATTTTTAAGGCGATAGCAGGAAAGGCTAATAAGGCTATATACAACGTCTTTGAGCTTTATGACAAATGTGATTTTAATAATAGAATATCTTTTAGCACTTTTTACTCGGCACTACTTGTGTTTAATCAGCTTAAGATAATAGACATTGTTGACAATCAACAAATAATAATAAAAATAAATAAAGGTAAGAAAGATTTAAAAGAGTCAAGCATATATAATAATTTGTTATTATTAAAAGAAACTTTTAAAGGAGAAGTTGAAAATGCAAGAAACAGAATTGCTCGCTAAGTTGAGAGAGAAACTTTACAAAAACTTTAAACTCACAGTGAAAGAGAAAGGGCTTATTGAAGAAATATTTAAGCATGATTTAAATTTTGATAGAATAGACGTTATAACCAATATCATAATTGAGACTAAGCTTGATAAGTCTTCACTGATGGCGTTTTTGTGCTATCAATTATATAAAGTCTATCCAGAGGAAGGCGATAAAATTTATAGCCAGATAAATAAAGAAGAGCAAGCTATGGTTGACGATTTCAAAACTATTAAAGATATCAACCAGCTCACTTTGTCTGAGGAGATTGAAGATATAAGAAGAATGTTTTTAGTTATGAGCAATGATATGCGAGTAGTAATAATCAAGCTTGCAGGCATTTATTATGACATATCTGTGCTTGAATTGCCGCTCGACGAAAATCAAGGCAGATTTGTAAGACAGGTGCGCGACATCCATGTGCCACTTGCCGAAAGAATTGGACTTGATAAACTCAAACAAAATCTATATGATAACGTCATTAGACTAGAGCATCCAAAGGAATACAAAAGACTTAAAGAGACTATTGAAAGCAAGAAAGAAGAAAATGAGGAGCAACTTCGAATTACCAAAGAGAAGATACAAAAGATACTTGACGACCTTAAAATAAATGGAGAGATTGTCAGTCGAATTAAACACGTATCTTCGATATTTAACAAGCTTCATAATAAAAGATTAACCCTTGACCAAATCTACGATATACTAGCAATGAGAGTAATAGTAGACACAGTTGAGGAGTGTTACGCCGTTCTTGGCAGAATACACGCTATTTACAAGCCGATGACGGGAAGGGTTAAAGATTATATTGCAAATCCTAAACCAAATGGATATAAGTCTCTTCATACTACAATAATTGTAGAAAACCAGCATCCACTTGAAGTGCAGATAAGAACTAAAGAAATGCACAAAGAGTCAGAATATGGCTCTTTTGCACACTGGCTGTACAAGGAGCAGAAGACTAAGAAGTCAGACTTTGATAATAGACTTACCTGGTTTAGACAGACAATAGAAAACGCTAAAAACATGTCAAATGAGGACTTTATTGATACTCTAAAGAGCGACCTCTATGACGGAGTGATCATAGTCCAAACGCCAAAAGGCAGGGTTATAGAATTTCCAGAGGGCTCAACGGCTATAGATTTTGCCTATGCTATCCACACTGATGTAGGAAATACCTGTGTGGGCGCAAAGATAAACGGCAAACTTAAACCTATTACCACCATGCTTTGCAATGGTGACATAGTTGAGATTTTAACATCCTCTCATTCTAAAGGACCATCTAGAGACTGGCTCAAGTTTGTAAAAACAAGCGGAGCAAAAAGCAAAGTTAAAGCCTTTTTCAAGAGCGAGCTTAAAGAGGATAATATAAAACTTGGCAAGACCATGCTAAACCAGGCGGTGCAAGATAAAGGCTATACAAACGCCCAACTACTTACCGACAAATATCTTCCCGAGATATTAAAACGATACAATATGGAAGACATTGACGAGCTTTATGCAGCAATAGGCTCTGGCTCTTTGACAGCGTCACAGGTTACAAGCAGGTTTGTCACTCTCTATAACAATGATAATCTTACCTTGCCAAAGGTTGAAACGGTTGTACATTTAAAGAGGAACAAAGAGGGCGTACTAATTGACGGCGATAGTGGCATGCTTGTTCGCTTTGCAGGGTGCTGTAACCCAATTGAGGGTGATGACATTATAGGATATATTTCAAGAGGTAAGGGAGTTACTATACACAGAAAGAATTGTCCAAATTTAAAATACCTAGAAAGCGAGCGCTTGATAGATGCTCAGTGGCAGGTTAAAGAGAATGCAACCTTTATGGCAACTATAAAGGTTATAGCCGAGAAGTCGGACAATAACATAGGCAGAATTACAAATCTTATCACTGGCTTAAAGATAAATATCCGAGGTTTTGACGCTAAAGACGTAGGCGACTCGTTTATATGTACACTTAGAATAGAAGTTAAAAACAAAGCAGAGCTTGAGAGTGCAATGACGTCAATAAGAAACCTTAAAAATGTAACAAGTGTATTTAGGAGTGAAAAATGATTAGTACTAATAAGGAAGACCTCAGCCTTGACCTTGAAAGCCTATGTAATAGCTTTGGTTTTGTAGATGGCAGAATAGAACATGTGGAGATAGAAACTCAAGGCAAGATTACAAACGAGTTTAAAATAGTCATGCCAGACCAAAAAGAGTATTTCTACTCGTGGACATATGACTTAGATAGCACATTATCTGACCTAAGAAAAAAATCCTTGCGAAAGAGAATGGTAAAAAATCAGCTGCATAAAATATTATCAAAGCATTTAAATAAAACTTTGCCTTGGGGTTCTCTCACAGGAGTGAGACCGACCAAACTTGCAAGAGACCTAATTATGTATGGCGAGATGAAAGAATATCTAGTAGCCGAGGTTTTAGAGAGAGATTATTTTGTTTCAAGAGAGAAGGCAGAACTTGTTGCAAACATACTTAAAAATCAAAAGTGCATTATAAGAAACGACAACCTAGTCGACTTATATGTAAATATTCCCATCTGTCCAACTAGATGTATATATTGCTCTTTTGTGTCCAGCGAGCTAAAAGATGTAGCCAGCAAGGTAGACTTATATCTAGATGCTCTTATCAAAGAGATTAACGCGGTGAAAGATATAATAAAGGACAAGGCGTACATAGTAAGAACAATTTACATAGGTGGCGGTACTCCAACCGTGCTTACGGCAAGCCAACTTGATAGACTACTAAATGAGCTAAACTTCCCAGTTAGCGAATTTACTGTGGAGTGTGGACGAGCTGACACTATAACAGAAGAAAAGTTAGACATCTTAAAAAAGCATAAGGTTAGTAGAATTTCAATTAATCCACAAACATTTTGTAAAGCTACTCTTAAAAGAATAGGAAGAAAACAGGAGAATAGCGAAGTAATATCTGCCTATTCTAAGGCTCTTGAGCGAGACTTTTTAGTTAATATGGATTTCATTGCTGGCTTGCCGGGCGAGAAAATAGGTATATTTAAAAGGACAATGGATACCGCTCTTGAGCTTTATCCTAATAACATTACAGTCCATACATTATCTCTAAAGCGAGGTTCTGAGCTTTTTGACGAGAGCGATAAAGTAAGCGATAAAGACGTCGCTAAAATGGTTGATTACGCAGAGAGTCTTCTAACGCAAAATGGATATAAGCCATACTACCTTTATAGACAGAAAAATCAGTTAGGCGGACTTGAAAATGTCGGTTACTATAGAGATGATAGTATCTGTATATTTAACATTGATAGCATGGAAGAGACCAACACGATTATAGGCGTAGGTGCAAACGCGATAAGCAAAAGGGTGTATAATATTGAAAATAAGATAGAACGCCAGCCTAACGTTAAATTTATTGAAGAATACATGGCAAGAATAGATGAGCTCATAGAACGAAAGAGACAATTTTTTAAATAAAAAGGAAAAAGATAAAAATTCTTTTACATAAATTTTGAATTTTTAGTTTACAAATAGAAAAATCTATGCTATACTAAAAAAGTCGATTAAGTCCTTATAGCGCAGTGAGACCGAGACCTTCTGGCGCTCTGCTTCGTAAAAGGATAAAAACAAAAAATAGGAGGAAAAATCATGGAAAAGAAAGAGATTATTGACAAATATAAGCTTTCAGAAAATGATACAGGCTCTGTTCAGGTACAAGTTGCACTTTTAACTGCAAGAATAAACCACTTAAATGAGCATCTTAAGGCAAATCCAAAGGATAATCACTCAAGACGTGGCTTACTTCAAATGGTTGGTAAAAGAAAGGGCTTTTTACTTTACCTTAAGGAGAGAGACATCGAGGCTTATAGAAATCTAATCAAAGAATTAGGTATTCGTGAAGTAAAATAGTAAAGTATGGGGGAGATATGTTTTTATCGACCCTTTTTTTAAACAAGAATTTAAGGAGAAAAAATGAAAGAAGACGCTAAAATTTATGAAATTGAAGTAGGTGGTAAAAAGGTAACCTTTGAAACAGGTAGACTTTGCGAACAGGCAAATGGTAGTTGCCTTGTAAAATGTGGCGAGACAGTTGTTATGGTCAATGTTACAATGTCAAAAGAGCCAAGACCAGGTATAGACTTTTTCCCGCTCCAAGTAGACTATGAAGAAAAAATGTACTCTGTTGGTAAAATCCCTGGTGGATTTAAGAAGAGAGAGGGCAAGCCATCAGATAAGGCAATTTTAACCTCAAGACTTATTGACAGACCTTTGAGACCATTATTCCCAAAAGGCTTTTATCATGATGTAGTGGTAGTGGCAACAGCACTCTCAGTTGACCCAGATGTTGCTCCAGAGCCAATGGCAATGCTCGGATCAAGCTTTGCATTGACAATATCAGACATTCCTTTTGCTGGACCTACAGGCTCTGTGCAAGTCGGCTATGTTGACGGTAAATTTATAATTAATCCAAACAGCGAAGAAAGAGAAAAATCGCTTATACATCTTACTGTATCTGGTACAGAAGACGCTGTATTAATGGTTGAAGCCGGTGCTCAAGAAGTTCCAGAAGAGACCATGCTTGACGCTATCATGTTTGCCCATGAAGAAATTAAGAAGATAGTAGCATTCCAAAAGCGTGTTAAAGAGGAAATAGGAAAACCTGTAGCCCAAGGTCTTGTATACGACATTGTGCCTGAGGAGATAGATAAGGCTGTACGAGAATATGCAAGTGAAAAGCTTGACTATGCTCTCGACACTTTCGATAGAGCTGAAAGACAATCAAGACAGGACGAAATAGACGTTGAAACTAAGGAACATTTTGCTGAAATTTATCCAGAAAGCGAAAAATATATTGGTCAAGTTCTTTATAAGATGACAAAAGAGAAGGTTAGAGCTAAAATTTTAAATCAAGGCGTAAGACCTGACGGACGAAAACTTACAGAAATAAGACCTATTTGGTGCGAGGCTGGAGTACTTCCAAGAACTCATGGTAGCGCTATATTTACAAGAGGTCAAACACAAGTTCTAACAACACTTACACTTGGTACTGTTTCTGATATGCAAAAACTTGATGGACTTGATGACGAAGAGGTTAATAGATATGTTCATCACTATAACATGCCAGCATATGCAACAGGCGAAGCTAGAGGCATTAAGAGTCCTGGCAGAAGAGAAATAGGACACGGCGCTCTTGCTGAACGTGCGCTTGAGCCTGTTATTCCATCAGAAGAAGAATTTCCATATGCTCTTAGACTTGTATCTGAGGTGCTTTCATCAAACGGCTCTTCTTCTATGGCCTCAGTTTGCGGTTCAACTCTTGCTCTTATGGATGGTGGTGTTCCTATCAAACGTCCAGTTGCTGGCATTGCTATGGGACTTATCAAAGATGACGAGAGTGGCAAAGTTGCAGTTCTTTCTGATATACAGGGACTTGAAGACTTCTTAGGCGATATGGACTTTAAAGTTACAGGTACTGAAAAGGGTGTAACAGCTATCCAAATGGATATTAAGATTAAAGGCATTGATAAACAAATTCTTACAACTGCTTTAAACCAGGCAAGAGAAGGAAGAATGTTTATCATGAATAAACTCCTTGAAGAAATCAAAGAGCCAAGAGCCGAACTTTCTAAATATGCTCCAAAGATTATCACCTTTACTATTGACCCAGATAAGATTAAGGATGTAATCGGAACTGGCGGTAAAATGATTAATAAGATTATTGATGAAACTGGTGTTAAGATTGACATTGATGATGACGGACAGGTATTTATAGCTACACAAGACATTGAAATGGCAGAAAAAGCAAAGAAGATTATTCTCGGAATAGTTGAAGATGTAGAAGTTGGCGATGTCTACGATGGTAAAGTTGTCCGTATAATGAATTTTGGCGCATTTGTAGAGTTTGGAGGCAATAAAGAAGGTATGGTTCACATCTCTAAGCTATCAAATAAGCGTGTCGCAAAAGTAGAAGATGTAGTCAAGGTTGGCGACGTCATTGAAGTTGAAGTTATCAAGATTGATGAAAAGGGCAGAATTGACTTAAAACGAATTGTACCAAAAGATGAAAAATAACTTTTATAGCTAAAAACAAAAAAGACGCTACTGCATAGCGTCTTTTTTGTATTCTTTGGTTAATAAAAGGGCTATTATGTAATGAAACTATAACTATTACATAATAGCAAAAATAAAGATATAATTTACATCACTAAAAAATTACTTAGCATCTTTGTAAATATGCTTTATTGCGTAAATTAATCTTTGTATTTCTGAAAAAGTGTTAAAGTAAGAAATGGAAACTCTCACTGCTCCTTGCTCAAGCGTTCCTAGAGCTTTATGCTTAATTGGGGCGCAATGATATCCACCACGCACACATATATCGTACTTTTCATTTAAAATATCTGCAACTTCATTTGAGTGCATATTTTTAATATTAAATGCTATCACACCATTGGCATTTTCGGGCTCAGTATACGATTTTATTCCCATCTTAATAAGTTCGTAATTTAGATAGGTGGTGAGGTCGTCAATTTTATTGTTAATTTCTTTGAAATTGTCTTCAACAAAGTCAAGCCCGGCGCCTAATCCAATAATAAGTGGCGAGGATATTGTTCCACTTTCAAGTCGCTCTGGAAAAACGTTAGGTTGCACAAGCTCAAGAGAATTGGTTCCTGTACCGCCAAAAGTTATAGGCTCAGGGCGAAAGTTGTAGTTCATAATAAGAGCGCCTATACTTTGAGGAGCATAAAATCCCTTATGACCAGCAATTGTGTAGTAATCAACATTATTTTCTTTCATATCAAGCTTAACATGACCGCAACTTTGAGCTCCATCTACAAGAAATATTATCCCATGCTCCTTGCAAAAAGCGCCTATACTTTTTATATCTGCTTTAGCACCATTAACATTTGAAATATGATTGCATATAATCATATATGTGTTATCTTTTACCTCTTTTTGTATATCTTCAAGAGTAATACCAGTTGGCTGTGCTTGGTAGGCAATGCTATAACTTATTTTATTTAGTCGTTTCAAATGTTCAAGCGGTCTTAATACGGAATTATGCTCGTTTTCAGTACAAACAACATGACCTCCATCTTTTGCAGAGCCAAGAATTGCTAGGTTTAAAGCTTGAGTGCAGTTTATGGAAAAAATTACATTTTGTCCGCTTTCTACATTGTAGTGACTGGCTAACTTTTCTCGCACCTCTTCTATTTTCAATGCGGTTTTTATGCTTGCTTTATGCCCACTACGTCCTGGATTTGCGGTATAATGAAGAAGGCTGTCGGTTACTGCTTTCACAACTTCTTTTGGCTTAACATAGGTTGAAGCGGAATTGTCTAAATATATCATTTGTCAACTTTCCTTTATATTTACAATATAGTGTTTTAGAAGGGATTTTGTGCATATTTAGGAGGTTATCGTGCAATTTGTAATAGCGGTTTTCTCGTCACGAAATGAGACATTATACCTTGCTAACATGTTTAAATCAAATGGTTTTTACGCTGACATAATAAACACGCCTAAAGAAGCCGGCAGTGCATGTGGAATATCAGTTAGATTTGATGCTAATTTACTTCCTGTCGCCCAAAATTTTCTTAGAGCAAAGCCCTTTCGTTCTTTCTATGGTTTTTACAGAGTAACAGTGCGTGGCAATTATAGAAAGGTAGAAAAAATTTAAAGCTTAAGAGTATTTTTATTTGAAATATAAATATGATAAAGATATGAAGACAACTTTTTCATTGCTCAATCTTGTTATTTTGTCTATTATTCTGACCTATACAATAGGATGCTTTTATTCTTATTTTTATCCAATGAGTTATTCGCAGGAAATAATTAAATACTCGCAAGAGTATGATGTAGACAGTGCTCTTGTGGCTTCAGTAATAAATACAGAGAGTAGTTTTAAAAAAAATGTGCAGTCGCAAAAGGGGGCGGTAGGTCTTATGCAACTTATGCCGACAACTGCAGAATGGCTAGCGGGCAAAGTTGGCGAAGAATACAGCGATGAGAGGCTTTATGAGCCAGAATATAACATAAAACTTGGCAGTTACTATTTAAGTTACCTTATCAAATATTTTGGAGATAGGGAGCTTGCGATATGCGCATACAATGCAGGGCAAGGCAATGTTTCAAACTGGCTTGAAGATAAAAGATATTCAACCGATGGCAAAACTCTAGATAACATACCGTTTGAGGAGACTAAAAACTATTTAAATAAGGTTTATAAGAATTATCGTTATTATAAAAATAAGTATAAATAATTGACTTATTTTTATTTTTATGATAATGTAATTAGTAGTTTAAAGTTTAAAGGAGTAAACAATGCAAGAAACACAAATGCTATCAAATGAAGTTGATATTAGAAGAAAGAAAATTGAAGATTTAAAAGCTTTAGGCGAAATACCTTACAAAGAAAAATTTGAAAGAACCTGCACAATAGCTGAAGCTAGAGAAAAGGTTGGTGAAAGGGTAAAAATAGCCGGTAGAATAATATTTAAACGTGTAATGGGTAAGTTTGGCTTTATCCAAATTAGAGATATCAACGCTAAAATACAAGTTTCAGTTGGCAGAAATGAGCTAGACGAGCAGGCATATGATTTTTATAAAAAGATGATTGACATTGCAGATTTTGTAGGCGTTGAAGGAGAGGTATATCTTACTCAAACAGGCGAAGTTACTGTTAGGTGTGAAAAAATAACTTTGCTTTCAAAAACGCTTCGTCCATTACCTGAAAAATTTCATGGTTTAAATGACACTGAAACAATTTATAGACAAAGATATCTTGATCTTATAACTAACGAAAAATCACGTCAAGTATTTTTAACAAGGAGCAAGATTGAGTCTTTCATTAGACGTTATCTTGAAGATAATGGTTTTATCGAGGTAGAAACTCCAGTTCTTCAAACCAGCGTGTCTGGTGCAAGTGCAAAACCTTTCTTTACTCACCACAACGCACTTGATATTGAATGTAATTTAAGAATTGCTACAGAGACATGGCTAAAGCAGTGTATTAGCGCTGGCTTTGACAGAGTATTTGAAATGGGCAAAGACTTTAGAAATGAGGGTATAGACCCATCACATTTGCAGGAGTTTACTCAGGTTGAGTGGTATGCCTCTTACTGGAACTTTGAAGATAATATCAAATTTTTCTATGAACTTGTTAATAAAATGCTGAAAGAGTGCCTTGGTACAACAAAGGTTACCTATCAAGGTCAAGAGATAGAGTTTGCAAGCCAGTGGCCAAGAATTAATTATGTAGAGAGAATGAATGAGATATTAGGCTTTGATTGTCTTGCAGAAGAAGATGTTGACGCTTTTAAGAAGAAAGTGGTAGAAAAAGGTCTTTATACCTATGTTGACCTTGAAGAGTGTAAGACGGTTAGAACTCTTATAGACTATATTTATAAACGCAAGATAAGAGCAGATATAGTAAATCCTACAATAATATACAATTATCCGGCAGTGCTTGTACCACTTGCTAGAAGAAACGATAAAGACTCGCGTGTGGCTGATATGTTCCAGGTAGTAGCAGGTGGAGCTGAACTTGTAAAAGCATATTCAGAACTTGTAGACCCAGTTTTGCAAAGACAGCTTCTTGAGAAGCAACTAGAAGAAAAAGCTATGGGTGATGAAGAAACAATGGATGTTGATGAGGACTTCCTTCTTTCAATGGAACATGGTATGCCTCCTATTTCAGGTTTAGGATTTGGTATTGATAGATTTGTGCAGTTCATATTTGACCTGCCAAATATTAGAGATACCGTACTATTCCCATTGATGAAATAAAAATCTTGTAAACAAAAGAAAGATAGACTTAAGTGAGGCAAGATTTTAAATAAATCAAATTGTTTAAATAAATATGGATTAAAATATGATAGACAAAGAAACAAGAGATAAAGTTGAATATATAAGCAGTAAACTTGATGAGATGTTTGAAAATCCTCGATGCGAGCTTGAGTATTACACGCCATACGAGTTACTGGTTGCAGTAATTCTTTCTGCTCAATGTACAGACAAGAGGGTAAACATTGTTACAACTCAGCTTTTTAAAGAGGCGAACACTCCCGAAAAAATGATAAAACTCTCTCAGGAAGAACTTGAAGAGAAAATACACTCGTGTGGTTTTTATCATAACAAAGCAAAAAATATTTTGTCTATGAGTAAAGATTTGATAGAGAAATTTGATGGACGAGTCCCGAATGATCTAGAAAAGTTGCAAACTTTAGCAGGGGTAGGGCGAAAGACTGCCAATGTTGTTTATTCTGAGGCTTTTAAGGGAGATGCTATAGCAGTTGATACGCATGTACTTAGAGTGTCAAACAGGCTTGGGCTTGTAAAAACTGATGACCCAAAGAAATGCGAACTGCGTCTTATGGAACTATTTGATAAGGGGAGATGGTCAAAACTGCACTTGCAACTTGTACACTTTGGAAGATATGTATGTAAGTCTATTAAGCCAAATTGTAGCGAGTGTCCATTTACAATTATTTGCAACTATTATGCAATGCATAATAGTCAAAAACACTAAATAACTACGATGTTATGCAAGACATAATACTATATATAGCAAATTAAAAGAGGTAAAAATGTTTTTAGATAGAGTAAAAATTACAATAAAAGCTGGTAATGGTGGGAATGGTTCGACCTCTTTTTTGCGCAATGCCATGACTGCTAAAGGTGGTCCGGATGGCGGAGAAGGTGGCAAAGGTGGGGATGTCATTTTCAAGGCATCTCAAAACATAAACACTTTATATGATTTTAGGTTTCACAAAAAGTTTGTTGCAGAAAATGGCGGAGATGGCGCTAAGAAACTTCAGTCAGGTGCCAATGGGAAGGATATTTTAATAAAAGTGCCTTGTGGTACGGTTATTATTGACGTGGAAACGAATAAAATAATTGCTGACCTTTATGAAAATGATATGGAGTTTGTAGCTCTTCGTGGTGGGAAAGGCGGGCATGGGAATGCTTACTACAAGTCATCTGTAAAGCAGGCTCCACATTACTCGCAAACTGGAGAAATCACAAAAGCTAGAGAAGTCATTTTAGAGCTTAAAACTATAGCAGATGTAGGACTGGTAGGTTTTCCAAATGCTGGTAAGTCAACACTCCTTTCTCGCATATCAAATGCCAATCCTAAGATTGCTAATTATCCGTTTACTACACTATATCCTAATTTAGGAGTATGTGAGGTTAAAGGACAAACCTTTGTCGTAGCCGATATCCCAGGGCTTATTGAAGGTGCTAGTGAAGGTCAGGGACTAGGACATCACTTTTTAAAACATGTTGAAAGAGTTAGGTTAATTTTACATTTAGTTGATATCTCTCAAAGCGATGGAAGAGATTTTATTGAGGATTATAAGATTATAAATTCTGAGCTTAAAAATTATAGCGAAGAACTTGCTAAAACACCGCAAATTATCGTTCTTTCAAAGATTGATTTAGTAGATGAAGATACACTAAACGAGAGGTTAGATAGATTTAAAAGAGAAGTTAGTGAGGACTTTATTACAATATCAGGTGCGACCTATCAAGGCATTGAAAAGCTTAAACTTTTAACTTTAGAAAAACTAAGTAAATTGCCAAAGAAACCTCCACTGCAGATAGAAGAAAGCGATTTTGACAAGAGAGATTACGGCTCAATCAATATTACACGTGATGACGAGGGTGCTTTTGTTATAAGTGGAGGCCGTATTGACAACTTTATCCGAGGAGTTGTGCTTTCTGATACTCGCTCATTTGCATATTTCCAAAATAAGCTAACCGAAATGGGAATTATTGATATGCTAAAAGAGCGCGGTCTAAAAAATGGCGATACAGTAAAAATAAAAGATATCTCTTTTGAGTATAGTGAGTAATAAACCAGTTAAAAATAATTCTAAATTACTGAAAACAAGGAGAAAATATGATAACAACAAAACAAAGGGCACAACTGCGAGGACTAGGCAACGCACTTGAGCCTGTTATGCAAATAGGCAAAGATGGGTTAAGCGAAAATTCTTTTGAAGCAATAGAAGGTCTTTTGGAAGCACGAGAGCTTATTAAAATAAAGGTTCTAAAAAACTCAGACCTTTCAGCAAAAGAGGTTATGAGCATTCTTTGTCAAAAGCTTAATTGCCAGCCAGTACAAGTGATAGGCGGTATGGTTATTGTCTACAGAAAATCTTCCAAGAAAGATTTTAAACATATAGAATTGATTTAGTTATTTTTAATTAAAAATAATTATATTTTTATAACTATAAATATAAAATAGAAAGCTAAAATCAAAGTAAATCGCTTTCTATTTTTTTGCTGTTTTGTTTGTAAGTAAGTGAAATTAGGGCAAAGATTAAAAGAAGAGATGCAATAACACAATAGTAAATGCTCATTTGCACAAAGAAGCTCAAAATAAATAGCATGATAGCTGATATGATGTATCCCTTTGCTCTTGTTCTATTAAAAGAAAAGGAAAGGAAGTCTTTAAAGCTATGTTTAACCTTCTTTTGAGGGGTTATTATTTGAGGATAAAAGTCATACTCTTTATAGAGGTTTTCATAGGTTTCATATTTATTTTGTAGGACAATATCACAAGGAAGGTTCTTTATAAAAGCTGTTAAATTGCTGTCATAATCATTGCATACTATAACAATCTTGTCAACTTTATTTATAGAGCTAAAAATATCAAGTACTGCATCTGCAGATATATTTTGTATTTTTATAAAAGGCACAAGTGCAACTTTTGACTCGTCAGCATGAGTTAAAAGCACATAACTTTTATTTTTGCTTACATTTTGATGTCTTGATTTTGCTAGATTATAGAAAAAATCTACTTTGTTTTTATCGTGCAAAAGAGAATAGAACATATTTTCGGCATCTTCTTTTTCTTTTGCTTTCAAGCTATTTTTTATGCCTTTTGAGCGCTTAAACATAACGGTTATGAGCTCTATTGTGAGTGTTATTGCAAATGATAAAATTATGGCAAGCCAAAGTGAGTCAAGGATAAAACGTAGCCAAATAAAACATATCAAAAATATTAAAGAACACTTAATAAATATTTGCAATATAAAAAGCAATTTTCTCATATTTTAATTATAGACAGATTTTTTATTATCAAAACATTTGTTTATAGGCTTATAAAAGTTTGACAATGTCACTTTTTTAATTTATAATAATAAAAATAAAAATTTCGTGGGGTAAAAATGATAGATAAGGGATATGATTTAGAAGTTCTATATGACTACTTAACTACAAAAAAGTGCAAGGATATAGCCTTTTATGATTTTAACAAAGAGGGTCACGATTATAAGTATGTAATTCTTGTTACTGTTTCAAATGTTGCGAGTAACAAAAAATTTGCATCGCTTTTAATGGAAGAGATGGGCTTATCAGATTTTCCTGACGGCTACAGCAAGGGAGAATGGATTATATTTGACTTTGGTGACATAGTGCTTCATTCTTTTGTGCCAGAGACAAGAGAAAAATATAGCTTGGATAAACTATATAGTACTAAAAAACTTAACCTTACAAAACAAAACAAAAAATAACAACAAATTTGTTTTGTTTTTTTTATTTATTGTGTTAAAATTTAGCTATGATAAAAATCTGTTTTGTTTGCACAGGAAACACTTGCCGGTCTATAATGGCTGAAAGGCTGATGAAGAAGGTTATAAAAGAGAAGAAACTTGAAGGATTAAAAATCTCTTCACGCGGACTAAATGCCACAGGAGAAAACATTGCAGATAATGCTAAATTTGCTTTAAAAACCTATCATGCTTCTAGTGCGAACAGAAAATCGGTTAAACTTGGAAAAATTGACAAAAATACTTTATATGTCACGATGACAGAGTCACAAAAAAATTATATTGGCTCGGACAAGGTAATATCTTTTAAATCGCTGATTGGAAAAGATGTCCCTGACCCTTATGGGCAAGATAGAGAGGTATATCTTGCCTGTGCAAAAGAACTATTAAAGGGCGTTAATGTTCTAATTGAAAAAATTAAGTTATGGAGATGAAAAAATGATAATATTAGCAAGTGACCATGCGGGCTTTTTACTAAAAGAGGAACTTAAAAAGTTTTTTAATAAAGAAAATATAATCGTGATTGATGTTGGCTGTTATTCTAGAGAAAATCCAGATGATTATCCTGATTTTGCAAAGCTTGCAAATGCCAAAGTGAGCGAGGACCCAAGAAATGTAGGTATTTACATTTGTGGCACAGGGATAGGTATGAGCATAGTAGCAAATAGAAATCCTAAGATAAGAGCTGCGCTTTGCAACAATGAAACTTTTGCTTCACTTGCAAGACGGCATAATGACGCTAATGTGCTTTGCCTTTCAGGAAAATACACAAGACCTAAAAAGGCTATAAAAATAGTCAAAGTGTTTTTAACAACAGATTTTGAAGGTGGTAGACACGCAAGAAGAATAAAAAAATATTGAGGTAGATATGTTAAATGTGGTTATTCCAATAGTATATGGTGGCAAAAGATATAGGAAGATGTTAAATAGTTTGAGTAACTCCAAAAACATAAACGTATATGTAGGAGTTTGCTCGTCACAGCTTAAAGAGCTTGGCTTTATAGAGGGAGAGAACATCTATATTATCGAATATCAAGACGGATCAAACAGAGAAGAAATTATAAACGCTCTTCAAAAATATATAAGCGAAGGCTCTATAATAATTTTGCGAAAGCCAATTAAGGAAAGCGAATTTAATAAATTTGTCAATATGGACAAGGATATTGTAACTTGTCGCAAAGAGTCGGCAGGAGTAAAAGCATTTTTTGATAACCTATGGCAAAAGATATTAAAACTATGCTTAGGCGTAAGGTTGTACGAAGGCGACACGTCTGTAATATATTTTGCAGAAGATATATCTTCGGTTATTCTTGGCTCTAACAATTTAAGCTATAATAGCCGTGTTGATAGATGGAAGGGGATAGAGCAAGGAACGGTTGTTGTAGAAGGTGAAAAAGTTAAAACTGACATAGATACAAAACTAAATTTAAGAAATATTATAATTTCTATTGTATCTATTATTATTGGAGTTGTAGTCACCACTACCGTTTGCCTATTTGCAAATGTAAATATTGTTGTCGGGCTTTTACTTTTCTGTCTTGATGTTATATGTGTTTTTGTTGCGGGTATACTTATGATTATGACAGCGTTTAACAACACGGTGGGCAAGAAAAAGTTTGGTTTTGCTGCCGAGGTTGAGTCACCACAAGAAGAAAATTATTTAGAAGATGGTTCTATAGACGAAAATGAAGAAGATGAAGAAATAACTGAAGAAGATTTACAAACAGATGATGAAGAACTTAATTAATTTGATGGGAGGTATAAAATGAAAAAAGTTAAATTAGGTATCAATGGTTTTGGGAGAATTGGACGTTTAGTTTTAAGGGTTTGCGCAACAAGAGGCGACGTTGAGGTTGTTGCAATCAATGACCCATTTATTGATTTAGAGTACAGCAAATATATGTTTACTCATGATACAATTCATGGCAAGTTTGAAGGAAGTTGTGAAGTTAAAGATGGCAAGCTCATTGTTAACAAAAATGAAATAACATTCTATGGCGAAAAAGAGCCAAATTTAATCCCATGGTCAAAACATGATGTAGATGTTGTAATAGAGGCTACAGGCAAATTTACAAAATATGAAGATGCCTGCAAACATCTTGAAGGCGGAGCAAAAAAAGTAATCGTTTCTGCACCAGGCAAAAACATGCCTATGTTTGTTATGGGTGTAAATGAAAAAGAATATAAACCAGAAATGAAAGTTGTCTCTAATGCTTCATGCACTACAAACTGTTTAGCTCCACTTGTAAAGGTTATAAATGATAACTTTGGCATAGCTGAAGGTTTAATGACCACAGTACACTCTGTAACTGCGACTCAACTTACTGTTGACGGTCCATCTAAAAAGGACTGGCGCGGAGGACGTGCTGCATCTTATAATATTATACCGTCTTCAACAGGTGCCGCTAAAGCGGTAGGAGAGGTAATGCCTTCACTTAAAGGCAAGCTTACAGGTATGAGCTTTAGAGTCCCAACCATTAATGTATCAGTGGTAGACCTAACAGCAAGACTCGAAAAGCCAACTACTTATGAAGAAATCGTTAACGCGATAAAGAAGGCGTCTGACAAAGAAATGAAGGGTATCTTAGGCTGGACTGAGGATGCTGTTGTTTCCTCTGACTTTATTGGCGATAGCCGTACATCTATATTTGATGTCAATGCAGGAATAATGATAAGTCCAACTTTCGTTAAACTAGTTGCTTGGTACGATAACGAATGGGGTTACTCAAACAAGACAGTAGACCTTGCCTGCCATATAGCAAAATAGAGGTGTAAAGTGGAAGACAATGAGAATAAAGAGCAAAATCAGAAGGAAGAAACTCTAGCCAAGAAAAAGAAATCTAATGGCGTTTTAAATAGTTTTAATACTATACTTTCTTTTGTGGCTTTTATTGGTATAGGTTGTATTGCTATCTCTCTACTTTTAACACTAATCTTTGATAACAATGTAAAACTATCTTCTGCTTTTAGTTCTATAGGAGAGGTAATCGCTTATATCATTTGCATCATTTTAGCCTTTTCATGGGTAAGAAAACACAAGACAATACCATGGATTGTTTGTTATGTTGTGTTTGTAGTTACGATAGTAGTTTTATTTATTCTAACAGTATAAAAGATTAAACGAATGAGAAATATTTTAGTTACCGGCATTTTAATTGTTTTAATAGTTTTATTTGCAGCGTTACAATCCTTTTGGCAAGGATGCCTTTATTTTGCATTAAGTTTTATGATTATATTATCAATTTACTGGATAGTAATTTTTATTTTGCAATATATAGAGGACTATTACAAGACATTTGACGACGACTTTAAAGCATACTGCGTCGAGCTTATAAACCGAACAGAGCTGACAACTTCGCAGGTATCTAGCAATATTGAGTTTTATAAAAAGCGATATAAGAAAACATTAATAAGGGATAAAATAATAGATATAGCTAAAATGCTTGTTGCTTTATCAATAATCATTGCTTGTATTATTGGTATGGCATCGCTATAAAATATTCGCGTTTATTCTTTAAAAAATATCAAAGATAAATTAATTTTTGGTTGCAAAAAACAATATAATGTGGTATTATAGAAAGGCAGAAAAGAGGCATTGTGCATTTTTTCATAATCGCCAAAGCAAAAATAAACAAAGGAGCAAATATGTACGAATACGAAAAGAAAGAAAAACAAGTTATTTTAAAAATTGAAATTTCAAAAGAAGATTGGGAGAAAGCAGTTGAGCATGCATATGAAGAAAATAAAGGTAAGTTCAATATCCAAGGCTTTAGAAAAGGCAAAGCACCAAGAAAAGTGATTGAGCAAAATTATGGCGATACCGTTTTCTTTGATGATGCTTTTGACCACGCTGTATCTGACGAGTATAGCAAATTTTTAAGTGAGCACACTGATATTGTACCTGTTGAGCAACCTCACGTTCAAGATAATAAGTTTACTGCAGACCAAGGTCTTAGCGTAACCTTAAAATTTGATGTTATGCCTGAATTTAAATTACCAGAACTTAGCGGACTTAAAGCAAAAAAGGTAGAGCCTAATGTAACTGACGAGCAGGTGGAAGCTGAAATCGAAAGCGAAAGACAATCGCATGCTAGATATGTTGAAGAAGATAAAGTAGCAGAAAATGGAGATTTTGCAACCATTGACTTTACAGGCTATGTTGATGATGTAAAGTTTGAGGGCGGAGAGGCTAAAGACTATAGATTAGAGCTTGGCTCTCACACATTTATTGAAGGCTTTGAAGACCAAGTAGTAGGCATGAAGAAGGGAGAAGAGAAGGATGTTAAAGTTACCTTCCCAGAAAACTATCATGCTGAAAATTTAAAGGGCAAGCCTGCAGTATTTAAGGTAAAGCTTAACAAAGTTGAGAAGAAAGAGCTTCCAACAATAGACGACAAATATATTTCTGATACTACCGAATTTGAAACACTTGGAGAATACAAAAAGGCTATCAAAGAAAACCTTTTAAAGATGGCTGACGAGCGTGCAGAACGCGACTATGAAGTTGCACTTCTTGATGAAATTGCCGAAAAGAGCAATATCGACCTTCCACAATCAATGGTTGACCATGAAGTTAATCATATAGTTGAGGATTTTGAGCATAGATTATCTCATCAGGGTATGAATTTACAGAACTATCTTGACTATGTAGGCAAAACTCTTGACCAGTTTAAGCAAGAAAGGAAAGAGGATGCTGCTAAAAATATCAAGACAAGACTTGTTCTTCAAAAGCTTATTGCTGAGAATAATCTTACTGTTAGTGCAGAAGAGCTTGATAGGAGCATAGAAGAATATGCATCAAGATATCAAATGAGCGGAGAGGAGTTTAAAAAGGCTATGTCTCCAGATGACTATGCATACTTTGAAAACAGCGCAATTATGACAAAAGTTTTAGATTTTATTAAGTCTAAAAATAAATAAAAGGTAAACAAATATAATAAAGATAAAAGCAAAGTTCAGCTTGCCTATTTTGTAATGCAAATTTTGATAAATCTTTTGCATAAAAATTATAAATAATGGGAGGATAATTATGTTGATACCTATGGTTGTTGACCAGACAGGGAATAGTGAAAGGTCATATGATATATACTCAAGACTACTTGAAGACCGCATTATCTTTTTAAATGGGGAAATAGACGACAATGTTGCAAATATTGTTGTTGCACAGCTCATTTATCTTGAAGGTAAAAACCCAAATAAGGATATCTTCATATATATTAATAGCCCAGGAGGAAGCGTTTCTGCCGGACTTGCAATATATGATACCATGAAGTACATCAAATGTGATGTTTCTACTATCTGTGTTGGTAGAGCGGCATCAATGGGTGCCTTTTTACTGGCAGGCGGAACTAAAGGTAAGAGATTTGCTCTTCCAAACAGCGAGATAATGATACACCAACCACTTGGAGGAGCTCAAGGTCAGGTTAGTGATATCCAGATACAAGCAAATCACATCCAATACATTAAAGAAAGAATGAATAGCATGCTAAGCGAGAATACAGGCAAACCGCTAGAGATAGTTGAAAAAGATACAGATAGAGATAATTACATGACCGCACAGGAGGCAAAAGATTACGGAATTATCGATGAGATTTTCGTATCAAGGAAAAAAGCTTAATTTAAGGAGGCTTAATGTCTGATTTAGAGTGTAAATGTAGCTTTTGTGGAAAAAGTCAAAAGGATGCAAAAAAGTTAGTTGCTAGTCCTAACGGCGATGCTTTTATTTGTGATGAATGTATTCTAATTTGTAAAGATATCATTACAGAAGTAACAAAAAAATCAACTTTTGAAAAGATAGACTTGCCTACGCCAAGCGAAATAAAAGAAAAACTTGACGAATATATTGTGGGGCAGGACGAGGTAAAAAGGGTTCTTGCTGTAGCAGTTTATAATCACTATAAACGTTTAAATTACAACCTTACAAAGCAAGAAAATGATAGCGATGATGTAGAACTTGAAAAAAGTAATATCTTAATGGTAGGGCCAACTGGCTCAGGTAAAACATTACTTGCAAAAACTCTTGCTAAAGTACTTAAAGTGCCTTTTGCCGCAGCTGATGCTACAACTCTTACTGAGGCAGGCTATGTAGGTGATGATGTTGAGAATATTCTATTAAAACTCATACAAAACGCTGATTATGACATTGAAAAAGCTCAAAGAGGTATAATTTACATTGACGAGATAGACAAAATTGCAAGAAAAACGCAGAATGTTTCTATAACAAGGGATGTTGCAGGTGAAGGCGTACAACAAGCATTATTAAAAATTCTTGAAAGTACAGTTGCATCTGTCCCACCTCAAGGGGGAAGGAAACATCCACATCAAGAAATGATACAAATTGATACAACCAATATTCTCTTTATTTGCGGGGGAGCTTTTGTCGGACTTGATAAAATAATAGAAGCAAGAGAGAATGATACCACGTTAGGTTTTAATGCTAAAATAGAATCTCAAGAAGAAAAGAGTAAGAAAAACTTGATAAAAGATATACAACCAAACGATTTAATTAAATTTGGACTTATCCCAGAATTTATAGGTCGCTTGCCTGTTGTGGTAGGTCTTGACGAGCTTGATGAAGATGCACTTGTAAAAATTCTAACTGAGCCAAAGAACTCAATTATCAAACAATATGACCTTATGTTCAAGATTGATGGAATTAATATCGAGTTTTCTGAATCTGCAATAAGAATGATAGCAAAAAAGGCTATAGAGCTTAAAACGGGTGCAAGGGGGCTTCGAACTATCATTGAAAGCAAGATGAATAAACTTATGTATGAAGCACCTAGCTATAAAGATGTAGAAAAAATCATTGTAACCGATAAGTTTATAGAACTTGAGAATGGTCAACCAGAGATAATACGTAAGCCGGCTGATAATAAAGCTGTTTGTTAAAAATATCTGTTATGAAAGCGTTGCTCTAAGTGTAGGATGATTTATTTTTATTAAACTATAATTTTTATATTATGTAACATTTTAAAAATCTTCTCATAGATAATCTTATGGAGGCTATATGAGAAGATTTTTTAATATATTAGATAATTCTAATAATAGGACTAATAATTTTTTAACCATACAAAATACAAGAGAGGATATCATAGGAGAGCTTGACGCTATAATCCAATACGAAAACCACTTAGAACAAACAAATGACGAAAGAGCTAAAGAGACAATACAAGATATAGTAAAAGAAGAAATGCTCCATGTAGGGCAACTTTTTGGCTTGCTTTTCAGTCTTGACCCACTATCAAAAACGCAATTTGAAAAGGGCATAAAAGAGTTTAATAAGCAAGATTGATTAGAAAGGTAAACACTAAATAGTTAAACCGCAGATTGTATACTTGCGGTTTTATATTTTTTAGTTTATTTTTATAAATCTAAAAAAACGATACATTAAACAAAATACTAAGAGATTATTGTGATATTTAACATAAATTAATTTTGCAATTTTTTATTAGTAAAAAGAAAAATTTTATATAAATGCTTGACAATTATATTATAGAAGTATATAATATAAAGGTAACGATAAAAAGGATGCGGGCGTGGCGGAATGGCAGACGCGCTTGTTTAAGGGGCAAGTCCGAAAGGGTGTGGGTTCGACTCCCACCGCCCGCACCAGAAGAAAGATCTCGCAAAAGATTTTTTTTGATTAAACCAAAATGGAGTCGAACACATGGGTTCGTCCGGGTCCCCTGAAAATCGTAAGATTTTTAGGGTAGAGGGTAGAGTCTCCCACCGCCCACACCAAACAAAAATATTCCGAGAACTTGTTTGAGGGTTATTTTTGTTTGTACTTTTCTTTCTTGTTTTTTCACTCTTCTCTTTTCTTTTTAATCTCAGATTATTTTTGAAATAAGAAATAAAAAAGAAAAAATAAAAGTATAGGGATAACATTTATATATTTATGCGCAACTTTGTTACAAAAGTTTAAGTGTATCTCGACACGCGGCTTGAGGGTGTTTTTATTTAATAGGGGATTCTTTTTTCGTTTTTCACTTTTCTTCAAGTTGGATTATTTTGCAACAAAAATTGATGATTGGTTTTAGGTGATAGAGCATAAATTTACTTGACATTTTCCGACAAAATGTGATATTTTATTACGTAATGTGATCAGGAGAAAATCATGAAGTTCGTTGCTAAAAATCTTAAGTATGCTTTGTTGCTAATTTTATTGTTTTGTGTTTGTCTATTTATGATTGCCTGTGGAGACAAGATAAACAATAATTCTAATGATAATAGCTCATTAATTGGCAGGGAAACTGCTGTAGAAATATCTAGTTATGAAGATTTATTGTCTATACAGACAGGGCATTTGACTCTTGATGATAATAAATATTATAAATTGACTGCGGACATAGATTGTGGTGGCAATGTGTGGCAAACTATCGGCAGTCAAGAAAGTCCTTTTACATGTGATTTTGATGGTAATGGCTATACCATAAGCAATTTTGTTATAGATGAAAGCTCGTGCATCTCTTCAAACGATAATGAGCTTGCAGGTTTCTTCGGTTTTGTCCAAGACGCTGATATAAAAAACGTAAATTTTGCCAATTATTCTTTTGTAGTATATGGAATAGTAGAAACAACTTATATGGGTATAATAGCTGAAACATCTGGCAATGTAAATGTAGAAAATATTGGGCTAACAAATATAAGCATAACATATGAAGGCGATTTTGGCTCTTCCGAAATAACTTTTGGCAATATCATAGGCTCTGATTTAGCAACAGGCATAAGAAAGAATTTAAGTGTGCAAGACATAAGTATAAATGTTTCAACATTTGATGGTGCTCTTACTTTAGGAGGCTTAATCGGTAAGTCAAATCTGCTAAATAATATTGAAAAGTCGCAAATAAATAAGGTTAATTTTAGTACTGTGTTTAATTATGGCTCACAAAGTTTAAATTTTGGTGTGCTAGTAGGTGAATTTATCTCTATAGATGAAAATCTGCAATCTTCAATTAACTTAAGTGAAATTGTTTGCAGTGATGTTTATTTTAGTATTATGAGCTTTAACGATGATAATAACTATGTTGGCTTATATGGTCAGTCGCCATACTCTATTGATACTACAGGAATTATTACAAATAATGTTACAATAGACATTAAAGAATTGATAGCATATTAGTTATCGCAAAATAAAATTTATATTTTATCAATTATAGTTTTAAAGTCATTTGGGAAGTCTACAGCAAAATGTAAGACTTCTTTTTTATACGGATGATAAAAAGACATTTCTTTGCATATCAGCATAGTGTGGGTATTAGGGGAGCATTTCTCGTCTCCATATAGTGAGTCGTTTAAAAGCGGATATCCAATACTTGCAAGATGAACCCTGATTTGATGTGTTCGACCGTGTACTAATTTTAGTTTTATAAGAGATAACTTTCCATTTGTTTTTACAGGGTATACATATGTTGTGGCATCTTTGCCATCCTCACTTACTACACGTTTATTTTGATTAAGTCCATTTTGCGTTATTGTTTTTATTCTTTTATCAATTACTAGTTCTTTATCTATGCAACCTTGACAGATAGCATAGTAGGTTTTATCAATGTCTTTTATATCTTTTTGCGCAATACTATCTTTTGCTACAAGCACAAGTCCGGCAGTATCCTTGTCAAGCCTATTTATTATTCTAAGAGTGAAGTTCTTATCCTTTTTCTCCATGCAATAACAGATTGCGCCTGCAAGGTTGCTAGAGTAGTGTGACCTACTAGGCATTGAACTAAGCCCACTAGGTTTGTTAATAAGTAGGTAATAGTCGTCCTCGAATACTATATCTAGTGGTATTATGCATTGCATAATAGTGGTTTTCTTGTTAGGGTTTGATTTTATTTCTATTGTATCGCCAATTTTTAAAGGCGAGCGAATAGTGACAGCTTGTCCGTTGATTTTAAGATTACCCATTTCTTTTCTAAGGTTTGTGATAAAATTTTCGGAGTAATTGTTGTCTTTTAAAAAATAGTAAATACTTTTATAATCTTTGTTTATTATATATTTTTGATACTTGTCCATATAGTTTCCTCGCTTTAATTATACAATATAAGCTACAAAAAATAAAGAAACAAACAAAATTTTCCTAAAGTTTGTAAGAAAACTTGACAATATTTTTTTTATGTTTTATACTCAATTTATAATAAAAGCTATGATGAAAGACTAGTAACAAGTTTAATTTATTACAGAGAGCCTATGTTTGCTGAGAGGTAGGTATAATAGAACTTGCGAATTCACTTTCTAGCTACATTTATGAAGCTTAAATTTGATTTAAGTGTGTAGTTTATGTCGTAATAATCTGCGTCAATGATTTAATGAGGATTGCTTTGCGCAATTAAAGTTAGGTGGTACCACGAAGAACCTTCTTTCGTCCTAATGAAAGAGGGTTTTTATTATGGAGGAAAAATGATTGAAGAGCTTTTAAAAATTAAAGAAGAACTGCTAGGTGACATTAAAAAATTAACCAATTTAAAAGAGTTAAATGAGGTAAGGATTAAAGCCTTTGGAAAAGCAGGAGCTATATCTAATCTTTCAAAAGGGATGAGAGATGTTGCGCCGGAGGATAGACCAAAATTTGGAGCGCTTATAAATATTGCTAGAAGTGAGATAGAAAGAGAGCTAGAGCTAAAAAATAAAGAGTTTGAAGAGGCTGAGCTCAATAAGAGGTTACAGGAAGAAAAGGTGGATATAACTGAGCCGTCAAAAGCCTGCGAGATAGGCGCTTTGCATCCTATTTCTGACGTCATTGATAGGCTTACTGATATTTGCGTTGATATGGGTTTTTCGGTAGTTGAAGGCCCAGAAATTGAGAGTGATTACTATAATTTTGAAGCGATGAATATTCCGAAAAACCATCCATCTCGTGATATGCAGGATACTTTCTTTATAACCGACGAAATTTTGCTAAGGTCGCAAACGTCGGCAGTCCAAGCAAGAGAAATGGAGAAGAGAAAACCTCCATTTAAAATTGTATGTCCGGGTAAAACATATAGAAACGATAGTGATGCAACTCATAGCCCGATTTTTAATCAGCTTGAAGGCTTGGTTGTAGATGAAAATATTTCTATGGCTGATTTAAAATCAATGCTTACAATATTAATGAAAAGGCTTTATGGTGAGGACACAAAGATAAGATTTAGACCATCTTTTTTCCCATTTACAGAGCCTAGTATTGAAGTCGATGTATCTTGTCCTAATTGTCATGGCAAGGGATGTAATATCTGCAAAGGCAGTGGGATGCTTGAGTTATTGGGCGCTGGCGTTGTAAACCCAAAAGTGCTTGAGATGTCTGGAATTGATAGTAAAAAGTATCGAGGGTTTGCGTTTGGCTTTGGACTTGACAGGACAGCTATGATTTTAAATAGTATAGGCAACATAAGGTCGCTCTATCGAAATGATAAGAGATTTTTAGAGCAAATGAGATAAGGAGAGTATTATGAAGGTAACATATAACTGGTTAAGAGAGTTTGTAGACGTCAACGCGAGCCCTGAGGATATTGCAAGTAGATTGACATCGGCTGGAATGGAAGTTGAAGAGATAATTTATCAAAATGCTCATCTCCATGACGTAGTTGTAGGTAGAATTCTAAAAATAGAGAAACATCCACAAGCGGACAAACTTGTAGTTTGTCAGGTCGATATTGGTAAGGAAATTACTCAAATAATCACCGCTGCAACTAATGTTTTTGAAGGAGCGCTCGTCCCTGTAAGTTTGCCTGGTGCCGACCTTGCAAATGGAATTAAAATACAAAAAGCCAAAATGAGAGGAGTGGAGTCTTGTGGTATGTTCTGCTCAGGTGAGGAGCTTGGCATAGATGAAAACTATTTTGAAGGTGCTGGCGTAAATGGTATTTTGATTTTGCCTAGCGACATGGTGCCAGGCACTCCAATTGACAAAGCGCTTAAACTTGACGATGTAATTTTTGATGTTAACATAACTCCAAATAGAGCTGATTGTATGAGCGTAATTGGACTTGCTAGAGAGGTTTGTGCGCTCTATGGCGTTCCTATGCGTAAGGTTAACTTAAGCTATGATATTGATGTTTACGCAAAAGATACGGTTAGAGATTATGTGAACGTCAATGTGACTACTCCAAACTGTCAAAGATATATGGCTTCTGCTATAACCAATGTTAAGATTGAAAGGTCTCCTCTATGGATGAGAGCTAGACTTAATGCTGTTGGTATTAAACCAATAAATACTATGGTCGACATAACAAACTATGTTTTGATAGAAATGGGACAACCACTTCACGCTTTTGACCAAGAATTAATAGCTGGAAGCCAAATTAATGTTAGACAGGCAAAGCTTGACGAAAGTATCACAGCACTAAATCACAATACTTATAACCTTGATGATTCTATTATGGTTATAGCTGACTCTGAAAAACCTATGGTTATCGCAGGTGTTATTGGTGGTACAAACTCTTGTATAAATGATAACACCAAAAAATGTGTTCTTGAGAGTGCAGTTTTTGACCTTAAATCAATAAGGCTTACAAGTAGAAAAATTGGTGTCAGAACGGACTCTTCTGCAAGATATTCTAAAGGTGTAAATGTCGCTAATGCTGAATTGGGTATGGCTAGAGCTCTCCACCTAGTCTCAAAAATAGGTTGTGGAAAGGTAGTGCGAGGGTCAATTGATATAGCATCTGTAAAAAATGAGGCAAGAAAGATTACTGTATCAGTCAATCTTATAAACCAAATATTAGGTTTGCAAATTCCGTCAAATGACATGCTTAGAATTCTAAATAATTTAGGCATTGAAAGCACAATTGCAGGAGACCGTATAACTTGCATTATTCCACCTTACAGAGAAGACCTTGAAAATGACTATGACATAGCTGAAGAGGTTATAAGACTATATGGTTACGCGGCTTACGACAATGTGAATTATGAGTTATTCCAAAATTCTGCTGTTACAGAAGGGCATCATCATCCAAGACTCTTAATGGAGAGAAAGTTTAGAAATGCTTTAGTCGAACACGGATTTTTCGAGAATGTTTCATATACTTTAGTACCAAGCGATATGGCAGACAGGCTACTTATAGAGGATGGCGATATACGCAATAATCTTATAAGAATTGCAAATCCTATAAGCGAGGATATTTCGTGCATGAGAACTTCTCTAGCACAATCATTGTTTACTAATATTGCCTACAACCTTAGCGTTGGTAATAAGAATTTAAGAATGTTTGAATGTGGAAGAATTTATCTGACTGACAAACTACCATTAGATAAGCTTCCAACAGAAAAGAACATGATTGCGCTTGCAACATGTGAAGAGGGCTTTGATTTCTTTAATATGAAAGGGATACTAGAGGGCTTACTTGAAAAAACATCATTATCATACCAGCTTGAAAGGTCTAAAGAGCCATATTTGCATCCAGGAATTTCGGCAGATATTATTGCAGATAATAAAAAGATAGGCTCTTTTGGTCAGATACATCCATCGGTAGCTAAAAATTACGGACTGCCAAATAATGTCATATATGCAGAGATTGATGATGACTATCTTGCTAGTCTTCCAACTAAGAAGATAGTTGCAAAGGCTATATCTAAGTATCCAATAGTTGAGCGAGACCTTGCAGTTGTAGTAGACGAATCGGTTACTGCCCAAGAAATGCTAGACGCTATTAAATCTGCTTGTGGAAATCTATACTATAGCAGTGAGATTTTTGATATTTATAGAAGCGATGCGATAGGTGAAAATAAAAAGAGTATGGCATTTAATGTTAAGCTTTCTGATATGAATAAAACGTTAACCGATGAAGAGGTAAACAAGATTATGCAAAAGATATTGAAGGCGTTTACCTACAAATTTGGAGCGGTTTTGCGATGATATATCTAGACAATGCTGCAACCACTAAAATGTATGAAGGAGGGGTGGACATATATAAAAAATATGCCTGCCAATCTTTTTATAACCCATCAGCTGGCTATAGAGAGGCTACAAATATAGCTCATGACTTAGACAATGTGAGAAATAAAATGCTAGCTAAACTAAAAGCGACAAAAGGTAAAATCATTTTCACTGGCGGTGCAACTGAAAGCAATAACCTTGCCATATTTGGTAGTAGACGTAATGGCAAATGGGAATATATCTTTTCTGTTGGTGAGCATCCAAGTGTTTACAACGGCGCTTTAGAACTTGAAAGACAGGGCTTTACTGTGCATTTTGTAGGTTTACAAAAAAATGGACAAATTGATTATAATCAACTTGAGGGCTTAGTTAATGAAAGAACTAGACTAATCTCAGTAATGCATGTAAGTAATGAGACTGGCGCCATCAACGACTTAAAAAAGATTGACCAAATAAGACAAAAGCATTGTCCAAAAGCTCTATTTCATGTTGATGGCGTGCAGGCATTTTGTAAACTGACATTTAGCGTAGATGATTTTAATGCCGATTTATATACATTTTCAGCACATAAATTTCATGGGCCAAAAGGCGTTGGTGGATTATATGTTAGAAATATTTCAAGCCTAAAAAACATCGTTTTTGGTGGAGGGCAAGAAGAAGGTTATCGCTCTGGGACTGAAAATGTTGGCGGTATAATGGCTATGGGCTTTGCGGTTGAGCATTATAATACCCAAGAGAATTTTGAAAAGGTAGCAAGCCTGCAAAAGATATTCTTAAAATATCTTGACGAGGCTGGAGTGGATTATTTAAAGACTGATAATCCATATATAGTAAGCGCTAGTTTTAAAGGTGTTAACGGCGAGACGTTAATGCGAGTTCTGCAAGACAAGGGAGTCCTTGTAGGAATTGGTAGCGCGTGCTCGGCTAAAAAGGCTGGCAACCGCATACTAGAGAATATGGGACTTAGCAAAGATGAGGTAAAGTCGCATATTAGGATTTCGTTTAGTGAAGAATTGTCGTTAAACGAAGTAGAAATGGCAGGGCAGATAATCACTCAAGCATATAAAGAAATATTGGAGAAGGTTAAATGAAAGTTATACTTTTAAGGTTTGGCGAACTATATTTAAAAGGTCACAATCGCAATGTTTTTGAAAACACTCTTATAGACAACATTAAAAAGATGTTACAGGGCGAAGAATTTAAATTTGAAAAGACATTTGGAAGGTACGTTATCTCAGATTATAAAGAGGATCGAGAAAACGAAATCGTTAAAAAGCTTAAGAAGGTTTTTGGTCTTTACAGTTTAAGTAAAGCGCGTGAAGTGGAAGCGGATGTAAATAAGATTAAAGAGTGTGTTAAAGGTATAGATTGCAAAAATACCAGTTTTAAAGTTTTTGTAAAACGTGCTGACAAAAATTTTCCTATACCTTCAATGGAGTTTGCAAAAGAACTTGGCGAGCTTGTGCTAGAGACAAATGAGGGAAGCTTTGTTGACCTTTATAATCCTCAGAAAGAAATCCATGTTGACATAAGATTTAATGGTAAAGCTTATATATTTAGCGAGACTATAAAATGCCTAGGGGGACTGCCTCTTGGTAGCTCAGGCAAGGGATTATTATTGTTAAGCGGAGGCATAGATAGTCCTGTTGCAGGATTTCTCATGGCAAAAAGAGGAATGACGCTAGAGGCTCTTCATTTTCATAGCTATCCTTATACTTCAGAGCAAGCGAAAGAAAAGGTTGTAACCTTAGCAAAAGAGCTCTCTGAGTATACTGGGGAGATAAAACTTCATGTTATATCTTTTACGCGCGTGCAAGAAGAAATACACAAGCGTTGCAAAGACGAGTTTATGATAACGATAATGCGCCGTATTATGATGAGGGTGGCAGAGCGGTTGTGTGAGAAGCATGACCTCGGTGCTGTTATAACAGGTGAGAGCTTAGGACAAGTCGCAAGTCAAACAATGCAAAGTATGACAGTGACGGGCGATGTTGTAAAATATAAGCCAATTTTTAGACCTTGCATTGCCATGGATAAAGAAGAAATAATGAAGATAGCAAAAGAGATTGAAACATATCAAACATCAATACTGCCATATGAGGATTGTTGTACAGTTTTTCTACCTAAGAACCCAGTTATAAAACCAACCATAAAGCAAGCAGAAAGAGAAGAGGAGTATTTAAATGTTGAGGCGCTAGTAGAACAGGCTCTTGAGTCAGAAGAGATAATCGTATGTAATAAATAGGGTATTTTAATTTAGATAGAAATCACCAGAGTTGCTGGTGATTTTTTATGTCTTGCTTCAAGGGTGGTTCCTTTGCCATTATGTATATCAATCAATATTTATGCTTTTGCCATTTATAAATTTACATTTTATGCAATAACTATTAAAAATTGTTGCATAAATATACAAAAATCACTTGCATAATTATAAATTATATTGTATAATAATCAAAAACGAGCGAATATCTATAAATTCATAATTATGCATAAATGCTGTAGCCCTTTATTTATAAGGTCTATAGCGATTAAGGAGAAGAAATGGCAAGGAGCGCACGACAATCAAAAATTCTTGAACTTATATCCACAAAGGAAATAGAGACTCAAGATGAACTGGCAAGAGAACTACGAAATGCAAATTTTGATATCACACAAGCTACTATATCAAGAGATATTAAGGAGCTTGGTCTTACCAAAATCCTTTCTAGTTCTGGCAAGTATAAGTATTGTTTTGTTGGCTCGGATGAACAGGTAATTTCAAATAAGTACATAACAATTTTTAAAGAGTCGGTTATATCAGTAAAAGTAGCTATGAACTTGGTTGTGATAAAAACGATGAAGGGACTGGGCTCAGGGCTTTCAAGTTTTGTTGATAAACTTAATATCAATGAGCTGATGGGCGCTGTTAGCGGTGATGATACGGTAATGTTAATCTTCCCTACCACAACACTTGCAAGCCAAGCAGTAGTAACTTTAAATGATATGTTAAATTAGGCAAAAGAGGTTTAGTTATGCTTCAAACATTGTTTATAAAAAATGTTGCATTAATATCTTCTCTTACAATTGATTTTGGAAGAGGTTTAAATATTCTTTTGGGTGAAACGGGCGCTGGAAAAAGTATCATTTTTGACGCTTTAAATTTTGTCCTCGGCGAAAAGGCAGATAAAACGCTAATACGTTCTGGAGAAGATATGATGCGCGTGGACGCAGTTTTCTCCTCTTTAAACGCACAGGCTAGCGCGCAACTCGAAGAGCTTGGTTTTAGTGATGAGGAGCTTGCTCTTTCAAGAACCTATTCGCTGGATGGTAAATCAGTGATTCGTGTCAATGGCGTTCCTACATCACAAAGCGTTTTAAAGGAAATTGGTAGTATTTTAGTCAACAGCTATTCTCAGCATGAAAGTGTCGATTTATTAAAAGTAAAAAATCATTTATCAATGCTAGATAAGTTTGGCGGAAATGATATTAAAAATCTAAAAGACATTGTCAAAGAAGAATATCAAGCACTTTCTGAGATTGAAAAGAAAATAAAATTGCTTGGTGGAGATGACTTTGAAAGAGAAAGAACCAAATCTCTGCTTGCATATCAAATTAAGGAAATAGAAGATGCTAGACTTGAGGTTGGCGAAGATAAGGATTTGCAGGAGCGGTTGCAATTTTTAAATAATGCTGAAAAGATTTATCAGGCAATCTCTTATTGCGAGCAGCTTCTTTCTGACAGCGCTGACTCTTGTATTAACGAGCTTCAACAGTCATCATCCTATCTTTCAGCAGTTTCAGGATTTGAAAACATAGATGATTGCAAAAGCAGATTGGATAGTGCAAGACTGGAAATAGAGGATATTTATCAAACCTTATTAGACATAAAGGGTGATGCCGAGTTTGATGAGGAAGAATACGAAAGACTTGATAGACGACATGATTTAATCAAATCGCTTATTAAAAAGTATGGTGGAAGTATAGAAAAGACTTTAGATTATCTTGAGCAAGCTAAAGCTCAATTAGATGAATTGGATGATAGTGCAAACCTTATTGCTAAGCTCGAGCAAGATAAGAAAGAATTGTTGGCAAGATTAAAGAATAGTGCTGATAACTTGACCGAGACAAGACAAAAGGTAGCTCAAGACATATCCATAAAAATCACAAAAGAGCTTCATGAGTTAGGAATGAAATCAAGCCTTTTTGAGACAAAGTTTAAAAAACTTGATGAGATTGGTTATAACGGACAAGATGATGTGGAGTTTGTATTCTCTGCAAATAAGGGGCAAGAACTTAAGTCTTTATCGAAAACGGCTTCAGGTGGTGAGCTTAGCAGGTTTATGCTTGCAGTCAAGAACATTTTTTTAAGTATAGGGAGTGCAGAGACGCTTATATTTGACGAGATTGATGCAGGTATAAGCGGAGAAACAGGTAATATTGTGGGGCAAAAATTGCATAAGATAACAGATTTTGCTCAAGTTATATGTATAACCCACTTGCCACAAGTAGCTTGCTATGGAGATGACTTCTATTATGTTAGCAAAAAGGAAGATGATAAATCTACTCAAACAAATGTTAAACATCTCGAAGGTGACGAAGTTGTATCGGGCATAGCTAGACTTATTGCTGGTGATAATATCAGTGATATTGCGCTCTCTCATGCGAGGGAGATGGTATCGCTCGCTAGAAAATAAAGTGTATAATTTTTGGTATAATGAATAGACTAATATTTGTATTAGTCTATTTTTTTATCTAGGAGGAAGTATGAAAAAACATAAGCATTTTATTTACATAATCTTGGTCTTACTTTTTTCGTTGTTACTTCTTGATAATGTTAATGTGGAAAAGTTATATAACCTTAAAGATGGATTTTATACAAATTATAGCGAAGTTGAAAATGTTAGCAAAGAGGGTAAATTTGGTAGGTTTGTTTCTCTTTCATTAAAAGATGATGAGCTTCAAACTGGATGTAATAACGATGGTGAAGGCTCGGTTATATTTAAGTTATTTGGCTTTATTCCTATTAAAAAAGTTGATGTAAAATTGCTTCCTGAGGATGAGGTGTTTGTAGGCGGAGTGCCAATAGGACTTTCTGTTGAAACTGATGGCGCAGTCGTTGTGAGTGATGTTCTAGTGGACACTCAGCACAACCAAGTGATAAAGAATAAGGTTATAAAGAGCGGAGATATTATAAAAAAGATAAATGATGTTGAAATAGCGTCCATCGACGATATAACGACAGCATTAAACACAAATCATGATGCTTTGGCAAACATTGAAGTTATTCGTGATAATAAAAGAAAAAATCTTGAGGTAGAGCTACTAAAGGATAAGGATAATCATTACAAACTGGGCGTATGGGTTAAAAATGATGTTTCTGGAATAGGCACTTTGACTTTTGTCAGAAAGACTGATAGTGCCTTCGGAGCCCTAGGACATCCAGTAACAAATGCTGGAAGTGATACAGTTGTACCAATAGCAGATGGAGATGTTTACGATTGTAATATAATAGGCGTTAATAAGGGACAAAGAAATCAACCGGGTGAGCTAAGGGGAGTTTTCTTGCAAAAAAACTCAAAGGGGAAAATTTCTAAAAATACACCATATGGAATTTTTGGAAAGTTAAATGATTATGAAGGTCTTGTAGATACAAATGTATCACTAAAAATAGGGGGTAGATTAAGCGTCAAACCTGGCAAGGCTAAGATAATTTCCAGTGTTAGTGGCATAAGAGAGGAATATGATATTGAGATAATAAAAGCTAATTTTCAGTCAAAGAGTAGCGACAAAAGCATTGTATTTAGGGTGACAGATAAAAGACTTCTTGATATCACAGGCGGGATTGTGCAAGGCATGAGTGGTTCTCCTATAGTACAAGATGGCAAACTTGTCGGCGCTGTTACACACGTCTTTTTATCGGATTCTACTAAAGGATATGGCGTCTATAGCGATTGGATGTTAGAACAGCTTTAAAAAGCAAATATATACTAGTTATTAAAAAATAAGTTTAGAATACAATTTAAGCTTATTTTTTATGTTACAAAAATTAATCAAAAATAAAAAGAAGTCAAAACTCATAATTCATCAGCTTGGCTTCTTTCTATCTAATGTGAAGCATATCTCCTTCACACTATTATCTTGTGCAGGTTTCAGGATATTATGCATGAATTTAAGAATTAATTTTAACAATTTCAGCAATATTTTTTCTCATATCTTCACTAATAGCGGCATAGTGTTTTTTGGTTGTGTTTACATCTTTATGACCCAGAACATCGGCAACAATGTAAATATCTTTGGTCTCTTTATATAAATTTGTACCATATGTGCTTCTAAGCTTATGAGGGGAGATTTTCTTAAGTGGCGAGGCAACCTGTGCATATTTTTTAACAAGGTTTTCTACAGCTCGAACGGAAATTCTTTTATTTTGAAGAGATATAAACATAGCGTTTTCTTCTTCTGGCAAGCCTAAAGTAGCTCGTTTTTCTAGCCACGTTTTAAGTGCCATGGCAACTTCTTTAGAAAAATATAGCGTTGTTTGATTTCCGCCTTTTCTTGTCACCAAAAATGCATTTTGACTAAAATCAAAGCTTTCAACATTTAATCCAACAAGCTCTGAAATACGAATACCTGTACCTAAAAATAGGGTAACTATTGCATTGTCTCTTTCAAAGTTATTCTTTAGATATTCCCGTTGGCGAGGGGAGAACTCAGTTGGATTTTCAATGGTTTGCATCATTCTTTTTACTTCATCTTTTTCAAGCCTGATAATTTCTTTTGTGTGAAGTTTAGGTGTTTCTATTTTGCTTGCCACATTCGAATTAATCATATCATGATTAAAAAGGTATTTGAAAAAACTACGCAAAGATGCCAGTTTTCTAGCTTTGCCTTTCTCGTCATTTTTATATTGTTTCCCATCTATTTCGTAGTATGAAAGATAGGATAAATATTGCTCCAAGTTTCTTGATTTTAACAAATCTAAGTCTTCAAGGGTAATTTCTTCTATGGTTTTATGAAACTGAAACCTAGATAGGTAGTCATAAAAGATATATAAATCCATTGCATAGTTATATCTTGTAAGGGTTGATGTATTGTTTTCAATACCTATAAAGAAATCCATGCAATAGTCGGGGAGTTTTTCTGTGTATTTTGCCATCCTTTGTCTATTAAGGATATCTCGTTTTTCATAATAATTCATCTTTGCCATGCTATAATTATAGCATAACTAAATAGAAAAAATCAAATATTTTTCACTATCTATTCGTAAAATCCTCTAAAAGCTATATTTAGTGACTATAATGTGAATACTAAATACATTATATAGTATTACGACTATTTTTAGGTCAAAATTTTACATTACAATTAATTTTTTTAAAGTCTATAAATCATTTGACTATTTTTGTTAATCAAAGTATAATTAATAAAGAAACTGAAGGAGTTTATTATGATAGATATAAATTTGATAAGAACCAATCCAGAACTTGTAAAAAACAATATAAAAAAGAAGTTCCAGGACCAAAAACTAGAGTATGTTGATAAAGTATTAATACTTGATGAAAAGATTAAAGCCTTAAAAAAAGAGGGTGATGATTTAAGAGCAAGCAGAAATTCTTTAAGTAGCCAAATTGGGCTATTAATGAGAGATAAAAAGCTTGACGAGGCAAACAAAATAAAGGCTCAGGTAGTTGCTAACAATCAAAGAATTGAAGCTATAGAAGAAGAGGAAGGAAAACTTTCTCAAGAGCTCAAAACATACATGATGTCAATTCCTAACATTATTGCTGATGATGTTCCTATAGGTAAGGATGACAGTGAAAATGTTCAGAGATTAACTGTTGGGGAGGCCAAAGTTCCAAATTTTGAAATACCTTATCATGCTGATATTTTAGAGAGCCTAAATGGACTTGACCTTGACAGTGCTAGAAGAACTAGTGGTAATGGATTTTATTATCTTACTGGAGATATAGCAAGATTGCATTCTTCAATTCTTTCTTATGCAAGAGACTTTATGATTAATAAAGGATTTACCTATTGCATACCACCATTTATGATTAGAAGTGATGTCGTAAATGGCGTCATGAGCTTTGATGAAATGGAAAATATGATGTATAAAATTGAGGGCGAAGACCTATATTTAATAGGTACAAGTGAGCACTCAATGATTGGCAGATTTAAAAATACAACATTAAAAGAAGATAATTTGCCTTTGCTTTTAACATCTTATTCTCCTTGTTTTAGAAAAGAAGTTGGCGCTCATGGCATTGAGGAACGTGGTATTTATCGCGTACATCAATTTGAGAAACAAGAGATGATTGTTATATGCAAACCAGAAGACTCAATGATGTGGTACAATAAAATGTGGCAAATTTCATCTGAGTTTTTCGCAACTTTAGATATACCACATGAAGTTATGGAATGTTGCAGTGGCGACCTTGCTGATTTAAAGGTTAAATCATGTGATATAAACGCTTGGAGCCCGAGACAAAAGCGTTATTTTGGTGAACTTGGTTCTTGCTCAAACTTATCGGATGCACAAGCACGTCGTTTAGGAATAAAATTTAAGACAGATAAAGAGACTAAATTTGTTCATACTTTGAACAATACTGTAGTTGCTCCACCAAGAATGTTAATAGCATTCTTAGAAAATAATTTAAATGAAGACGGAAGCGTTAATATTCCAGCTGTTCTTAGACCATATATGGGCGGTCAAGATAAGATTTGTCCTAAGAAAAAGTAAAAAATAAGAAATGATACCTAGTAGTAGATACCAAAGTTTTTTAGTAATCAAAAAGGTTTATAATGGTAAAATTAAATGTTTCAAAAGAATTAATTGATAAAATAGCTGATCAACAAAATGACAAGTATTTAAAGTCAACACATAATTTGATTTGCAAAATAATGGGAGAGACTTTAAAGGATTTATCAAGCAAAACTTCTTTTGTATCCATGGATAATGTAGTTTTTCAGCCAGCAAATGAGCTTGTTAGCGGTGCTTTTATTGATGGCTCTGTTTTTACATACTTATTAGGTGTACAAAATGTGCAATTAGAGATTAATACAAGTAGATCTGCTAGTTTTTGGAAAAATTTAAAGGATAGACTCACATTTGCATGGGATAATCGTAAGACATTTATACGCAAAAAGAAACACAAAAAGAGAAAAAAAGATAAGAATAAAGAGTTAGGAATAAACGAAGAAAAATTTAAAATTGACCCATTAAAGTATACTATTAATGATTTAGCTGAAGATGCTCAGAAAACTATTATTAACTATCTATCAGAGACAAGCTTAGTTTATTTAAATAAAAACTTGTTACAAATAATCGGGAAAGATGATTTTGGCTCCAACACACAAATTTTTATCTATGTAGTAAACTATGATGGAGTTTATTTTAAGCAATTTGCCGGGAAGAAAAAAGGTTTTATAAATATTGATATAGACTCAAGAATAGATAGCTTAACCAAAAAGATTGATGAAGTAGGCGATAATTTTATCAAAATTTTAAAAATCTTTAACTCATTATATTTTAACACAAATGGTAATATGTGTAATCAAGTGTTTCTAGAAAGTATATTATGTTCATGTCCAGACGATTTATTTGAAGGCGATGAAATATATAAAGTTTTTCTTAAACTAATTAATCATATCTCTATAATATCACTCAAAGACATAAAATCAATAAACAATCCAAACTTAACAATTTTTAAAGATGAAGTATGTGGCAATTGTATATTAAATTTTAATAAGATGCTTAGTAGAGTTTTGTCAAAATAATATCGTAATTAACTTAAGTCGTTTATTATAATTAATACTGATATTTGTATAAACAATATTAAACAAAGGTTAAATGAAACTGGTTTAAATTGTGTAGATATAAAAATATAGAAATAGATGCAAAGCATCATTAACTAGTATGCAAATTATAAATATAATTTGAACATAAAAAAATTTTAAATACAAATATAGCATTATAAACGAAAAAAATGAAAAATTAAAATTATTAAAAAATAACAAAATACTAGTGTTTTATTTGCTAGTATGCACTCTTATTTGCGTAAAACTTGTGTTTTACGCATAGATATAAGTGTTTTTTAATTTAATAAATTTTTAAAATTTGGAGCGCCCCACTCGCGTTTTTTACAAACATCCCTTTTGTTACAATATATGAAATTTTGTTTTAATCCCCCAATATCATCATTTTATCCCCTAAATTGTCTTTTTAAATAGTTAAGTGTACTTGGTTTTTTATTATTAACTTGCCACATGCTTTTAATAGTAATTACAAATAATTAACAATAAATTTACCACCCTACACATTTTGTACAAATAATGATAGAATTATTGTCAAAAATGAAGAAAACCATCTTACATTATAAAACATTGGTTGTTAGTAAAAAACTAAAATCTTTTAACTTTAATTTAAGTTGCTTATAATTTGGTAAATACCCTTCTACTAAAGCCCAGAACCTTTTAGAATGGTCGAAATGTCTACCATGACAAAGTTCATGTATTATGATGTAGGTTGCTAATTCTATTGGTAATATTACTATTTTCCAATTTAACTTCATCTTTTTCTTTTGTTCAAGGCTCCCCCATATGCGTTTAGAATTGGTTATAGATAACTTAGTATAAGATAAGTTGCACTCTTTAGATAGTTGCTCTACTAACGGAATAATTTTGCTTTGAAAAGCTTTAATATAAAATTCCTTTTTGTCTTGCTGTAGATTGTAAGCCTGGTTAAATAAGTATACATTATTTTTAAAGTCATATTTACTTTTAAATTTGTTGATAGTTTCTATCTTTTGTTTTTGCTTGTTTATCCAAGATTGTTTAGATGTAATAAACTCCTGTATTTTAGTGTCTGATAGATGCTTAGGAGCTTTAATTAGCAAATCTCCATTATCAGTTACTCGCATACTTAAATTTTTATATCTACCCTTTATAATTTTTATCATGTAATATATTATAACTATTATCATTAAAAATTCAAAATATTTTGACTAGTATGCATGACATAATACTATATAAACAAATATCAAAAATTGCTTAAATTTTGTTGACTAAACTTAAAGTTTAGATTATAATCATTTTAGAGGTTTAGTATGGAATTATATGCTAAAGGACAATTATCATTTCTAATATTAAATTGTTTGCAAGAGAGAGACTTTTACGGTCTTGATTTTATTAGCGAAATTTATAAAAAATCTAATGGAAGAATTGAGTTAAAAAAGCCTAGTGTGTACTCAAATTTAACTCGTATGGAAAAGCAAGGTTATGTTTCTTCATATTTAAAAAGCAGCGATCTGGGTCCAAATCGCAAATACTACTCTTTAACTGAAAAAGGCCGAGAATTCTATCAAGAGCTAGAAGATTATTTTAGAAGAAACAACATAGATGTTTTCAGAGACTTTAAAGATGAGGATGATAAAGAGATTAAAATAAATGATAACTCGGATGTAACTGAGTACGACCATAACAAAAATATTAATTTTTCACAATATACCGATAATTCTGAAGCAGAAAACGAAGATAATGATTATTTTGATTTTTCTGGAATTGATGATAGCAATAATACTAACAATGGCTCTGTTGAAACAGATAAAAGTGCGAGCACATTAGATAATAAATATAGCGAAAATGTTTCAAACCGAGTTGATACAAATACATATTCTATAAAGTCATTGTTAACTACTACAGATATAAACAGCACTGAAGAATCTGATTTTGTAAGCAAAGTAAATCAGGAGGATGAGAAAATAACAAGTCCTTCTACAGAATTCATAGACAAGCAAGAACAACTTGTTGCTCAAGAAGTAGCAAAAGAAGAGAAAAAAGATGATGCTGTATTTTTGGATAGAAAAGATGTTGAAGAATATAATAAAAGACTATATGATATTTCTAAGGATATAAACAAATATAAAAGAAAGAAAAGTTTTGCTGAAGACCAAATTGCTTTCTCAGTTGACAGCCCTACCCCGATAAGTCAATCTAATGAAAAGACTAAGGCAAATATAGAAGAACTTAAAAATTCTATAATGGAAAATAAAGGCAAATATGGCGAAAGCTTGCGAGAAAACTATATTAGTCAATCTTCCTATAGATTTAACAAAAACACCCAATCCTATCAAGATGTAATTGGTAGTTCGAGAAAAAATGATAACGAAGTGCCAGATGATGGTAAATTTATCACAAGTCGTTTAGATGGCTCGCAAGTGGCTCATGCAAGGAAAATAGAACCTCCGAGGCTTAAGATAGTTACAGAAACAAGAACTAGCACATCAAGTATGCCAGCTCCTAAACGTGACGTTACAATAGATCCATCACACAAAGAGATATTATCTAAACTATACTCCAAAACAAGGACTGGAAATTCTGAGGAAGTGCGCGAAGATGCTCTTTATGATTATAATGACTTAAAGGATTTTTATAACGACCAAAATATTTCCTTTAATGTATACAAAAAGCCAGCTGAAAAGACTGAGCATAATACAAATAAGCTCTATTTAATTGTTTCTCTGATAACTTTCTTTGTTTCGAGTGCCTTTTCAGCTATCATTTATGCGATACTTGCTGGAAGCGATCTTATAAATAGCAATACAAACTTTTTATATATTTTACTACCTGCTCTACTGTTGGTGAATATAGCAGTAAAATTTTATAATTATAAAAAGTATCAAGGCTGGATGCCAAATCCAATGTTACAACAATGGAAGGTTTGGGGAATTGCCTTTTTGTTATCAGCACTTGTTGTAGGATTAAACTTTATTTTCGGTATGTCGCCTACAAGATTTGCCGAATTTGCTACAACTACTATCCTTCCTATTGTGCTTATATTTATAATATTACCTTTGAGGTATTATGTAAAGCGATATCTTTTAATTAAATATTGGAAATAACAAAAAAGCAAGGAATTTTAATCGTCCTTGCTTTTTGTTGATTTAGTAAAAGCGCTTTTGTTGTGTTTAATTGTAGATAATATGAGGTCGGTTATCATAAATACAACTATAATAATTAAGGAGACCATAAAAATATATGAAATAGAATTTTCAAAAACTGTACATAGTAAAGTGATTGCACCAGATGATATTAAAGCCCCCAATGTAATTGCAATAAAACAGCAGTGCATGTTTAGATTTGTCAGTCCTGCAATCAAACTCCCCGTCCACACTCCAGTAAGAGGAATTGGAACTGCTACAAAAGCGGTTAAAGCAAGATATTTTTTAAAATTTGAAGATTTTCCATCTATGTTTTGACTCTTTGAGGAGTATCTGCTAAACAGTTTATCTACAACAAAACAAGTTGTCTTCTTTTTTATTTTTCTTACCAAAAACATAATTAGATAGCATGGTACTATGGAGCCTATAAAACTCAAAGCAAAAGCTGAAAGTGGAGATAAGGCATTAGTTCCCCAAATAGCAGTATTCATAGCAAGAGGAATCGAAATCTTGCTTTCAAGGGTTGGGCACATAGCCACAAGTATCACTGCAAGCCATATGCAATTTGCAAAGTTATCTTTAAAAAAGTCTAATATAAAATCCATAGTACATAATATTAAATAATTAAAAATATTATGACAAGCATAAAAAATACCTTGATATAATATGTTTTGTTTAACATTCATCAAGGTATTTTTATACAAACAATCTTAGTTATTTAGCAGTTTCAGTAACTCTATTTTCTCTAATTACAACTACTTTTATTTGACCTGGATATTGCATTTCATTTTCAATTTTCTTAGCGATGTCCTTTGCCAAAACAATTGATTCACTGTCGCTGATTTGTTCTGGCTTAACCATTATGCGGACTTCCCTTCCAGCGGAAATAGCATAAGATTTTTCAACGCCTTTAAATTCATTGCATATTCCTTCAAGCTGTTCTAGCCTTTTAATGTAATTTTCAAAGCTTTCTCTTCGAGCACCTGGGCGAGAACTTGAAATAGCGTCTGCCACTTGTACTATGACGGCCTCTACACTCTTGAAAGGTACATCACCGTGGTGCGCTTGGATACAATGGATAACCTCTTCACTCTCTTTATATTTTTTGCAAAGGTCAACCCCGATTGAAACATGAGTTCCTTCTATTTCATGGTCAAGAGCTTTACCAATGTCATGCAAAAGACCACCACGTTTAGCTACTTGTACATTTACATTAAGTTCTGTTGCAAGAAGACCTGCGATAATAGATGTTTCAATGCTGTGTTTTAAGCAGTTTTGACCATAGCTTGTCCTATATTTTAATCTGCCAAGGACTTTCACGAGTTCTGGGTTTAGATTATATATGCCAACTTGATTACAAGCATCTTCTCCAGCTTCTTTAATGGTCCTATCCACTTCACGTGATGCTTTCTCGTAAATTTCCTCAATTCTTGCTGGATGTATTCTGCCGTCAACTATAAGTTTTTCAAGGCTGAGTCTTGCAACTTCTCGTCTTACTGGGTCAAAACTTGAAATAGTGATGGACTCTGGTGTATCGTCAACAATAAGCTCAACGCCGGTGACACTTTCAATAGACCTAATATTACGTCCCTCTCTACCAATAATACGACCTTTCATTTCGTCGCTAGGCAAAGCAACAGTTGTCACTGTAGTTTCTGATGCAGTGTCAGTTGCGCATTTTTGTATGGCAGTGACAACGATATCTCTTGCTATTTTATCTGCGTTCTCTTTAGCTTCGTCTTCTATGCGCTTAATAATAACGCCAGCGTCTTTCTTTGCTTCTTCTGTCACATTTTCAAGCAGAATATCTTTAGCTTCTTTCTTAGTTAGTCCAGAAATTTTTTCTAGCTTTTCAAGCATCTGCTCTTTTATTGCTTCGTGTTCTTTAATCTTATCTGCAAGTTGTTGCTTACTAGTTTCTAGTTGTAATTTTTCATTGTCAAGTTGTTCTGACTTGCTATCAAGAGATGATTCCTTTTTCGTAAGGTATTCCTCTCTTTGATCAAGACGTTCTTCCTGTTTTTGAAGTTCGCCTCTTCTTTCTTTCACTTCATTGTTTGCTTCGTCTCTAATTTTTTGAGCCTCTTCTCGAGCTTCGAGTTGCGACTCTTTTTTTATGCTCTTTGCTTCTGCATACGCCTCTTCAATTATCTTTACAGCATTTGTTTTACTCTTGTCAATTTTTTTGTTTACGACAATTTTATAAACTATAGCTCCAAGTATCGCTCCAACGACTAAAGCGACAACTCCACTAACTACACCGGCGGTAACAGCAGCATTGCATAATATGCTTAAACTGCTCATTTTCGTCCCTTTTAAGATAGAAAATAAATCCTACCATAGATAGTATACAAAATAGTCTGCGTCTTGTCAAATAAATCAAAAAGAAAAATAAAATAAAAAACAAAGATTATTTATGATGAAAAATTTCTTAATAATCTTTGCATTAAATATTTGTATTAATTATTAAAATAAGACTAAAATGTAGATTTTGATAAGTCGTATTTGCTTAAGTATTCTTCTTTAAAGTCTTTAAAATAATCTCCAAGAATTGCCTCACGGCAGTCGTGAGCAAGTCTTAAAAGATTTCTAAGGTTGTGTATAGAGAGTAACTCTGCTCCTAGCATTTCGCCAGCATTAATCAAGTGTCTGATATAAGCTCGCGAATAATGTTTGCAAGCATAACAGTCGCAGTCTTCTTCAATAGGTCTAAAATCCTCTTTATAAATGGCGTTCTTTACCACCATTTTACCATGTTTTGTAAATGCGGTACCATTTCTAGCAATGCGGGTAGGAAGCACGCAGTCCATCATGTCTACACCACGTGCATAACCTTCTACTAGGCAATCTGGAGAGCCTACTCCCATGAGATATCTAGGCTGTTCTTGAGGAAGAAGAGGATGCAAAAAGTCAAGAATGTCATACATTACACTCTTTTCCTCTCCGACAGATAAACCTCCAATTGCAATTCCGCACTTTGCATAAGGTTTGCAGTATTCTACGCACTCTTTTCTTAGGTCTTTAAATAAATTGCCTTGCACAATAGGAAAAAGCATTTGGTCGTCATTTTGGTGAGCTTTATAGCAACGCTCAAGCCAGATTTTTGTCACTCGCATTGCCTCTACCGCCTTCTGATAAGAACAACCTGCTTCAGTGCACTGGTCAAAAGCCATGATAATGTCAGCGCCAAGAGCCTCTTGTATTTCCATATCTTTTTCAGGTGTAATAAAATGCTTTGCACCATTAAGATGAGAACGAAACTCAACGCCTTCGTCAGATATTTTTCTAAGTGAAGATAAAGAAAAAACTTGAAAACCACCACTATCAGTAAGAATTGGTCTATCCCAATTCATAAATTTGTGTAATCCGCCTGCCTGTTTTACTATTTCATGTCCTGGACGAAGATATAAATGATAGGTATTAGATAAGATTATCTGAGCTCCGATATCCTTTAAATCTTCTGGTTTCAACCCCTTTACTGTAGCCTGTGTGCCGACTGGCATAAAAATAGGTGTTTCAATATCACCATGTGGAGTGTGTAAAATTCCCGCTCTTGCATGAGTGTGCGGACATTCTTTAATAAGTTCGTAGCTAAATTTTTCCATTACTATTCCTTTTATAAACTTGATGTTAGATGTATTTCTATATAAACTATTATGCATTGCATAATACTATATAAAGTATGATGTATGTCAGATAAAATACAATATATACTATTCTATAAACATTGCATCGCCGAAAGAGAAAAATCTGTATTTTTCTTTAACAGCTTCACGATATATGTGCATGGTTTCATCATACCCTGCAAAAGCCGATACTAACATTATTAATGTGCTTTCTGGTAAATGAAAATTTGTTATAAGAGCGTCGACAATCTTAAATTTATAGGATGGATAAATAAAAATGTCGGTTTCTCTCTTTTGTGGCACGATTTTGCCATTATCATCAGCACAACTCTCTAAAACTCTTACTGAGGTTGTGCCAACTGCGATAATACGTCTCCCCTCTTGTTTTGCTCTGTTAAGCTTATTTGCGTTTTCTTCGGTCATTTCAATGTACTCACTGTGCATTTCATGATTTAGTATGTTATCCTCTTTTACTGGTCTAAAGGTTCCTAGGCCAACATGGAGTAAAACTTCAATTATTTCCACTCCTTTGTCTTTTATTTTAGTTAAAAGCTCTTTGGTAAAATGAAGTCCAGCTGTTGGAGCTGCAGAAGAGCCTTCAACTTTTGAGTATACCGTTTGATAACGTTCCTTATTTTTTAATTTTTCGTGGATATATGGAGGAAGTGGCATTTGTCCAACTTCACTAAGTCTATCTTCAAAAACGCCGTCAAAGTCAAATCTTATTTTACAGCTTCCATAATCTCCTTTTTCAACGACTTCACAAGAAAGATTGGTTGAAAAGGTCACTTTTGTTCCAACAGATAATCTTTTGAAGGGTTTAGCAATAACCTCCCAATTCTTTAGGTCAATTCTTTTTTGAAGTAACACCTCTATTTTGGCGCCAGTATCCTTGTATCCAAAAAGTCGTGCAGGTAATACTCTCGTGTTATTTATAACAAGAACATCTCCTTTGTTAAGATAATCAACAATATTTCTGAAAATTTTATGTTCTATTTGACCATTTTTTCTATGATAAACGAGGAGTCTCGAACTATCTCTTGGCTCTACTGGCGTTTGCGCAATCAGCTCTTCTGGCAGCTCGTAATAATAACTGCTTTTTAAAAATAAATCTTTATTTTCAATATTACTCATAACTTTTCTCTATTAATCTTTCTTTTCATATGGCAAGCCAAAATGTTTATATGCTGGCTCAAGTGCTATTCTTCCGCGTGGAGTACGTGATATAAAGCCAAGTTGTAAGAGATATGGCTCATACACATCCTCAATAGTTGTTGCATCTTCACTTATTGTTGCTGCAAGTGTGTCAAGCCCAACAGGACCACCGCCAAACTTATTGATAATCGACATCATGATCTTTCTGTCTATTGTGTCTAGGCCAAGGTCGTCTATCTCCATAATTTGAAGGGTTTTGTTTGCTATTTCTTTAGTTACATGGCCCTGCCCTAAGACTTGAGCATAGTCGCGCACCCTCTTTAAAAGTCTATTTGCAATTCGAGGAGTTCCTCTTGAACGTTTTGCGATCTCAATACTAGCATCTTGGTCTATCTTGATACCCAAAATTTTAGCTGAGCGGTTGATTATAATAGAAAGCTCTTCAGTTGAATAAAGCTCCAGTCTACAGATAACCCCAAATCTGTCACGAAGCGGATTAGTAAGCATACCCGCCCTTGTCGTTGCACCAATAAGGGTAAACGGCTTTATTTTCAGTCTCATATTACGCGCTGAAGGACCTTTACCTACAATGAAGTCTAGCGCAAAGTCCTCCATGGCTGGATATAAAATTTCTTCTACAGTTTTGTTAAGTCTATGGATTTCATCAATAAACAGTACATCGTTTTGATTCAAATTGGTAAGTATTGCAGCAAGGTCTGCCGCATGCTCGATTGCTGGACCCGATGTAACCTTAAATTGAGAGCCAAGCTCATTTGCTATAATATGCGAGAGTGTGGTTTTTCCAAGTCCTGGAGGGCCATATAAAAGAACATGGTCGAGGCTTTCTTTTCGTGATTTAGCTGCTTGGATATAAACTGATAGTGACTCTTTGACCTTAGTTTGACCAATGTATTCGTCAAAGCTGGTAGGTCTTAGCGAGTTTTCTATTTCAGCATCTGTAAGATTTTTGGTGCTGGTTATAAATCTTTCGTTTTCTTCCATTAACCTTTATACCCCCTCAATGACTTTGATATTATCTCTTCTGCTGTTGCGTTGTTTGAAGCATTGGCACGAGCAAGCATATATGCCTCATTTTTGCTAATTCCTAAGCTGACCAAAGTATCGGTTGCCATTGAAACGGCATCCTCATCATAATCGAGTGCATAGGTTTGCTCTTTAACCTCACCTACAAAAATGTCAAGTTTATCTTTTAGTTCTAGACATAGTCTTTCAGCGGTCTTTTTGCCCAGTCCTTTAATTTTTGATAAAAGTTTGCTATCTTCTTTGGTTATTGCAATAATTAGGTCTGATAGGCTAAGACCTGATAAGATTGATATTGCCATTTTAGGACCTATCCCACTTACTGTGATTAATTTGTTAAATAAATCGCGCTCCTCTATGGTTGAAAAGCCGTATAAAGATATATCATCTTCTCTAACCGACATATATGTATAGACTTTTGCGCTCTCATTTGGCATTGGCAAGGAGGATAAAGTATTGCTAGAAACGCACAATTCAAAGCCTACACCATTTACATTTAAGACAATTTTGTTTTCTTCTTTTTCCTCGACAATTCCAACTAAAAATGATATCATATTTTACCTCGAAATAAAATTTTATAAACAGATAAGCAGATTACTTTCAATTAACTTAAGCAAGCCTAGCTAAACCTTATTAGGATTAAGAACGGCACTTGTCTGACTGTGACAAATTGCAACCGCAAGTGCGTCAGCAGCGTCATCTGGCTTTGGTATAGAATTAAGCCCTAATATTGCTTTGACCATGTATTGGACTTGAGCTTTTTCTGCCCTTCCCTGTCCTGTTAAAGCCTGTTTAATCTGCAGAGGCGTGTACTCGTATATATTACCGCAATATTTTTGGCACGCTAATATTATCACGCCTCTGGCTTGAGCTACTTGGATGATAGTCTTTTGGTTTTTGAAATAGAATAACTCCTCTATTGCTACAACATCTGGTTTAAACTTGTTAAATAAAAACTTAAGGCTGGCATCAATTGCCTCCAGTCTTACTGGCAAACTGTCTTCTTTAGGCGTGGTTATTGCACCATAATCTAGTACCATATTAGGCTTTGATGTGTCAATAACGCCATAGCCTATAATGGCATAACCAGGGTCTATTCCTAAAATTACCATAATAATATTTTACAAAATATTGGTTTATATGTCAAATAAATATAAGAGAGATTAATTTTTACTATATAAAAAAAGACAAAATATTTTTGCCTTTTTATAAACTTTTAAAAATCGAGATTACTCAATTTCTAACTCATAGCCATCATTCTCATTATCATTTTTTGCTGGTTGTTTTGTATCCTGCTTAGATAATGGTGGCAACAGCGACATTTGCCCCTTTTCGTCCGTATACAACTGTGCTTTTTGCGGTTTTTCTGTAGGTTGCTCCTTTGTTTCAGTTTTAGGTTTGTTTTCCTCATTTGCGCTAGCCCATATTTCAGCCGCCCTATCCTCCGCTTCGTCCTGCCAGTTTGCGTAATCCCAATCTCTTCTCATATTTCCTCCTATGTATACTTTGATTATATCACATAAAATTATCTTTTGCAATAGCAATTTTAATAATTTTATTCGACATCCTCGTTGATATTTACATTGTGATAAACCTCTTGAACATCATCTAAGTCCTCAAGAGCATCTATCATTTTTGTGAACTTAGAAAGTTTTTCGTCATCAAGGTCAATGTAGCTATCAGGTACCATAGTGGTTTCTGCGCTCATAACATTATATCCTGCTTTGGTTAGTTCTTCGCTAAGAGTGTTGTGTTCGTTAGCTTGGCAGATAATTTCAAAAGAGTCATCATACTCAACAACATCTACTGCACCTAGGTCAAGAGCTGTCAGCATAAGTTCGTCACTGTCTACTTTGTCAGTTTTTTCAACATCAACAACACCTTTTCTTTGGAAAAGATAACTAACGCATCCGGTAGAGCCAAGAGACCCACCAAACTTATCAAAAGCATGACGAACATCACCTGCAGTTCTGTTTTTATTATCAGTTAAGCACTCTACAATAACAGCTGAACCGCCAGAGCCATAGCCTTCATAAGTGCAGCTTTCATAGTTAACTCCACCCTGCTCACCAGCAGCTTTTTTAATGCTACGCTCTATAGTATCATTAGGCATATTGTTTTGCTTAGCTTTTGCAATTATGTCTTTTAGTTTAGGATTTGATACAGGATCAGCTCCTCCACTTTTCACGCAAACAGCAATTTCTCTGCCGATTTTGGTAAATATTTTCCCTCGAGCTGCATCACTCTTCCCCTTTCTTGCTTGTATGTTATGCCATTTAGAATGTCCTGACATAGTTGTCCTCCTTAAATTTTTTGATTTGCCATAAGATTAGAGAAATAAATTAAAACGAATTTAAATTATTCTAATTATTATCTAAATATAAAATCTTTACTTTTATATTATAGAAAATTATTTTGCTTTAAGTCAAGCATATTATTACTTAAAAGCTATTTTTTGAAATTTCATACATGATAATAGAACCAGAAATAGCTGCGTTTAAACTTTCTACATTGTTCTTCATTGGGATAGATACAGCAAGTTGACAAAGTTCTGATATCTCTTTTGACACGCCCTGTCCTTCATTGCCGATCACAACACCTATTTTTTCGGTTGCTGTAAAATTGAAAATATTTTGACCATCCATGTCAGCCTTTAAAAGAGTTAAGTTCCACTTTTTTGCCAAGATTTTAAATTCCTCTCTAGTTAGCTCCATTACACTACTTGTAAAAAGCGTTCCAACACTGCTACGTAAAAGTTTTGAGTTATTTACCCTTACGCTGTCAATTAAATAAACATAATTAAAACCGCATGCTGTAGCTGTTCTTATAAGTGTGCCGACATTGCCAGGGTCTTGTAGTCCATCAATAACTAAAAAGTTTGTTAAAGGCTTTTCTACTACATGTGGTAGGTATTCTACTATACATACTACCCCCTGTGGTGTTTTACTGTCCGACAATTGGTCTATTGTATGCTTGTCAACTAGGAAGGCTTTACTCTCAAATTCTGGACTATTAAAATCAAGAAGGTTTTCGTCGCAAGTAAAAACATACATAGGCTTTAGTCCGCTTGCCAAAGCGTCTTTTATTATCTTTATGTTATCCAAAAAAAGCAAATAACTGTTTTCTCGTTTTTGCTTTTTTATCTCTTTAATTAAGTTATTGCTTGCTTTAAGCATTTTTTACTTGTCCAACAAGTGCTGCAAATGCTTCTGGCTCTCTTACAGCCATATCAGCAAGAACCTTTCTATTAAGGTCAATACCTTGGCTCTTTAATCCTGCGATAAACTTAGAATATGAAATTCCATTTTGTCTGCATCCTGCATTTATTCTTGTTATCCAAAGAGCTCTGAAGTTTCTCTTCTTTAATTTACGTCCAATATATGCATATTGTCCGCTTCTCATAACTTGTTGTTTTGCTGTTCTGTAGAGTTTAGATTTAGCACCTCTATATCCTTTTGCACTCTTTAAAATAGAACGACGTTTCTTTACTGCGTTAACCGCTCTTTTTACTCTCATTGTTTAACCTCCTACTTTGCTAAAAGGGATTTGATGTTCTCGGTATTCTTTCCTGCAATGTATGATCCCTTTCTTAATTTTCTCTTGTTTTGTTGTGACTTCTTTGTGAGGAAGTGTCCCTTTCCTGGTCTAGCAAATTTAACATTACCATTTGCAGTTAAGTGGAAACGTTTTTTGCATCCGCTATGTGTTTTTTGTTTTGGCATATTTTTTTCTCCTTTTATTTTGCTTTTTTTGGACTTACAACTACAAAGATATTTCTTCCTAAGAGTTCTGGCTCTTTATCTACTGTTCCGACATCGGCAAGTCTTTCACAGAATTCTTTAACTATTTCTATAGCTTTTTTAACATAAGCTTGCTCACGTCCTTTCATACGCAGGGTTATTTTAACTTTATTACCCTCATTAAGAAACTTGGTTGCGCTTGCAATGCGATATGCGACGTCATGCTCCTCAATAGTCATAGAAAGACGAACCTCTTTTGTCTCAATTATTTTTTGGGCTTTTTTGATTTCTTTATCTTTCTTAAGTGCATCATACTTAAACCTACCGTAATCAAGTATTTTGCAAACTGGAGGATTTGTTCCGCCAGACATCATTACAAGGTCATAGCCCCGTTCTTCAGCAATAGAAAGTGCCTCTTCTCTTGAAACAATACCTAATTGTTCTCCATTTTCTCCGATTAAACGAACTTGTGGTGCTGAAATTTGTTCGTTGATTAATAACTCCTTAAAAATTGTTGTAATCCCCTTTTAAATAAAAATTTGGTGGAAGCATAAAATTCCACCAAAAAACTAATCATAAAAATAAATTAAGTTTTTTTAAACCAAGTCTAACCCATTTGTTGACTGGTGAGAAGTGGAACTTCTACTTTCATGCGTATATAATATCATATCTTTTTTGTATTGTCAATCATTTTTTGATAATTTTTAAAGAATTTTTAGATTATTTTAAAATCAATATAATTTTTAATAAGATTAATTAAAACATTATTATAAATAAGGCATACTTTTGACTCATATCTTAAAAAATTTATCTAGAAAGCGTCCTAGTTTCAAAATAATTTTATTTGAGTTTTTGAGCGCCTGTTCTTTCATTATAGCTTTAAAAAATATGGTTATTCCTGCAATTACTGCCGAGGTTGAAATTGATATTAGCATAATCATACTTGGATTTGTTATATTTGTAGTAAGAGCAACGACTATGCAAGCACCTCCTGCTCCACATAGTGTGCTACAGATATCTCCTACAACGTCTGCACAAAAGGAACAAACTTTTTCTGAGTTTTCGCAAAGTTTTACGCCTATCTCAGCACCTGCCTTTTTTTCTCTTTCCCACAGCCTAAAAGTCTCTATATCAGCAGAAGCTACAGCCATGCCAAGCATATCAAAAACTACTGAAATGAAAATAAAAAGTGCTATTCCTATTGATGCAACTATTACGCCCATCCTTGAGAGCATTGTCTGACTTATAAAACCAAAAAAGAGAGACATGCATATGGCAATAAAAAACATTCTAAATGCCCAGAGGTATTTTCTCTTTGATAGACTTTGCAATGAAACTTTTCTCTTCACAAAGTAATATATGTTTTATCTTTTGTTGTTATGTATGATAAAGTGTTACCTATTTTTATTTCTTTATTAATTGATTGTTTTAGTAATGTTTTCGACGAAACTTACGGCTAGTTTTAAAAAGGTTTTTATAACTCCTCAAGACCATCAAGGGTCTCTCTTATTTCTGTGAGTTTGCCCTTTGCCTTATCAAGCTCTTTGTAACAAATGAGTATTAGCTCTTTTGCTCTATCTATAGACTTCATCGCCTCTTCTACAGAAAGCTCTCCACTCTCTATTTTTTGTAAGATTTCGTTAAGCTGACGAGAAGCCTCTTCATATGATATTTTATCCATGTTTTCCTCCTTATTTAATTGGTTTAGCATCAATATGTCCATCTATAAAGTTTATTGTCAAATTTTCTTCTAAATTTAAGTTTTCAAGTTTGTTAATGCTTTTGCCTTGTTGTTCTATTTTTGTGTAGCCCTGTCTCATAATTTCTGTAGGATTTACTTTGTTAAGTGTGGTTTCTATCAGTCCTATTTCGTAGTACTTTTGATTAATAAAAGCCTCATTTCCTCTTAACAGTATATCCTTTTTATGTTTCAAGGTATTTGTTTCATTTAAAACTAGTTTTTCAAAAGTGTTTAATAATTTGTTATTTATTGTGATACTACTATTTATCTTATTTTGTAAAAACCTATTTGCAGTTTTATAAAAATCTTCAAATAGTCCCCACATTTCTGCTCTTTTATCAGAAAGATTGTATGTTAGAAGTTCGGCAGCTGCAGAAGGTGTTGGAGCGCGAAGGTCACTCACAAAGTCGATAATTGTATAATCGGTTTCATGACCTACGGCAGATATAATTGGTTTTGGACAATTATAAGTGGCTCTTGCAACGATTTCAGTATTATATGCCCATAAATCTTCTAAAGAGCCGCCACCTCGAGCAACAACGATTACATCCACTTTATCGTAATGTCCCATGACATCTATAGCGTGTGCAATTTCATTCTCAGCCTGCAAGCCTTGCACTTTTGTATTATAAAGTACGATATCAACAGAAGGATTTCGTCTCCAGGTTATGTTTTTTATATCTTGTAATACTGCTCCCTCTTTTGAGGTTATCACGCCTATTCTTTTGATTTGGCTTGGGATAGGTTTTTTATGTGCTGTGTCAAAGAGCCCTTCATCTTGAAGTCTTTGTTTTAGTTTTAAAAACTCCTCATACAGTTTGCCCTGTCCTGCCCTTTCTACTTTTACCACATTAAAATTAAGTTTGCCACCTTTGACATAATAATTAGGTGAGCCTGTAACTATAATTTTACTACCCTCTACTATCTCAGAAATTAAGTTTGGATAAAAGCTAACACATGACAAAGTAGCGTTTTCGTCTTTAAGAGAAAAGTATATAACGTTACGCGATAAACTCACTCCAAACACCTCTCCTACAACTGAGATATTGTGCAGTAGTTCTTCAGCGTCAAAGATTTGTTTTATATAATTATTAAGTTTTGATACTGTAATTGCTTCAAACATTTATTATTCCTTTGGCTAGTTTAAGCTTTTAATTATAGAGGATAAAACACCGTTGACAAAACGACTGCTCTTGTCAGTTGAGTATCTCTTTGCAAGCTCTACTATCTCATTAGCTACGATTTTATATGGTGTTTTGATATATATAATCTCCGCAAGTGCCGTGCATAGAAGAGCTAAGTCAACTTTGTATACTCTGTCAAGTTCGTATCCTACAAGATGAGATGAAATAAGATTTAATATCTCATCTTTATTGTTTGTGTAGCCGGACAAAATCTCTTTAGCAAAATCTTTATCTTCATCTTTCTTTAATGAAGCAAAAAACTCTTCGTCATAAAAATTGTCTTTGACGAAAAGTCTTTCAAAAATCAGTTGAAAAGCAAGTTCTCTTGCGTACGCTCTCATTGTATTTCCTCATCACAAGCCACGCCATAGACGTGTACATTAATCTTCCCTGGCTTTATTCCTACCATAGTTGTAAGAGAGTTCTTTATATTCTCTTGAACTCTATATGCAACATCTGGCACGCTGTAGCCAATATATACTCTAATATAAACATCGACATTTACCACACCGTTTGTGTCAAACTTGATGCTTACACCTTCATCCTTAGGTTTAATCATTTTTTTGTAAAAAGGAAGATAGTCATTTGTAAGAGACTCAACTCCGTTTATTTCCTTAGTTGCAAGGTTTATTATTGAGAGTAAAATATCTCTATCAATCTCCACCTTTCCTTTTGGTAACGCTTTATTGTTTTTTGCCATTACATACTCCTATTCTTTTGTATTATAACATATCTTGATAGCTTTTGGCAATTATTCTACTGGAATAATTTTGATATTTTCAAGACTTGTTGATAGTTGTGTTTGGATAATATCAACTATTTGTGCTACTTCTGTAGAGGTTAGCTCGGCTGCTGACTTTACAACCGCATTGACGTTGCTTCCAGAAATAGTTACAACACAGTCCTCAAAGCCCTTTGCTTTAATAAGCCCTTCTACTACAAGTTCTTGTTCCATAAGCTCAATTAAAGAAAGTTTAGCCTCTTCTGCACTTGCAATAGCTTCAGCTGAAGAGCTTTCACTTGCTATAATTGCATCATAGTAAAGCATTTCTTGGTCGCGAGTAGATTCTCTATCTGAGCGGTAAGTTTGGAAATAGCTTGAAGTAGTCGTTGTATTATCATTATTTCTTGATACCGAATTGTTAAGCATCACGTTTAAAAAGCATGTAACACCAAGTAGTAATACCATAGCTGTTATTATTATAATTTTTGTTCTCTTTTTCATAATCTCTCCTTTTATTCTCCTTCAATTATATTTATCTTAGAGTTATCTATATCTATAACCGTCTGAAGTACTGATAGCATGTCCATTCTAACGGACACATCGCTTGCCCCTTGTGCTACTATAACCACCCCCTTTATTATGGGATAGATTTCCTCTTGAAGTATTGGACTTCCATCAATCATTACAACTGACGAAGTTGTTACGATTGTGCCATTAGAGGTTGTCCTAGTTTCTTCATCTGTAAGGTAGATGTACTCAAAGCCCTTCTCAAGTGTGATTATAACTTCTACATCTCCCGCTCCCTTTACCATAGCTAGTACATTTTCAAGTTTATTCTCAAGGTAGCTGACATATTCCTGAGAGGAAGAATAATTTGCGCTTAAATTGTCATTTTCTGTCGCCTGCTTTTGACTGCTTGGACGGAGCGATGTAAAATAGATAATGGCAAGCAAAACAGCTAGTCCCACAGCAATATAAATTTCAATATGTTTAACCTTCTTTATTTTTTCGTAGAGCGATTTAAACTTGCTTTTAAAGTTATCCATCATATAAGATTGCCTCCTCATCTATATCTACATGACTTTTGATTATTGAAGTTATCTCTTCCTTTATCTTTGTTATATTTGTATGCTCGGCATTTTCGGTTATTACAATATTTTTTAAATCGACAAAAATAGATTTAAATTGCATTGCGTTGTCAAATATGTCGCAGTTAATGTATATAACTACATTCTGGTAACCGCTTTCTTCTATATCGTCCTCTATCTCCCCTTTTACTAGGTTTATGCGGTCAAGATTGAGCTGATAGATATAATCTTCGTCAACCTGTACATCGCCGTAATCAAATATGTTAGAAAAGTCAAAGGACTTGCCTAAAAGCGAAGGAATAGGCGAGATTATTACAAGGAGAATAATAAAAGAGAATATGCCCTTTATATACCTATTGAGCTGACCATCTGGAAGGACGAGCTCCACTATAACCGAAAGGCAAATGATGCCGGCAATTGACATAATCCACGATGAAATATCACTTAACATCTTCTGCCTCCTTTACACTACGTTTGCTGAGCACATTACAAGACCTAGCATGATAAAATATATAAAGGCTAAACCAATTATTAGTACTATTAATAAAACGAGACTCTTTGATAGTGATGATACGAAATTTGCAATCTGTTTATTGCCAAGAGGTTCGAGTATTCCTGCAATAAGCTTTAAAGCTAGCATAAATAGAATTAGCTGGATAAGTGGTGAAAGAATGGTGGCTAGAAGTAAAAATAGTCCGGTGGCTCCAACAGCGTTTTTAATAAGGTTTGAAGAGACTAAAATAAGTCCCATACCATCACTTATATATGAGCCTAGTATTGGTATATATGACCTTATAGCATATCTAGCTGTTCTAATTGATATCCCGTCAATAGACCCAGCCGTAATACCTTGTATTGATAAAAAAGCGGTAAATACTGTAAAAATTAGCCCTATAAGCCATTTATAAGTACTATTAAAGAATGAAGTAAATTTATCTAGTTTGACATTATTTGAAAGATTTGATACCACGCTAAAAACAACTGAGAATATAAAAATTGGAAGAAGGACGTAGGTAAACAAATTCATTATAAGTCCTGTAAGCATTGCCATTGCAGGCTGATAAACTGAGGTAGAGGTCGTCCCTCCAACCGCTGTCAAAAGAGTTAGAAGTAAAGGAAAGATTACGTCCATTTGCGACTTCATAGATTGCATGGTATTTGTAGTAAGTGTCACCATTTTGACTGTAATTGACAGCACTAAAACCACGATTACGCCGTAGGTTACAAAGTGTATTATATTTGATATCGACTTGCCATTATTGGCAGGCTTTAGACCTTGTATCATGCTACCAAGTAGCGCAACCGCAATAATGATTGAAATTATAGGCAGTAGTGATAAGATGTTTTCAAAAAATAAATTTAATAGTGCGCTCCAAAGGCTTGTACCATCTTCAAAGTTGCCATTTATTAGGTCTTGCAGTTTTCCTATAAAAGAATTACTGCCAAATATTGCAAGTTCGCCATCTGTCAAAGAATTAAGAATGTCCTCAAGTGACGACAGATCAAGATTGCCAAGCTGATTGTCAATTTCTTGTCCTAACTCTTCCTCTAAATCCTCTTCTATTGTTTGGCTTTCTTCTGCATAGGTGGCGGTACTTGGCAAGGTAAGAGACAAAACAAGTAATAACAATGTTATCAAAACTAAAACTATTTTAACAGGTCTTTTTTGCTTTGAAAATTGTCTCATGGAAGGAGCTCCATAACTATATGAAGGATGTTTGTTATAATCGGAAGAGCCATAACCAGTATGATTATCTTTCCGCCCAAAAGTACCTTATCGCCTAGACTGGAGTTCCCTGTGTCTGAGCATATGCCGGCTGTAAACTCTACGAGATAGCCAACACCTATTATTTTCAAAAGAAGTGTATACAAACTAGAATTTAGACCTGTTATTCCTATTATATTTCTGAAAGTTTCAAATACGCTCGACAAATAATTGACAACCATAAATAAGATTATCAAACCACCCACGATTGCAATTATTACTGCGAAATCCGAGCGTATAGGACGTACAATCATTGTTGCAAGACAAGTTATAAGTCCTATCGCTATGATTTTAAAAATTATATCCATAGTCTCCTAAAAATTAAAAATAGTCCTGAGCGTTGTAAATAGGTCGCCAATTAAATTGAGTACCATTATAAGAACTATCACAAGTCCTGCAAGAGTGGCTAGCGTAGAGATTTCCTCTTTTCCTGTCTGTTTAAGAATTTGACCTATTATTGCCGTTAAAAGTCCTATTGCGGCAATCTTAAATATTATTTCAACATCCATGTGCCACCTATATAAATATCACAACTAAAAGTAGTCCTGCCACAATGCCAAGCTTTATTGAGAGAGAACCATACTTTTTGTTGTCACTGTTAACTTTCTCTGCGACGCTTTCAAATCTTGCTTGGAAGTTTTTCACCTCTTTTGATTGACTATCTACATCGCTTCTTCCTAGTGATTTAAAAAAGGTAAAAATCATGTCCTTTTCATCATCTTTTAAAAAGGTAATTCCTTTAAAAAGACTTTCTTTATCAAGCGGAGAATCACCGTCTATGAAGGCTATAAAGTTTTTATCTATCCCTTTTAAACTAGATTTATTTTTTTCATCTAAGCTCAAAAAGATGTTTTTTAAACGCTCTCGAGAAAAGTTTATTTCTATATCAAACTTTTGACACAGAAACAGCAAGGCTTGAAAAAAGTTGGCTCTTATACGATATTTTCGCGAAAACATGTAACCAATAAAAGTTGTTGCTAAGGCGAGCAAGATTAGAAAAATGTATTTCATGTTAACCTCCTAACTTGACTCTTGAAAAATTTTCATTATATATCCCTTCAAGTGTCCCTGGACCTTTTCGCATTGACAAAAGCACATATCTTTGAAATAGCTTGTCCTTTATTATCCGTTCAAAGTTCGGCTTTCGCATAAAACTTTCCATGCTATCACAGTGCACTGAAGCAAACACTGTTACGCCACAATTTATGGCGTAAATAACAGCGTCTATATCTTCTGCCTGTCCTAGCTCATCAGTAACAATTATGTTAGGGCTAAGCGCACGAATTCCATTTTCAAAACCTATCGACTTTTTGGCAAAAGATATCTTGTCAGAAAAGTTACCAATACACCCCTCGCGTCCAAGGTCAATCTCCCCTCGCTCGTCAAGGACTAAAACATTATAGGCGTAATTTCGCTCTGACAGCTGACAAATAAAATCTCTTAAAAAGGTAGTTTTTCCAGCGCCTGGTGGAGACAATACAAGCGTGTTATAGATATCATTTTCATCAATCAAATAGTCAAAAGCAGGCAGAGAACAATTTTTGACCTCATGAGGCAATCTAATATTTACGCTAGAAAAATTGGTCATAGTTTTTATAACCTTATTCTCTTCTATGAGGTCACCGCCTATACCCAATCTAATGCCTCCCTTAGTGACAATAAAACCTTTCTTAATTTGCTCATTTACCGAGTATATAGAGCACTCACTGGCTCTAAAAATGATGTCCTCTACCATAACTTTAGAGGCGAAAATTGCTTCTTTCAAGTTTGAGGTTGTGCCATTATAACCCAAAAAGGTTCGCTGGCTTCCTATTAATAGAACTATTGGCTTGCCGGCACGCAACCTAATCTCATTAACAGAGTTTAAGTTGACACGTTTAGAAAGTATGTTATAAATCTCATCAGATAATATTTTTTCGAGCATTATTATCTCCTTGACGTAATGTATGACCTCACTTTTTAATCAATACCTTAGCGACAAATTAAGTCAAATAACTCTAAAATATTAAGATTATAAAATTAAAATTTTTGCAATAAAAAAGCCTAAGCCATTGTTGATAAAAGAAGACTTTTTATCAAAATGTTGCTTAGACTTTTTATGGTAATACTTTTATTTAAAAAATTATAAAACTAAAAAACACATTGGCAAATTTTTATGTCCAATGTGTTTGTATCTATTATAAATTT
>CAKNIB010000002.1 GCA_930979925.1 uncultured Clostridia bacterium
CCTTTCTTAAAGCATTCTTACAGCCTTCTTGTTTATCTTCTGGAAGGCTTGGCAATATATTATTTATTTTTAATATTAATTCTTGCAGATTGTTGAAAAGCAGTTTAAACTCAACAAGTTCATTTGAGCTCGATATCTCAAGCTGTTTTGAAAGTGAGTCATTTGTAAACTGCAGTGCATTTGCCTCTTCACTTTTCTTTTTAAGTTTATCCTTTGTATCAGACAACTTTTGTTTTAACTCTTCTAGTTTATTCTCATACTTGGCCGAATTATCTTTCTCAACTTCAACTGTAATAGTTTCAGGTTCTTTTGCTTCCAACTCAGAGATTTTATCTTTTAAAGACTCAACTTCTGCCTCTAAATTAGTTTTTTCATGTAACAACTTGTCCTTATCTTTATTTTCAGACTTTAACTTTTCTATTTCTTTCTTAAGCTCGCTTACTGAAGTGTTTTCAACGTCTACATTCTCAATTATTTTTTCTTTATCTTCTTCTGGCAAACTTGCAAGTAGTGATAGTTTAGTAATTCCAATTTGTCCACTCGAGTGGACAAAATCACTCCCTAATTTTTCCATAATTGAAATATATTTATATGCCTGGCTTCTTTTTAGTCCACAAGCGAGCTCAGCATAATCTTCAAATGAAGAATAGCCGGCTTCTAAATACAACTTTTCATCTTTCATTTTTTTAAGATTTTGAGCAAGGTCTATAAGACCGTTACTGATAAGAACACCAGCTGAAATAATATTACTATGTAACTTTAAAAACTCTTGTTGTTTTTCTGTAAGCTCGCTTTCTTTCTTTACTATTAGTTCATTTATATTCATTACATTTTTCTCCTTTTAACTCGTTAATTTGCTTATTTATTAGGTCACAAATATCGTACCAACGAACAAACTTTTGCAAATAATCATGCTCTGCAGTGTTTATTAAACAGCGTTTTTCTTTTAACTTAAATTTCATTTTTTCAAGTTCGTTAATTGCAAACTGCCTTTTTTCAATTATAAGTTTTGCATTTTCTTTAAACATTTCGCCTATATCATATCTTTCAGGTATATTCATACGAGCTAATATCGGCAATACATAATCTTGCAATTTTAAATCGTTTTCTAATAGTTCTCTTTTTGTAAAAGGACATATTCCATGACGCTCAAGATAGAATAACAATGCTTGCAAGTATTCTATGCGTTTTTTCTCTCTAACAATTTCATGTTCTAAAGTTGTTATCAGATCATGTGATTTTGATATCTCTTTATCAATATCGTCTATATTTATATATTTATTTTTCACATTTCCACCTCTACTTTTAAAATGGTAAATCGCCTTCGTTACCATTATACAAAGCAAGCTCTATTTGCTTTGTTTGTTTATTGTATCTATCAAAAATAATTTTTGCTCTTCCATATTTGTCATACTCAAGCACTTGCTTAATACGTTTCTTACGACCATAAGGTTTTTGCTCGCTTTCTGGAATATCCTCGAATATTGTATCTCGCTCAACAAAAATATCTGTTGAAGGATTTATCCGTATAACCTTACTTAATCTTCGAACAAAGCCGTTGTATTGACTTATATTCTCTTCCTGCTCCTGTTTATATAACTCTCTATAATGAAAGTTTGATATTATATAAACTTTTGTAAAACAAGCCTGTCCTAAAAAGTTTAAACCTCTAAGCTTTACTGGAGAAAAATCAAGTAATCTATTCATAAATTGTATATTAAATTGACCATTCCCCTTAAACTCGTCTATTACAAGTATATCTTCACCAGCATAACCAGTAAACGCTGAATTATCAAACGTATCAACATAAAAGTAACTATCATTTCGTATTAGGTCTCGAACATATGTAGTCTTCCCAGAACCACTAGGTCCGTATATGTATATAACCTCGACATCTCGCTCTTGTTTTTTAAAAATTTCAGATTTTCGAAGAGTTCTCAACTTATCAAGTTTATTAAACTCTTTCAAAAATAAACTAGGATACAACTCACGAAGTTGTAAATCACTCGCACCACTATCAATTAACTCATAAAATTCTTTCAAATCTGTTCTTCCTCCTTCTTCACTAAATTTACCATCTTCATATGGTCCTGATATGCGTGTTTCACTTTTAGAACAATAATCTCGGCACTGTATATTAGAACCTTGTGCTTTTTCTATATGAGCTGTAGGAAAATATGACTTTATAGTACTAAAACGTTTACTTATTCTAAAAACAATAAATATTTGAAAATGAATAGTTCCTTTTTCTTCACCTTTCTCACGTTGAAACATATAATACTTAAAATGCTCCAAGTTTTTTAAATATTCTTGCATTTGCTCATCAGTCTCAGTTGGATTGTTTATTGTTAAACACCATCTACGTGCTTGTGAATTTTCTTCCATGATATACTCCTATTTATATCAAAACTTTGACGCGCGTCAAGGTATGCGTCAGGATGCGTCAAGGTTAAAATGAAATTTTCAATTGCTATAAGCCTTTATTTTAAAGGTTTTTTGATTCTTACGCGTCAATGCGTCAAGGTTCAGGGGTAATACTAACCCTGAACCTTGTCGCAACTCGCTTGCGTGTTCGGCAGAGCCATACCACACGCAAGCGTTATATTGCAAACATCAGTTCTTTCATGCGGTTAGTGTTTTGTGGAAATGATGGAAAAGTCTACGACTTTACCACATTACCACAAAACCGCCATGCTTACGGTTAATCGTGGATAAGTGGAAAACTCACTAAAGTGAGTCTAAAACGCCATCAAATCTGAGTTTACCACTAACCCACAATTAACTGGAAATGATGGATAACTCGTTGAGTTACCCACATTCCCACATGGTTACGATTATGACCCAACGAACAAACCACCATTAAGCTTGCAATCTTAACACAGCAAACCTCTTAACACCACGTTTAAGCTTGTATTTCTTTATGACCTTCAAAATAAAGGTAACATAAATATACTTTTGTAAACTTTTAGGCAAAACCTTTTGTTTAAGTTGTAGACTCTCCCATAAGCGTTGTTTTCGGCACAACAATGGTAGTTTAGAAATATTACGTTTCATATCACGCCAAACATACTTTCGAAACTTTTTTATTAATTTTTTATCAATGAAGTCCTCAGTATCAAGCGTTAACGCAAATGTAGCACTATAATTCGAAAATATTTTCTGCAACATTTTATTTCGTGAAAAATCAATTTTAGGTTTTTCTTTAATTTTCTTTTCAAACATTATGCTACTCTCCTCTTTTGATAAAATTCGTCCGGCAATTCGTCGTCAACCTCTTTAAGATATTTAACAATATTTTCAAAATTATCTTCTTGTTTTTTCGAATATACCAAATCAAAATCTTCTTCCAAATGTCCTTCGTAGAACTTTGGTTTACAGCTTTGACTGTCATATAAGGCAAAAACGTTATAATTAGCAACAACAGTCTCCTCTGTATAACAGTCCTTATCTTTTTTACCGGATGCCATATATCTATCATATAAACTACTATTTTCAATCTTACGTATAGTCCAAGTTAACCTATCGACCTTCCCATTCTCGTCAGTATGTATTTTTAATTTTACTATCTCTATAAAACTAGCAAGCTCTCTAATGTTAACATCTATAAGCATAGGTCGTTGAGTGTCGAGATAAATATCTAAGTTATCATGGCCATGTTGCTCATACCAGCGCGATTGCCAATCTGGGAAATACATAGACATACGAGAATTAAGATACTTTTGAGCTTCAGTTATACCGATTACCTCATATGGTAAATTAAAATGTGTTTTTACAAACTTATTAGCAAAACCAAGCCTATACGGGTTTATACGTCTTGATTGTCTTCGACTATATCCGTATTTTCTAAAAGTAATATCATAATTAGATGCTACACAATGAATAGGATTTGTCTTTATGTTTTTAAACCCACTCATTTGCTTTGACATAATTTCTTTTTGCATATTTCGGTTACGTTCTCTATCAAAAGCATAAGAATTTAAAATATGGGTTAAAAAACATGTTTTTCCAGTTCGAGGCGGAGCAAAAATTATTGTTATCATTTTAAAAATATCCTTGACAAATTAAATTTTTTATCATATACTAATAATGTCAAGTTTTTGACAGCGCAGTTAATTCTGCGATAGGTATGAACGGAATAATTTCCGTTCTTTTTTATTTCCTGTCTTTTAACTTTCTAACTCGTGCACTATTTAATTTAGAGTTCTTAGAAGTCTTAAATAATAATTTCTTTACTTGAGATAGCTCGTATTTACTAAAGTCATAAGAACTTTTGTTTTCCAAAAAATATTTATTTCTTTTTATAGGCTGGTTTCGAAAATCTCGAGTTTCAACAAAAGGTCTTATTTTTGACTTGCCTTGCCTGTATGTTTTTATTGGAATACCCTTTTTAGATGTAGTTAGTTTGACAACTGCCAATTCGTCTTTTTTATTACTATCAACTACTACAACACGTCTATAATGACCTTTCACATTAGGCTTTCGATAATTCTCTGCACCATAAAAATAATTATCTTTTGTTTGAAAAGTTCTTCCATTAGGTATTTTTTTAGAAATGTTTTTCTTTCTTGACATTACTTTCTCCATTATAGATTTAAAAATAAAGGCAAAAATATATTTTGCCTTTATTTTTGCTAAAATTTTCTATTTTGTTGTTTGTGTAGGTTCATCGTCTATAACAAGTCCAAGTCTTAAAAGGTCTTGAGTAGATGGAAAATACATAATTTCTTTACCATTCTTACCTTTAACTTTAAAGCAAGAATAAGGTTTTCCACTATCCTTACCAACACCCTCAAACACCTCAAGGCTCTCTACTGCTTGCTTTAGCTCCTTTGCTAAATTTTCTTTTTTTACGATTTTCATTTTTTCTTCTCCTTTTTTTTAATTTCTTGATTACTTACTTCAGGGCCCTTTGAAATAAGTATCTGGTAAAGCAAGGTACAAATTATAGGAGATATATGACCTTGCTTCTGGTAGTAGGTTACTTTTAAAGTTGTAGCCTACATAAACATTCTTATAGCTCATTTACCGAAATAACTAAGTCTTTCTTTATACGGACAATACTTGAACCTGTCCAAAACACATAATAACAATTGGTTGAGTGCCAAAACATTAATTTATTTAATGTTATCTCAATAAAATCTTTATTTTTATTCCAACGATTAAATATTATCTTTCTATATGTAACATCATAATAACAAGCTGTTTTAAAATTAAATTTCATATACACTCCTAAAACTCTAAATAACCTACAAAGCTGTAATCTTGGTTGAAGGCGCCATGCAGGTCAAGATTAGCTATGTATAAAGCTACATTTTTAAAATAATCGTTGTCACTATTGTAAAGTATTTTGTAGGCCTCAAGGTTTGTCCTACGCTCGTCAGTTGAGTAAGTTGTTAGGTGTACAAGCTCGTGAGTTAAGATAAAAGTGTATAGCTCGTAAGTTAAGTTTTTCTTTATCTCAACCTTTTTTAAGAGTGGATAACATCTACCTTTAACATCACCTGTCATATCAACAAAGGTGAGCGTATATGACGGACTATCAAATAGCTCGTTGATATCCTCGGCGAGAGTATCGTAGCTGATATCGTCTGGACGAGATATATAAAACTCGATACTCTCAACATTTGGCGCCTTGTATGGTAGTGAATAAACTATTTTATAGATTGAGTAACCTGCAAAGGCTATAGCCAAGATAAAGAGTATTATTGCAATAATCTTTATTGCTTTTAACAATTTCATACTATGCCACTTCCAGCTCGTCTATCGGCTTAATTCGCTCAGCGTAACTAGTTAATGCTGATTTATAATCATCAACAGCTGACGATGGTACATATATATCAGCGCCATTACAATCCATAAATATATTAGAGCCATAATCACAATCAAATGGTGTTGCTTTTTCAAAAATAATATATTCTAAACTAGAAACACTGCTAAATGCTTGCGCTTCTATATTCTCAACACTTGCCGGAATAGTTATTGACTTTAAGTTTGTAAGTCTGTAAAAAGCAAGTGTTCTTAATATTTTTAGTCCTGATGGCAATTCTATATGTTCTATTGTGTCACAAAAAGAAAAAGCAGTTGCGCCTACCTCTGTAACACCTTCAGGAACCATATAGTATTTTTCGCTTTTCCCTGATGGATATTGAATTAACTTAGTAACATCTTTTGTAAATAGAACTCCATCAATACTTGTATAATTGGGATTATTCTCATCAATATTTATAGTAACAAGATTATCGCAAAACCTAAATACAAAATTATTAATTTTAGTTACATTTGCTGATATATTTATTTCTACCAAACTATCGCAATTTTCAAATGCACCTATCCCAATTTCAATAATACTATCTGGTATAATTACACCTTTTAATACTTTATCTTTAAATGCACCTATCCCAATTTTCTTAACTTGAAAATCATTGCCTTCACCATAAACATTCTTATTTACAGTCATTCTGGCGGGATATACAATATCAGCATTTTCTATAACCTCAAACTCGCTAAAAATTGTATACGCATTATCATTACTGTCTATAATTTCAATAGGATAATCTATAATATTTGCAAATAAAAATTCTATTAGTAAATCCTGATCTGTAAATGTTTCTTCCTCGCTTATTACATCAATGATTGAGTAAGATGTAGGTATTGATATATTTTCGTCATCTCCATTGTAAGCTGTTATTGTCTCACCATCAAACTCATAATCAGTTACATTTGTTATATATGATGGCTCTTCTGGCTCCTCTGACTCTCCAGTTGATTCTGTAACTGATATATTTCCACCATCAATAATATTATTGAGCCAAAGAATAGAAATTGTATAATCTTCATTAATACCAAATGTAAACTGTATGAGTGTATCGTCTATTGTTTCGTTAACAAAATACATATTTGAAGTAGATTTTGTATAACTTAGTTCCTGGTCTTCATAAGTTAGCACAATGCCGTCTTCATTTTCTGAAAGTGTAACTACGTACTCATCACGTGAGAACATATCAGTTTTAGTCAAGTTATACACCTTAGAATTAAGCGAGGTAATATATTTAACCTCTTCGCTTGATGTAATCTCTGAAGAATAGTTGTACTCATATTCCGCATGATTAAATTTAATATACCAGTCAAAATCGGTTAAAATAAATTCGTCTCCAAAGTAAGAATATACAGCCTTAAAATATGTATCACTCTCTATGCTTGGTAAAAGGTCAGGATAATTCTCTGAGATAAAACTCATAGGAATTACAATCTCTATTGAGCTATCTTTAACTGTTGTGAAATTAGTTAAAGGCTCGGTTATATCAAGAAGATTAGGTGAAGCATATGTCAGTAACTCAACGTTGTTAACTGTAGAACCTGTAATATCAATATAGCTGTTAAAAGCTAATGGAGTTGAAGTATGATCAGTGGTCCGTATAGTTGCACTTGAGTTAACAGTATAAGTCTCGGTTTTCTCTTCGAATAATGCATACAACGTTGTATCTTGTGGAAATGTTGTATTTTGTAGGTCAATAGTTGTTTCATTATCACTTGACCAACCTGTAAAGGTATAACCTATTAATGATGGGTCTGTTACGTCATAATGAAAAGTTTCGTCACTCTCTGCTACAATAACATCATATACGTTGTCTTTTACTTTAAAGGTTATAATACTTTTACCTGCAAAGTCGTATGAGGCTATAAGCTCCTCATAATATGTAATCATGTTATTTAAGCTTGTAATTGTAGCATTAAGAGACTCTATCTGAGATTGAAGATTTGCAATAGTTGAAGAATATTCCTCAAGCAGTTCGTCTTTTGAGGCAATTGTAGAGTTTAACGTCTCTATCTGAGATTGATATTCTTCTACTTGTACAGTCAAACTTGATATAGTCTCATTTAGAGATGTTATAGTTGCCTCAAGCTCTGACTTGTCTCCAGTTAACCCGGTGATAGTTTCTTCTTGGCTTGCAACCAGACTCTCCAGGTCTTCAATATCAGATGTTAAATCTTTAACATTGTTTGTCAGCTCTTCTATTTGTTGTTTGTACGCGTCTATGTTTGCCTTATCGTTTTTCACGCTGTTATACTTAATGCCAAAGTATATGCCGGCTATACTACCTGCAAACAGAAGAACTATCATTATATATCCTATTACTTTTTTCATATTTTCTCCTTATTCATCGTTAAAAACTTCAAATGGAGCTGTTATTACATACCAAACACCATTAGCTACGGCTTTAATTACATTCCAGGCAAAAGTAAATATCACAGGGAAGAAAGCTCCTAATAAACACAATATTACAAGTGCTAATATTAACCATACCCACCACTTGATACTGATTGAAATAGATTGAGTATTATCAGGGATACCATCACCGGTAGTTTTGTTATCAACTACGCCGAGGTTATATGTCACACCATTCGTCTCAAATGTAAGTCTTAATATCGAAACATCTGTAACGTGTGTACAGTGAGTCTCGGTTGTAGTTAACACAACATCTTTTGACCACTCTGTAGTAGTAAAACGTAGCACCCACTGCATACCTTCTAAGTCTTGCAAACCCTCGTCTGTAATTTTAGTGACGGAAGCCACATCTGCAATACCCATGTCATATATGTCTTCTCTACTCTCAGTTGCGAGGAATGTATCTATATCCTGGATCTCGTTCCACTCGTAAGTAAAATGTGAAAACAATATATCGCCCTCGACTACCACTCTTTCATCTGCATTAACTACTACATGATTGGGCTGGAGTTCACCAAATATATTACTTGTTCCAAGACCAATGCCCCACAATGAGGTCAATGATTGAGTTTGATAATATACCTCTGCAGAGATAAGCTTGTCTATTTGGTAGTCAGTATTAAATGCTACAAAATGATTTTCAACTGTTGAAAAACTGCCTTGTCCTACTCCAGGAGCTATATCCTGCACATAGCTAAGCATACCTACATATTTATCGGTTATCTCAACTACCTCTGTATCAGTACTGGTATATTCTACCTGACCGTTGATTGTCTGTGCTATGAACACTCGAGCTACTGGATAAGCTACTTCACTAATGGTATTACCATTATCGTCTAGTAACTCGTTATCAATATTCTCGTCAAATGGACGGTAGATTGAAGATATGTCATAATATCTTGTAAGTTCGTCTCGAACTGTAAAATCATTTACTTTGTATTTAAAAAGTGTTTGATTTGAGTTTATGTAAGTTAATGTATAGTTGCGATAGAATAAATTGTCATCTACAGCAACTGATATGTTTATCGAAGAAGCAGTATGTGCTCCGTTTGGTTGATATGTATAGATAAATAACTCTTTATCAGCGCTCTCGGCTATTTGGATAACATCTAAGCTATAATCATTACCTACTACTGGATACGCTGATATGTCAAAAGTCTCATCCTTCTGTAAATCTTCCAAAACATCAGTATACTGCTTTTCTTCTGCATAAACATTAATTGTTGGAGGTAAAAAAGAAAAAAGGACAAGAAAAATACAAAGCAGATACATTATCTTGAATATACAACCATGAACAACTTTATTTTTACCCATATATCTCTCCTATTCTCTTATCCTTTTTTCTTAAGACTAATTTTTCATTTTTTAAGCGACTATTTCAATGTCTGAATAGTCTTCTACTTGTTCCATATCAGTAAGATCGCCTTGGCCTGATAACTCGCCGTCAACTATATCGTCAGTCTCTTGGTCTTCAGTTGTATTGTCCTCTGGTGTCTCTTGGACCTCTTCTTCCTGAACCCATGATTTCCACTCGTCAACGAGAGGTCTATCATGTGCTGAGGCAAGTGACAATGAAACTACCATAAAGATTAATGCAACGGCAAGTATAAACCCGGCTATCGCTTTAATTGCTGTCTTTGTCTTTTGACTCATCTCAGTTCGCTCCTTTTATTTAGATTTTTTCTTTTTACAATTCGACTTGTATGCTTTTGCACTATCTGAACGAGCAGCTAAATACCCACTACGATAAGCTTTTTGCGTATCACTTAAACGAATAGCTTTACCTTGTCTATTTCGCTTTACTTGGCCATCATTTGTACCATGCACACCACGCTTAAGCTCTGCAGCATATTTACGCCCTTTCTCTGCTGGATTTAATAGTGTAATTGTTTTGCCACTTTTACTCTTAACTCTTACAGCCATGTTCTCCCCCTTTTAACCCATCAGCTACACCTCTGTCGTAAGTTTCTATAATATCCTTTCCTGATATCAACATCTCAGTCCACTCACCTCGACAAAAGTAATAGACATGATAGGTAAAATTAAATGTTTCTAAAACTTTTATTTTAGAAATCAACTCCTCTATATCCATACATGGATAAAGTTTACTATTAGATACAATTACAAAGTTTTTATTTTCCATTTCTTCTCCCCCTTCTCTTCTTAAACTCAGGCGTGTTTTGATAAAGCAGTGCATACTCATAATTACCGTGTCGTTTCATTGCAGACTTAAGTAGTTTCTCATTGCCTGTCCTAGAAGCTCTCTTTAAACTTTCCTCACTACTGTGATACGCTCTTGCTAAGCTCTCGGGCGAATTTGTCCTGGCAAGCTTTTTATGTACTTTCTTAAAAAACGCCATCTGTATCTCCTTTTAAAATTACATAATTTGTAATTTATGGCTTTATTATAACACATAAAATGTAATTATCCAAACATTTTTACACATTTTTGGTAATTTTTTATAAAAAATTTAATATTTATTGAAAAATTTGTGTAAAATGATACAATTATAAGCAAGGAGGACTTTATGAACTTAAAAAAAATACGAAAATCAGCTAATTTAACACAATTACAATTAGCAAAAGCACTTAATATATCTCAACAAAACCTCTGCAGATATGAAACAGGACAAAACGAACCTGATATTGAAACATTAAAAAAAATAGCTGATTACTTTGATGTATCACTTGATTTTCTATGCGACAGACCTAGACCTTATGACCTACCGTCCACAGCAACTAAAGATCAAAAAGAGGCAATCAACATAATATTGCAACTTAATACCATAAACACGATTAAAGCAATATCATATTGTGCCGGGTTACTTGCTGGGCAAAATTAACTCGGCAATAAAAATCATAATTTCAAAACTAAATATAAAATTACAAACAAAGGAGAAATTATGAATAAAAAAATCATTGAAACTTTTTTAAAATATAGCAAATCAACAAAGTAAACTTTTAGAACAAGCTACAAACTGTAACATTGCAATAACAGAATTTTTAAAAGGTTTAATAAATTCTTCTGAAGAAGAAAATTATGTAAGAATAGAGTCAAAAGAACAAACAAAAAAGCCTACTCAAAATATCGAAAACGAAGGAGTAGGAACTATGAAAAAGAATTGTTATCACAGAAAAGACGGAAGGTGGCAATATTCTAAACAAGAAAACGGAGTACTATATTATACTATTGCCAACACCTACCGAGAACTATTAGAAAAGATAAAACAAATCAAGCCTAGACAGATAAAACAAATTAAAAATATAAAAAACAAAACTTTAACTTTTATTGAATACTACAAATTTTATATTATTAACTATATCAACACAAAACAAATCAAAAAACACTCAAAATATGTATGGACAATGTTATTACAAAAATATATAGCACCAGCTTTTCAAAGATTACCACTTAAAAAAATAACACCAGAACATATACAAAGCTTTTTAAACAAAATCGAAAAAGAAAGAACAAGAGAAATATTATATCAAAATATAATTAAAGTTTTAAGAAAAGCATATATCACAGGAAAAATAAAAAAAGATATAGCACTAGGAATTGAAAAACCACAAAAAGTAAATACACAAGTAAGACAACCACTAACACTAGAAGAGCAAGAAAAACTTATCAATTATGTTAAAGATACAAAATTATATGTTTTTGTTATGTTCTCACTAATTGTTGGGAGCAGGAGAGAAGAAACAATCAAATTTAATCTTCTGGAAGATTTAGACGAAGAAAAGCAAACAATACATATAAAAGGCACAAAAACAAAAAATGCAGATAGATATGTTCATGTTACTAAAGAATTTATACAATTTTTAAAAACAAACATGAAAACAAATACATTTGATTTTAATATAAGCTACCCAACACATGAGCTAGGAAAGATATTTCAACAGCTTAACATAAAAAACTGTTTACACGGCTTAAGACATACATGTTCGGCAAACCTATATTTTTTAAATGCCAAAGATAAATATAGGCAATTACAGCTCGGACATAGTAGCATAGTAACAACAAATAATATTTACACAAACATAAAGGAAAACATACCGCCGTCAAAACTCCGCTTATTGTATGGTGATTTATACCCTAGATTTGACTAAACTTTTGACTAAACTTTTGATACAAAACAAAACACAAAATAAAAATAGGCACCATATCTAGTGATATGATACCTATTAAAACTACTAATGGTGGCCTACCCGGGATTCGAACCCGGGACCCCTTGATTAAAAGTCAAGTGCTCTACCGACTGAGCTAGTAGACCAAAATTTTATACTATTTTTGTGATGATGCCCTGCTGTTGACCGCTATTTTTATTTCCAAAGTGCTTATAAGAGTTTTTTACTTTGGATAGATTAAATTACTATTCAATCTTTTTTATTGTAATAAATAGCAAGCTCTAAGCAAGTTTTGGCTGGGGTGGCAGGATTTGAACCTACGAATGCAAGAATCAAAATCTTGTGCCTTACCGCTTGGCGACACCCCATCGTCGTCTTTATTTTGTGGCTGGGGTGGTAGGACTCGAACCTACGCAATGTTGGAATCAGAATCCAATGCCTTACCACTTGGCGACACCCCAATGGATAAATAAATATGGGGTGGTCTAAGGGGGTCGAACCCTTGACCTCCAGAGCCACAATCTGGCGTTCTGCCAACTGAACTAAGACCACCATAAAAAGTTATGTGGTGCTCCCAGAAGGATTCGAACCTTCGACCTTTGCCTTAGAAGGGCACTGCTCTATCCAGCTGAGCTATGGAAGCCCATGGAGCAGGTGAAGGGAATCGGACCCTCGCAACCAGCTTGGAAGGCTAGTGTTCTACCACTGAACTACACCTGCACATGTTGACTATAAGAGGATATCACAACCTTGCCTAAATGTCAAGAATTTTAGCAAAATTAAACAAATTTTTTTATCGTGACAGACTCTATAGTCAGAAAAAATATAATTTTACTGTTTTTTATAAGAAAATCGCAAAATTTACAGCAATTTATCAAAAATTACGAATCACCCTCATCATCATTATTTATTATGTAAAATTTGTTCTTTTTGTAAATGATGGCTCCGCTTATCTTTTTGTGAGATATAATATTGATAGCAAATTTAGCAAATTTACGTGCATATTCCAAATCAATATCTGTTGGAGCGCTCCCACGCTGAGTATAGCCTACAGTTACAGCTTTTATCTCAATTTTTGGTTCTAATTTGTTTAAGTTTTTTATCAAGGTTTGGTTTTTTATTATACGTTCTTTAAGCAAAATTGCGCTTCCTTTGCCTAAATCATGGTTATTTTTGATAATTTCGGCTATTTTTTTGTAATCTATATCCTTTTTTGAGGTTATCATATAATCACAAGGATAGCCGAGGTTGACGCCCTTTGCAATTCGCGGACAGTTTCTGCCCATTACCTCAAAAATGCAGGCTCGGTCAAAGGCATCCATCGATGGCATAACATTATCTATTGTTTTAACACATGCCTGCACCGCGGTATGATAGCCAAGGCTATAATCGCTGATATGGACATCATTATCAATAGTTGCTGGTATAAATACTGTGCGAACGCCATTGTCGTTTAGCTGTTTGCAACCTTTATACGAGCCATTACCGCCAAGAACGACTACAACATCAAAGCGTTTAGCGTTCTCTAAGCCTTGATTGAAGCCCGCCTCTGTTTTAAACTCAGGACAGCGCGAGCATTTTATGATACTACCCGCCTGTTTTGCCTTGCCCAAAGGCTTAAATTCTGAAATTGGTATTATATCATTGTTTATAAGCCCTTTAAAGCCAGCACGGCAGGCATAGAGATTGTGACCAAACCTTTTATAAAGCTGAAAGAGCACCATATTCATACCTGGCGCGTCTCCACCACTAGTTAAAACTAGAACCTTCATATTTCCTCCTATTTTACTATAACATTCTCTTCACCAAGCAAGCCGATAAGCTCGTTTGTAAGATAATTGTTAATTTCAACCTTAGTGTTAAATGAAAATGCTTTGTTTGTGCTAGAGCACTTGATTATTATCGGTGATTGTCCAGGATAGCTTGCCGTTATCTTTTTTACGTTGTTATAAACATCAGCATTTGTGGTATCAAAGCGAAGATATATCTTGCGCTCATCTTTTACCTTTTCTTCGCCCTTTTGCTCCCATTTCAAAATGGTTTCAGCTATAACAACTGGCGACTTGCCATCTCTTATAGAAAGTCTACCTCTTATGGTAACTAGGTTGTCCTCTTTTAAAATATCACGATATTTTGTAAAGGCGCGGTTGAAAACCATAACCTCATAGGTACCATAGATATCTTCTATAGTAAGAATTGCCATGTTACCTGACTTGGTATTCATCTTCTTAACCGCTAAGATTATACCGCCACCTGTCACCTGTTGACCATCATGGACTTGAGGTTGTTTGTCCTCCACTATATCTTCCATATCAAGATTAAAGTCACCACCCATCTCATCATCCTGCGACTGCATATCGCTTGGGTCAACCTTCATATCGGCTATCATATCGGATGTGAAATTAAAGCTGTCATACTTGTCAAGGTAATCATCAAGCGGATGTCCTGAAAGGTAGATGCCAACAAACTCTTTTTCATATTTTAGAATAGTCTCTTGATTATATTCTTTAATATTTGGCACTGTAATGTTGTTTACACATTTTGAGGCTTCCTCAAAGGTTTCAAACATAGAAAATTGCCCTAGAGCCTGTGATTTTCTGTCGTTTGCCACCATTTCCATATATGTAGGATAGATGTCCATAAGCTGAGAACGAAAAAGTCCAAAGCTTGAAAAAGCTCCGCTTAGTATAAGGCTCTCCAAAGACTTTTTATTTAATTGTGTGGTGTTTACCCGTCTTAAAAAGTCTTCAAAGTCTTTAAATTCGCCGTGCTCCTCTCGCTCGCTGACTATAAAATTAATAAGACCTTTACCGACATTTCTTAAGCCTGCAAGTCCAAAACGGATGTTGCCATTTTCAACCTTAAACTCTGTAATAGACCTGTTGATATCTGGAGGCAAAATCTCAAAACCCTCTTTACGAGCATAGTTTGTATACTTTTTAACTGCGTCTATGTTGTTTATTCTGTTATTGAGCACGGCGGTAAGGTATTCAACCTCATAATAGGTCTTAAGGTAAGCCGTCTGATAAGATACATAAGCATAAGCTGCTGCGTGAGATTTATTGAAGGCATAACCTGCAAACTTAGCCATTTGGTCGAATACTCGCTCAGCCACCTCTTTTTCGTGTCCTAGAGCAAGCGCGCCTGGGATATCTTTCTTTGGGTCCTGAGGATTTTTCTTTCCATAGATAAACTTCTCCTTCTCTGGAGGGAGTTTTTCTGGCTTTTTCTTGGACATAATTCTTCGCACATTATCAGCGCCACCTAGGCTAAAGCCTGCCATAACTTGAAAGATTTTCATAACCTGTTCTTGGTAGACAATACAACCATAGGTAGTTGACAAAATTGGCACAAGGCAAGGGTCCTCGTACTCAATCTTTTCTGGCTCACGTTTGCCTTTGATAAACTTTGGAATAAAGTCCATAGGGCCTGGTCTAAAAAGTGAAATACCCGCGATAATATCTTCTAGAGAATTAGGCTGAAGGTCCATCATGAACTTCTTCATACCGCCACCTTCAAGCTGGAAAACCGCCTCGGTATTGCCTGAAGAGATAAGCTCAAAGACCTTAGGGTCGTCATAGCTCATTTTAGTAAAATCAATATCTACGCCATGCGTTTCCTTGATATATTTTATCGCCTTATGTATATCGGTGAGCGTTCTTAGTCCTAAAAAGTCGAACTTTAATAGTCCTAAGTGCTCAAGCTCGGTCATATCAAATTGAGTGATTTCATCGTCGCCACTCTTTGCCATTGGGACGTGGTCATAAACTGGGTCAGGTGCGATAAGAACGCCAGCTGCGTGCATGGAGATATTTCTTGGCACGCCTTCTAGTTTTATCGCCATATCTATAACACGTTTGACCTCGCTGTCCTCATCGTACAAGGCGCGGAGCTCTGGGATTATGTACTGTTTATCCTCCTCTTTGCCAGTCGTTCCAAAATAATACTTGAGTACTGGTGGTTTTTTAACTGGTTTGTTTGGTATTTCCTTGGTAATCTTGTCCACCTCAGAATATGGGTATCTAAGCACGCGGGCAACGTCTTTAATTGAGTTCTTTGCCTGCATATTACCATAGGTTACAATGTTAGAAACATGGTCGGCGCCATATCTGCGCTTAGCGTATTCTATAACCTCTCTTCGTCTGTCCATGCAAAAGTCAACGTCAAAGTCGGGCATAGACACACGCTCTGGGTTGATAAAGCGGTCAAAGAATAAATCATATCGCATAGGGTCAACCTGTGTGATACCTGAGCAGTAAGCCACCAAGCTACCTGCACCCGAGCCTCTACCTGGTCCTACTGGAATATCGTTCTCACGGGCAAAATTTATGTAGTCCCAAACGATAAGGAAGTATTCAACATAGCCAAGCTTGTGGATGGTGTCAAGCTCCATTTGAAGCCTATCTTTATGCTCTTGAGTTATAGTTTTATAATTACGCTCAAGTCCCTCCCATGCAAGTCGAGACAAAAACTCAAAAGAGCTTTCTCCTGTGTCTGGTACATATTTTGGGATAAAGTTTTCGGTAGCGCCAAGTTGGTCCTCTTTAGGCACATTAGTGTTACCGCCCTCTGCCACCTCACGAAGAGATTTGGTCTTTATCGTCACATTACACTTGTCGGCAATCTCTATTGTGCGGTCAAGCGCGTCCTCACATCCTGGCAAGGCTTCAAGCATTTCGTCATAGGTCTTTAGATAGAACTCTTGCGTTTCAAACTTCATGCGGTCTGGGTCGTCATAGGTCTTACCCATTTGCACGCATAAAAGAACATCTTGAAGCTCGGAGTCCTCTTTGTTTAAATAGTGTACGTCATTTGTCGCCACAGTCTTAATACCAAGGCGCTCGCTCATTTCAAGCAATTTGACAAGCACTTCTTTCTCTTCTGGAAGATTGTGGTTTTGAAGCTCTAAATAAAAATCCTCACCAAAAAGATTTTTAAACCACAGGGCTAATTTGTCGGCTTCGTCATATTGTCTTTTTAAAATAGATTGTGGGATATGACCAGCTAGGCAGGCAGAAAGACAGATTAGCCCCTCACTATGTTTCTCAAGCAGTTTGTAGTCTATTCTTGGCTTGTAATACATACCATCAAGGTAGGCAAAAGACGAGAGTTTTAATAGGTTTTGGTAGCCCGTGTTGTTCTTAGCAAGCAAAATAAGGTGACCGGTGTCTTCGCGGTTTGCTCGTGAGGTCATATCGTGGCAGATATAGAACTCCTCACCTATTATCGGCTTTATACCCTTTTGCACGCAGGCTTCAAAAAACTTGATTACACCATGCATATTGCCGTGGTCGGTGATGGCTACTGCACGTACGCCACGTTCTTTTATGATATCAACAAGCTTGTCTATCCTTGCAAGACCATCAAGTAAGCTGTATTCTGTATGCAAATGTAGGTGTACAAATTCTTTCACTTTAAACCCCCGTTTAATTTCCTCTTAGTATATCTGCGATTTTTAGTATCCGTCTAAATCTGTGATTTAGCCCGCTTTTTGTAAGTTTTATGGTCGATAGCTTGAGTAGCTCGTCCATGCTCTCCTGAGGATTGGCAAGCCTTAGCACCGCCACCTCTTGCAGGTCTTCAGGTAAACTTTCAAGCCCTATCTTTTTATTTATATAGTTTATTGCGCTAATCTGCTTGAGACTTGCCTCCACCGTCTTATTAATGTTTGCATTTATGCAGTTGACTTGGCGATTGACAGTGTTTCGAAGGTCACGCTTTGCCATCTCGTCTGATAGGTCAAGCACACTTTGCTCGGCGCCAATAAGGGCTAGGAGGTCCTTTATGGCCTCACTATCCTTTAAATAAAGAACAAAAAGCTTCTTGCGAGTGGCTATCTTGCAGGTTATTTCAAAATGTTGCAAAAGTGATTGTAAGTCTTCTAAAAACTCACGTTTATGTGAAGCAAACTCCACATGGTAGCCTGTAGTCGGGCTTTGCGAGCCTAGCTCTGATAGCTTTATACTCGACGTAGCACAACCAATGTATGCACCTTTTATAAAACTCTTTTTGGTCTCGTCATCAGCGACTATATTACTGTCAATATTTGTCACAAAAGTTAGCTCGCCATTTGGTGGCAACAGCGCGCAGTCGCGGAGCACTGTGAGAGATATTTCCACTGGAAACTTTATCCTATAATATGTGGTCTTATTGATAACATAATCGTCTGATATCTCAAGGGTAAGTTTCTCGCCGTAGAGTTTGCTAACAAGTGTATTTAAAAAGTCAAACACCTCTTTAAAATCGGTGACAATATCTACGCGAATGCCTTCACTATTCTTAGTTATCGTTCCACTTGCATGCAAAAGACCAGACAAAAAAGCCTGTCCGCAATCTGCGTCCTCAATCGGTTTTTCTAAAATCTGTAATTTACTATCTTTTGCAAAGCTCATGGTACCTCTTGTAATATGCATTATTTTAAGAAAATTTATATATTTTTAACAATTTTTTGATATTTTTTATCTTTTTGGTGCAAATTTTGGCAATTTGTCAATATTTACCACTTGAGAAAGTGGAAGCCCAAGTCTAAAAATTACATTGATACCATTGTTGCACTCGCCCACCCGCTCAGGAGTATGGGCGTCTGAGTTGACTATAAATTTAACGCCTTCGCTTGCCATTATCTCAAGTTCTTGGTCGGTGAAATTAATTCGCTTGCCATTTAGCTCTATAAGCGTACCCTTCTCTTTGGCCATACGAGCTACTGCTAGTGTATCAGTAGGACAACCATAGTTTAGGTGTGTTATCACATCAATAGGATATTTGTCAAGTGCCTTTAAAAAGGCAGTGGTATTTCTATTTAGTCGTTCTTTGCTTGGAGCATAAGGCGAGCCAAACATATTTGCAACTATCATTTGATTGAAATCTTTCATAGTTGGCGTTTTTACCATTCTATGATGTCCCATCAAAAGGATATCTAAAAACTCAAAATCCTCTTCTACTATGTCTATCTGCCCGTCATTTGAAATAAGGTTAGCCTCCACTCCCAGCAAAATATCCACGCCAGTGACCTCGCGTGCATTTAATATATCCTCTTTAACAGAAGGAATATCCTTTCTTCTCACGCCATAGAACATATGATTAAAACCATGGTCGGTGATAGCAATCTGTTTAAGACCCTTGTTTAACGCAACCGATGCATTTTCAAGTATAGTGCCCTTGCCATGATTGTGGCGGGAATATTTTGTATGTGTATGGTAGTCACCAAAAAGAACCATTTATGCCTCCAAAGGAGATGAAAATCTCATATAAAAGATTATATACCATTTTCAAAAAAAGTCAAATAAAAAAAGTGCCAATTAGGCACTTTAATTTCTTGAAACATTAATCTGTTTTGACAATTTTATAATCTGGATAAAGTAAATCGAGCATATTGTTCGGTAATTACATACGCTGCACTTGACGGATCTTCAAATAAACTAGAACTTATGCTATAATCATTAGAGCCTCCTCTATATGTCCAGCCATCAGCAACTTCAAATATAGCAGAGACCAAACTTGTGCAACCTGAAAAAGCACCAGCGCCGATAGCTGTTACACTTGATGGTATTGTGATTGAGGTTAAACTATTGCAACCATTGAAGGTATTATTGCCGATACTTGTCACACTCGATGGTATTGCGATTGAAGTTAAGCCTCCACAATATTGAAAGGCGCTAGAGCCGATATTTGTCACACTCGATGGTATTGCGATCTTTTCAAACTGAGAACAGTTGAAAAAAGCATAAGCTCCTATAGATTGTAGTGTATTCGGAAGTTTCACAATTTGTAATGTATCATGAGATGAAAAGAATGCTGAGTAAGGATAGTAAGAGGCGTCATATATAGCAGTAACAGTATAAGTTTGTTCATTGTATTCCACTGTCTCAGGGATTATAACTGCTTCAGCGCCTGCGCTACAACCGCTAACAGTTGCCTCCATAGTCTCTTCGTTGTAAGTATAGGTCAGCTCGCCTAATACAAATGGTTCTATGTTAATAGTTATCTTTGACAAATCAATGTTTTCAAGATTTGGATTTGTAACAATAAGCTCTAATGTGGTTGTAGTCTCAGTTTCTGAGGATATCTCAGTAAGCTCTTCACTATTACTAGCAATCTCAGGCGTTATTGAAACCTCAAGTCCTGATATTGAAAGTCCCGAAAAGTCAATAGACACATGTTGGGGAATTTGTGTTGTATTTATTATATCAAAATATATAACAAAGGAGCCGTGGTTGTTTTCAAAATTTCCTACATTAAAGTTAAAGTCGCCATTGATGTATCCTGGAGTAAAGTTTAAAACAACTACTGGGTCAGAACCCGACTCTTGCATCCTTACCTCTTTGACCCATAGGCTTTTATCGGTTACGTTAAAGTTAACACTACCATTCATAGTAATCGTTTGACTGCTTGCGGCAAGTACTCCTGTTATAACTAATCCTAGTACTAATACAAATGCCCCTACTAAAGATATTAGTTTCATCCTTATGCTCATTTTATCTCTCCTTTTAATTTTTGCGCCTTCGGCGCCGGATAAAAAATATTTTACCTTTCGCGTTATGCTATAACACCCCTTGCGTCTAACCCCATAAAATCTCACGATTTTATGGGCACCCGACCGGGTCCTTATTACGAAGAAAATTCCAGAGGAATTTTCGAGGAGGTCGGAGGGGGAGTTCTACCCCACAAATTATAAAATTTGTGGGGAGCCCCGGGGTGGGGAACCGAAAATATTTTTTATCACGAAGTGTAAAAAATATGTGTTTTAGCGGTTAGACGCGCATAAGCGCGTCGTGCCCGCGTTTCATTTTTCTTAAATTAAAAAATTTAAGAAAAATGATAAAACTTGGGTTCCACCCTAAAAGCGATAGCTTATTTTACCCCCCCCGAAATTTTTGTCAAGTAAAATGACGGCATTTTGGAAAATTGTTGAAATTTTTTAAAAAAACACCCCTTGCGGGTCCTTGTTGAGGCAAAAAATCTAAAAGATTTTTTTGTCGAGTGTGGAAGGGGAACTGGGAGGGAAACCAAAAGCACTTTGAGCGCCTTTCGCGATAAAGTGTGGTCCATAGCGGTTAGGCGTAAGCCGTGCCCGCGTCATGGATTTGGTGTCACCCCAAGAGTCAAGCAAAATTGCGTCATTTTTGAAAATTGTGCAAATTTTTACGAATTGCGAAAAATATTTAAAGATTATGAAGAATTTTTTGCAATATTTTTGTTCCCTTCGCTTAAAGCTTTTGCCAAAACTCAGGCATTAAAATAAGAGACTTGCTTTAAAGTCCGCATTTTCATCTTAAAATACGGACTTTAAAATGCGAGAGCTGTCATAAAACTGCTCTCGCATAAAAGAACCCGAAAAAAATTTCGGGTTCTTTTGCAAGTCTCGTGTTACAATATGTTGTAATAAATTCTTTATTTAATAAAAATAATTGTTTTTCACATCAAGTAATAGTTAATTTATTATCAACCTCTTAACATGCGAATTGCTTCAAACTTATCAGGCGATTTATAAATATAACTACCACTTACTATCATATCTGCGCCTGCCTCAATAACTTTTGACACATTGTCTGCAGTTATACCACCATCTACCTCAATTTTATATTTATAATCATTCTCCTCTCTTAGAGTATTTAATTGTCTTATCTTTTCAACCGCTTCAGGCATAAATTTCTGACCGCTTGCTCCAGGCTCAACTGACATAACCATAATTACATCAAAGTCATGGGCATATATTTTTATCTCGTTTACAGAGGTCTCTGGTTTTATAGAAAGTCCCGCCAAAGCATGCGCGTCATGTATCTTTTTAATAGCAAGCATTATATCATTTTTGCTTTTAAACGCTTCATAATGCAATGTTATAATATTTGCTCCTGCCAAGATATAATCATCTATAATCTTTAACGGCTCATCGCACATTAGATGTACATCGAGCATTATAAGACTATGTTGGTTGATATTATTTACAAGTTGCGCGTCATATGTCTTATTTTCTACAAATTTACCATCCATAACATCACAATGCAAAAAGTCAGCATGTCCTTGCATAATTTTTGCATAATCGGCAACTGTTTGATATTCTTTTATTGGGTCGGTTGAAACTGAGATATAGACATTCTTTTTCATATAAACTCCTTGAATAATAGAAAAATATATTAAACTTATTGTAAAAACGCTTAATTTTCTGTAAAAATTAATATTTTTTTGCGTTTTTTAACTCTTCTAGTATCTTTAAATAATTTTGATATCGTAACGAAGAAATCTCACCACTTTTAACTTTTGCGCAAACGCCACAATTCTTTACACTCTCATGCAGACAAGAACGATATTTGCACTCCGCCCGACCTTCTAAAAAGTCAAGATAGTAGGCTGAAAGCTCGTGATAATCAAGGTCGGAAACAATGGATAGGTCTAGCATTGAGAAACCGGCGGTATCGGCAAGATATCCCTCTTTTAACTTATAAAGGGTTACAAGGCGGGTTGTCTGTTTGCCTCTTTCAATCTTTTTTGAAAGGTGTCCAATCTCGGCGACCTCGTCCTCATAAATAGCATTTATAATGGTTGATTTGCCCACTGCGCTCTGTCCTGCAAGAGCACATATGCCTTTAATATTTTCTTCGATAGCCTTGACATCGCCATTTTTTGCTGATATTTTAAGTATTTTTGCCGTTTTTTCATAAGATTTCGTGATATTTTTCAAAAATTCCTCATCTACAATATCACTTTTATTTATAACGATATACGCCTCAATATCTTTTAGCATACAATAAATTAAAATTTTATCAACAAGCACAAAGTCAGGTTTTGGTTTTGGGCAGACAACAATAAAAAGTCTATCAAGATTTGCAAGAGGCGGACGCACCAAAAGATTTTTTCGCGGTAAAACTTTGGTAATGCTTTCTCCAAACTCTACATAATCACCAACATAAAGCCCAGAGTCCTTGGTCTTCCCGCTTGGCATAAGTTTATATAATTCGCCACCGCTTTCCACTGTAAAAAGGTTGGCATTTTTTGATAGAATAATACCCTGCATTCACTCTCCCTATTTTTATTTACATTATTATACAATATTTCAAGATTTTTCAAAAGAAAATTTCAATTCTCTTTTAAAATTTTGTTTCTAAGCTGTCCGCAAGCGCCCTCGATATCCTCACCCATTGTGCGTCTTACGGTTGCAGATATCCCTTGACTTTTAAGGTCGTCGACAAATTTATAAGCCTCAAGTCTTGAGGTCCCCTGCAGTGTCCGCTCTTTTACAGTATTAAGTGGGATAACATTTACATGGCAATTAAAACCCTTAAAAAGTTTGCTAAGGCGTTTAACATCTTCATGGCTATCATTTACACCTTTTATTAGCGTATACTCAAAATACACTCGTCTACCTGTCTTTTGACAGTAATCTTTGCATGCTTTTATAATCTCTTCAATACTATATGCCTTTGCGACTGGCATTATCTTTGCTCTCTCTTCATCGGTAGTCGCATGAAGAGAAATAGTAAGAGTTATATTAAAATCTTTTTCGAGAAGTTTATAAATACCTGGGACAAGTCCGCAAGTTGACAATGAAATATTCCTCTGACTTATATTAAGACCACGTCCCGAACTTATCAATTCTATAAACTTGACCACATTGTCAAAGTTATCAAGTGGCTCGCCTGAGCCCATCAAGACAAGATTGGTTATTTGACGATTTTTACGGCTTCCACCTAGGTCTCGATTTACAAGTAGAACTTGTCCTAAGATTTCTCCTGCTGAAAGGTTCCTAGCAAGACCATGCAAAGTCGAGGCACAAAACTTGCAACCCATTCGACATCCGACTTGAGTAGAAACACAAAGAGTAAAGCCATATTTGTATTTCATTAGTACGCATTCCACAATGTTTTTATCGTCGTATTCTATTATGTATTTTCGAGTGCCATCTTTGCTTTCATATCGTCTTGTAATTTTGTAGTTTGGATAATATTCTTTTATTATTTCTTTAATAGCTTTTGGCAGATTTGATATTTCCTCTAACGTCTTGCCACTATAAATTGCATCAAAAACCTGCTCACCTCGAAAGGCGGGCAACCCTATCTTTTTTGCATAGTCAAGTATTTCCTCATAATTTAAATCTGCAAGCATAACATTCCTTTAAAAATATATTTAAATTTAATTTTTAATTTTTTTCGTTTTATTACCTATTTTTATTGATTTTTTGTTATTTTTTACTTGTTTTAGTGATATTTTATTGATTTTATATAAATTTATTTTATATTTTTTATAATTAATTTTTTAATTAAAAAAATAATAATTATAATACATTTTTACCTAAAACATCATTATGACCATTTATAAAATCTCGTCCTGATATCATTTTGCCAGAAGGTGCTTGTGCATAAAGTATCTCTACCGCGCTATCTTTGCAACCTATTATAAAGTTTTTCTTATAATTTAAAATAGTCGACATTTTTGTCTCGAATTTGCCGGTTACGTCTATAGCCTTGCCCACCTTAATAAATTGGTCGCTTAGAGTGATATAACAGCCAACCTCTTCTGATAACGCTCGAACTCTATTTACTATCTCAGGTGCACTTTTAGTAAAGTCAAGGCGTCCATCTTCTTTTGTAAACTTTGTTGTGAAAGTTGCAAAAGATGAGTCTTGCGGTGTAAACTTAACAGTTCCATTTTCTATTGCGCAAACGCTCTCTTTGACCATTTCTCCGCCTAAAAGAGCGAGTTTTTCTTCTAATTCACCATAATACTCGTCATTTATAGCAAATTCTTTTTGCAAAATAATATCGCCAGCGTCAACCTCACATGCCACCTTCATGATTGTAACACCCGTTATTTTATCGCCATTTAAAAGCGCTGATTGTATAGGAGAAGGTCCGCGATATTTAGGTAAAAGCGATGGATGAACATTTATAGTAAGTTTATAATCGAGAAAATCTTTTGGTAAAATCTGTCCAAAAGATGCAACCACGGCTAAATCATAGTCAATATTTTTTATCTCATCCAAATGCAATTTTATTCTATCAAAAGTAAAAACTGGGATATTTTTTTCTTGTCCGTAACTTTTTACCTCTGTAGGCAAGAGTTTATGCCCTCTTCCGCTAGGTTTATCAGGCTGAGTAATTATTGCACAAACATTTAAATCTTTCTCAAGCATTTTTTCAAGCACTATTTTTGAAAAATGAGAACTTCCAAGAAATAGAATCTTCATTTATTCTCCTTTAAATTATTTTTAAATTACTTAAAAAATTAAAAATTAATATTTTTATCCTATTTTTAACGTTATTTTATAATTTTTATTGTATTTTTTATTATTTTTTAATTAATTTTTTATTAATTTTTCCATTATTAAATTTTTCCGCCTTGTTTCAAATATTTATCTTTATCAAGGCTTCTATCAACAAATAATATTCCGTCCAAATGGTCCACCTCGTGACAAATACATCTTGCAAGCCACTTCTCGCATTTTATTGTAAAAGGGTAACCAAATCTATCGCAAGCTTTAACAGTTATTTCATAAGGACGCTTTACCCTTCCTCTAAAATTGCCGACTGAGAGACAACCCTCCTCTTCTATATCCTCGCCCTTCTTTGAGATAATTTCTGGATTAATAAGTTCGATAAAAGCATTGTTGACATCAACAATTATTACCCTTCTTAAAATACCTACTTGAGGCGCTGCAAAACCCATGCCATCATTTTCATACATGGTTTCTTTCATGTCATCGAGAAGCTCCCAAAGAGATTCATCAAATTCTTTAACAGGTTTTGATTTTTTTCTTAAAGTTGGCTCTCCTATATATACCACCTTTCTTATTGCCATTGTTTTCTCCTTTTAAGATAAGTTTTGAGGATTAATTTCAAAAAATACCGAGGTTTTACTATTTTTATCTACAATATTAAAGACTTCTTCCTCAATTTTATCAGCATTTTCAAGTTTTAAGCGCATCATAATTTGATATCTGTATTTATCTTGGATGCGCTTAATCGGCGATTTCATTGCATCAAGATATATTATATCATTATTATATCTTTCTTTCAACCCTTCTATTTCAGTATAGCACACTTTTAGAAGCTCGCGAACATAATTTTCGTCGTGGTCAGAAAAAAGTATCCTTATTATTCTCGTAAAAGGCGGAAATTGTGAAGTCTGCCTTATGTTCTCCTCTTTTCTGAAAAAGCCTTTGTAATCATAGTTGGAGGCGAACTTGTAAACATAATGTCTTGGGCTATATGTTTGAAGAACTACCTTGCCCTCTGCCTCGCTTCGACCAGCGCGACCGGACACCTGTGTTATTAGCTGGAAGGTGCGCTCTGTACTTCTATAATCTGCATGATATAGACTTTGGTCAGCGTCAACTATGCCAACTAAGACCACATTCTCGAAATCATGACCCTTTGCAATCATTTGAGTACCAACAAGTATTGCTGGAAGAGAATTTTTAAACTCGTTTAATATCTTCTGATGGGCATTCTTGGTGGACGTGGTGTCATTATCCATTCGTAAAATTTTAACATCTGGGAAATATTCTTTTAGTTTAGAAACCACCTGTTCTGTTCCGACTGCCCCGTTTTTTATATTCTCACTACCGCATTTTGGGCAACGAGTGAGTACCTTATACTGTTTTCCGCAATAGTGGCATTTTAGACGGTTATCCTCTCTATGATAAACAAGACTGACGTCGCAGTCAACGCATTTAGCTATGTAACCACAATCTCGACAGCGTTGGAAAGAAGAATAACCACGTCTATTTATAAATATCATTGCCTGCTTTTTATTGTTAACCACATTTGTAAGGTCGGCAAGAAGCTGATTTGAAAATATACCGCTATTGCCCGTTCTAATCTCTGCCATCATATCAATGATTTGGATTTTTGGGAGTTCCTTTCCATTCGCTCGAACAGGAAGCTCAACAAGAGAATATAAACCTTGCAAAGCTTTTTCATAGCTTTCAATTGATGGAGTTGCACTACCAAAAACAAGCGGACATTTATTGTAACGCGCCCTGAACTGGGCAACATCGTGTGTGTCAAAACGAGGATTTGACTCAGAAATATAACTTTGCTCATGCTCCTCGTCAATTATTATCATACCTAAATTCTCAAGCGGTGCAAAAATTGCCGAGCGAGCTCCAATAGCAATGCGCGCCTCCCCGCTAAAGAGACGCTTCCACTCATCAAAACGCTCACCTGCTGATAGCCCACTATGAAGCAAGGCAACAGCGTCGCCAAAGCGCGACTTAAAGTTGGACATTATTTGAGGTGTAAGTGAAATCTCTGGCACAAGCATAATAGCATTTTTGCCCTGCGTGAGTGCTCTTTCAATAAGGTGCATATACACCTCGGTTTTGCCACTGCCAGTCACGCCATGTAATAGATAGGTTTTATCTTCTGTTATTTTTTCAACCGCTTTTTGCTGGTCTACATTTAATTTAACTTTTTTCGCTGTCTCTGAAATTACAAAAGGGGCGCGCCTAACTTCACGTTTTTCTTTTATCAAAATACCCTTGTCGGTCAATGCCTTAATTGCGCCATATCCAAACTGATTTAACTCTGAAGATGAGGCGTGATTATTGTGATTTTTTAAATAATCAATGATTTCTTGCTGTTTTTTTGCATTTTTTGCAATATTTATCTCAATTTCTGCGTTAAAAAGGTAATGTGTCTCAAAAAGTTCTTTAACCTTGCCCTCTCTCATCTCCGCCGGAATAAAAAGTCTTAGAATTGAAGCTAGCTTTAAATGGTTTTTCTTTGCCATATACTGCATAAGAGAAAGCATCTCTTGCTTTATTGCAGGGAAGTCCTCTATTTTTGATATGATTTTTTTAAGTTTACTTGGGTCGTAATCGCACTTATCACACAAGTCAACAACAAAACCTTGTAAAATTCGGCATCCAAACGGGACATATACACGCATACCGGTGACAATGTCTAAATCATCGGGCACAATATACTCAAAAACTCTATCTAGCGCCTTAGCGTCCTGGTCGATTATAACTTTTGCGTACATAACATCCTTTTTAATGATAATAATTATAGCACAGCCATCAATTTTTCTCAAGTGATAAATAACTAAATAAAAAACTATTTACCATAAATCAAAAAAACTTCTATTTAGCTAATAGAAGTTTTTTGTTTTTACTGTTACAGATACTTAATCTTCGGCTGTATCATCAGCACCAGGAATTTCGCTTGGTACTACCTTGCCTGATGCAATTTCTTCACATGCAAGACTGATAGCCTTTTTATCCTGATCTGCAAGTTCCAGTCTGTGAACAGACTCTATCTCCTTTGCACGTTTTGTGATAATAGTACAAAGAACATATTTATTATTTTTAGTTTTATTTAAAAGAACGTCTATTGACGGCTCAATCATCATAATGCTCACCTCATTAAAAAATATTTCTACGCTAGATTATAACACAACAAAATAAAATTGTAAAGTAGAAATGTACAATTTTTTGTAAAAACGTGATCATAACCCATTAAACTGCATGCAAAACATCGTTACTTTACCATTTGACGTTTGATATCGCCAAGAATTTCTTCCATTTTGTCAATAAGCGCAAAAGACGGTTTGGTCATCTCTGGATTTTGCGCCGTGCTATCCGCCCTGCCAACAAGAAGAAGTTTTGCTAAAATATCAGCTCCATTTCCTACCGCGTTAAATTCTTCTATAAACCCTTCAACCAACTTTTCATCTAAAAGTTTATGGTATTTGTTGCCATCGACATTTAATTTTATAAACATAAAAATATCATGATTTTTTACTAACAATTTGATAAGTGCCTGCTCTTTTTGGTCAAAATCAAAAGATTTTAAGACTCTGTCAGCTATTCTCTCGCTTTCAAGATTATGATTAAAAAAGCTGTCGACCTCTCTTTTATATAGTTTTGAGTAGCGTCTGATATAACATTTGGGCTTGCCAATATCATGAAAAAACATGGTGTAAGCTAGTTCTCTTCGCATTTTATAATCAAAATTCTTATCCAAACCATTTATTGCCTGCACAGAATGCAGAATATGGTCAAGGCAATTATAAATATGCCAAGGGTTGTCTTGTCTTTGATTTTTACAAGCTTCAACCTCTGGCAAAATACCCAAAAGCCAATTTTTAAAGTCTGGGTCGCTGTAATTTATATAAAACTCTTTCACAACATCATCGCTGAGCAAAATGTTGTCTAGTCGTTTAGTCTTATCTTCCATAATATATATTTTACCGCATAATTAGTATAATTTCAATAAAAAAGACCATTTTTTAGAGAAATAATCTCTTTTTATGGTCTTTTTTTTGTTAATTTTTAATTATTTTCTTGGATTTTTAAGGTTTGCTTGAGCTGCTGCAAGTCTTGCAATAGGAACTCTATAAGGAGAGCAAGAAACATATGTTAAGCCTGCGTTATGGCAGAACTCGATTGAAGAAGGGTCTCCGCCATGCTCACCACAGATACCAAGTTTAATGTCAGGGCGAGTTGATTTGCCAAGGTCGGCAGCCATCTTAACAAGTTTTCCAACACCATTTTGATCGAGACGAGCAAATGGATCAGACTCAAAAATCTTCTTAGTGTAGTAAACGTCAAGGAACTTACCAGCGTCGTCACGAGAGAAACCATAGGTCATTTGAGTGAGGTCATTTGTACCAAATGAGAAGAACTCAGCATATTTAGCAATCTCGTCAGCTGTAAGAGCGGCACGAGGAATTTCAATCATAGTACCTATCTTGTATGTGAGTTTAACGCCGTTTTGAGCGATAACTTCGTCAGCCTTGTTTGCAACGATGTCACGAACATACTTAAACTCTTTCCAGTCGCAAGTAAGAGGTATCATGATTTCAGGTACGATGTTGTAGCCCTTTTCTTTGTTTACAGTGATAGCAGCCTCAATAACAGCTTGTGTTTGCATTTCTGCAATTTCTGGATAAGTTACAGCAAGTCTAAGACCACGGTGACCCATCATTGGGTTGAACTCGTGAAGGTCAGCAACAGTTTGTTTTAATCTATCAAAAGATATTCCCATCTCTTTTGCAAGAGCAGCAATTTCGCTATCCTCATGAGGAAGGAACTCATGTAGTGGTGGGTCAAGGAAACGGATAGTAACAGGCTTGCCTTCCATAGCTTGATAAATACCAATAAAGTCTTTTCTCTGCATTGGAAGAAGCTTAGCAAGAGCTTTCTTTCTCTCTTCAACAGTTGAAGAAACAATCATTTCTCTCACTGCAGGAATTCTATCAGCCTCGAAGAACATATGCTCTGTTCTGCAAAGTCCAACACCTTCAGCACCAAAGTTGAAAGCATTTTTAGCATCACGTGGATTATCAGCGTTAGTTCTAACTTGAAGAGCGCGGTATTTGTCAGCCCACTCCATGATAGTAGCAAACTCGCCTACAATCTTAGCTGGCTCAGTTTTGATTTCGCCATCATAAATCTTACCAGTAGAGCCGTCAAAAGAGATAACGTCTCCCTCTTTGTATACCTTACCATTTAAGGTGAAAGATTTTTCATCTTCTGCAAATTTAAGAGCTGAGCAACCAGCAACGCATGCAGTACCCATACCACGAGCAACAACGGCAGCGTGAGAGGTCATACCACCACGAGCGGTTAAAATACCTTGGCTGGCAGCCATACCTTCGATATCTTCTGGAGAGGTTTCAAGACGAACAAGAACAACTTTTTCCTTGTTTGCGCCCATCTCTTTTGCTTTTTCAGCTGTAAAGCAGATTTTACCACAAGCGGCACCAGGAGATGCTGGAAGAGCCTCTGCGATAGGAGTTGCTTTCTTTAATGCTTCAGCGTCAAATTGAGGGTGAAGAAGAGCGTCGAGCTGTTTAGGGTCAATCATCATAACAGCTTCTTTCTCTGTAATAAGTCCCTCTTTTACAAGGTCAACAGCAACTTTAAGTGCTGCCTTTGCAGTACGTTTACCATTTCTTGTTTGAAGCATGTAAAGCTTGCCCTTTTCAATAGTAAACTCCATATCCTGCATATCTTTATTATGTTTTTCAAGAGTTTTTGCAATTTCGGCGAATTGTTTGTATACTTCTGGATTTTGTTTTTCAAGGGTAGAAATAGGAAGTGGTGTTCTAATACCTGCAACAACGTCCTCACCCTGAGCATTCATAAGGTATTCACCATAAAGCTTGTTCTCGCCAGTTGCTGGGTTACGTGAGAAAGCAACACCAGTACCAGAGTCCTCACCCATGTTACCAAATACCATTGATTGAACGTTTACAGCAGTACCCCATTCGTAAGGAATGTCATGCATTCTTCTGTAAACATTGGCTCTGTCGTTATCCCAAGAACGGAATACTGCCTTTACTGCCTCGATAAGTTGTACTTGAGGGTCTTGAGGGAACTCCTCGCCTTGTGATTTTTTGTATAAATCTTTAAACATTGCAACGATTTCTTTGAGGTCTTCAGCTGTGAGGTCTTTATCAAATTGTACGCCCTTCTCCTCTTTTACTTTGTCAAGGATACGCTCGTACTTAGATTTTTCTTGTTGCATAACAACGTCTGAGAACATTTGGATAAATCTTCTGTATGAGTCGTAAGCAAAACGTGGGTTGTTTGTAAGAGCGCTAAGCCCCTCAACAACCTCGTCATTAAGACCAAGGTTAAGAATGGTATCCATCATACCAGGCATAGAAACGCGTGCTCCAGAGCGAACAGATACAAGTAATGGATTGTTTTTGTCACCAAACTTTTTACCTGTCATTTTTTCAAGTTCTTTGAGTTTCTCCTCTATTTGAGAAAGAATTTCGTCGTTAATCTTTCTACCGTCTTTGTAATATTGAGTACAAGCCTCAGTAGTTACAGTAAAGCCTTGAGGAACAGGCATACCAAGGCTAGTCATCTCGGCAAGGTTAGCACCTTTACCACCAAAGAGCGCCTTATCTTTTCCGTCAGCTTCTTTAAATAAGTAAACAAATTTTTTCATAAACTCTCCTTTTTTCACAAGAATAATTATATACAATAACAAAGAAAATTCCAAACGATTTATGCATTTTTTCAAAATTGGTTTAAAAAGAGGTTTTGAGGTTTTTATAAATTTTATATAGATAATATATATAAATATAGTATATATAAATAAAATGTAATCAATCAGTGCTCTGATAAAAGCCAATCCAAACCAACTTCAAATGTTTGTGCAATAGTGAGCAGATTATAAGTCTTTGGAAATTTACCAGATTGCCAGCGATAGTAATTATACTCGCTCATTCCAAGTTCTCGCATAGCCTTAGCTACTGTTAAATTATTTTCTTTTATTAATTGTTTGAAATTACGATTAAAATTAATTAAAACATCATCAACTCTTACATTATATTTAGTGTGCCTTTCATTAGACAAACCAAATAAATAATCTAACGAGCAATTAAAATACTTTGAAAATTTTAACGCAATATCTATGGCAGGATAGTAATTTTTATTAAAATATCCATTTATTGTGGTAGAAGTTATATTCAAAGTTTCGGCAAGTTGCAATCTACTTAAACTTCTTTCTTCAAGTAGCTCTTGCAAACGCTCTTGAAAATCATTCATTAAAACACCCTCACTTCTCTTGTTTATAAAATAACAGAGAAAATTCTCTGTTATTTATCTATTTTTAGGTTATTATATAAAAATTTTTCATCATTTAAAAACTCACTAACAGACATATCAAATGCATGTGATATTAGAATAAGCGTTTTTAATTTTATATCATCGTACCTACAAGCCAAAATACCTTGTAGAGTATATGGAGTTAACCCAGTCTTGCGAGAAAGTTTGTAAGTACTCCACCCCTTCTTTTTTAGTAAATTATTTAATCTTTCAGCCAAAACAATTTTTAATTCCATAATATACCTTTAAATATCAATTTGTAAATTTTCATATTGGAAATAATCACAATTTAGAAGCTCTGAGACACTCATATCAAAAGCGTTTGCTAACAATAATAATGTAGTCAATTTAACATCTTTATGCGACTTTTTTAAAATTACCTGTATTCCATGTGGAGTTAGTCCTGTCAACCTTGATAATTTATAAATACTCCATCCTTTTTCATACATTAAATCACTTATTCTTTTTGATATAGCTTCTATAACAGTCATTCTTCACCTTCAGTTATATTATAACAGTTGTATAATTTTAAAATAATTACAACAATTATGCACTTTTAGTTGCATAATTATGATTACAATGTTATAATACCTTTATGAAAACTGTAACTTATATCGGGTCGCATTTTGGAGTTAGCGAGGATAAATTGCCTAAATTAAAAAATATCCTTATCTCTTTGATTGAGAAAGGATACAATGTTTTCTATTGTGGAGACTATGGTAATTTTGATAGTCAGGTCAACAGCACTCTTCTACATCTTAAAAAAGAGTATCCGAATGTACAAATGATAAAAGTTAAGCCCTACTATAGCTCAAATAAGTTTACAAGTCCACAGGCAAAAGCACTTTATCAAAAAGAAAAACAGGAAATTCTTGATAGTTATGACGGCGAACAGTTAGAACAAAAGCTCAAATACTTTGAAAATGACCTCGCCGAAGATTTTTATAACTCAAAATATCTGCATGAAAAATACTTTTTTGACGAGGTTGTAGTTTGTGACCTTGACCAATATCCACCAAAAGCGAGAATAATTGAGTGCAACAAGTGGAAGGTCAGAAATAGCGACGTTTTAGTTGCCTACTGTCCTCATCAGTACACAAACTCTGGCAAAATCAGAACCTACGCCCAAAAACACAACAAAACAATAATTGATGTGGATTAATCATTAATTATTTTTAAGTCATTTACGTTTACTAATATGCAATTGCCATAGAAATTGCCATCCTTATCAATACCTGAAAAGTCGACTAAAACTTCGTCCATTGTAGCATACTCTGACATCACACAACCTCTTTGACCTTTTGCTATGCCCTGCTTTGCGTACTCTTCTTTATCGTTTATAAGTTCTACTAGGTCATATTCTTTTATTTCTAATGGCTTAAAGTTTTTAGGTAGTTCTCTTATCTTTTGTATATTTTTAGACAGCATTTCTTCTACCGATTTTGGCAATTGATATTTATCAGGCTCAACGTCAGTCTTCGCTACGCTGACAAAAATACACTCACCTTGATTTTTATCATTAAAAAATAAAATATCAAAAAAATTAGGAAAAATATCAATAATTACGCCAAAAAACCGTTTTTTAGCCCATTTTTTCTATATTTTTCATCATTTTTTAATTTTACTATATCAAACTTTTTCATTTAACACCCTTTAAAAAAAGTAAACTGCATCAAAAAAATTGATGCAGATTTTTAATATCCTGTGCGGAGTTCGGAGATTACAACGTTTTCTTTATTAACTCCTATTTTTATATCATACACCGAAAATTCTACGATAACATCGTATAGTTCGTGGTCGGCGATATACCTTATTATCTTTGAAAAACCTGGTATATCCCACAATTTATTATCTTCAAGCGTTGTGTGCAGGTTATATTCTGGGTTCTCGTAAATGTTTCGTTGCGTGGCTTCGCTATCTGTTCTTGCTGTTAGGTCGACTATGTCTGCGCCGTAACCTCTATGCACTTTTATATCACCTACTAAAATGATATCCTCTTTATATGGTCTATATGAAACATCAATTGTGACTTCTTTTTTAAAATATTTTAAATGCTCTTTTGCCTCTTCAAAGTTTTTAACAAAGAAAAAATTGGCGTTTGTCTTATTGGGGCTCCTCATAACATATTCTTCTGAAGGGTTAGCCTCAAAAAATGCTTTTATGCCTTCGATATCGTCAACGTCAAACACCTCAAGTGGAAAGTAATTGAGGCGAAGTTCTTTCATTTTTAAAATACTATCTTTTTTATCTTTAATTTTTATCATACTGACCTCAATTCTTGCTCGGCGTCAAGTCTTTGCTTAATAATTTGTCCCATTATTGAGTTTTGGTCTACAAAAAGACGGCGCATCTGTCTTCTTTCTATGCTATAAATTCCGTCTATTCCGATTACTAAGTCGTCAACAAGTCTGCAACCAAAAGAGTCTAGCACATACTTGAGCTTGTCATTAGTATAAGCATCTTGTGTGCTTTTTACGCATTTTCCGTCTGGATGATTATGTACAATTATAGCTGCTGGCAGATTGTAGGTAATCAAAAACATTGTTACCTCTTTCATGTCAATCTCTACGCGGTCGTTTTTGCCTCTGCCAACGCAACGTTCGGCAATCACCTCGCCTTGTGCGTTGATGCCTATCATGTGGCACTCTTCTTCCTTTTTAAAGCGCAGGAGTGACTCTATATAATCGTAAACCTCGCCTGTGGTTGTCATTCTTTCTTGTTTTGACGCTTTTTCTATTGTATATGTATTAAAAATACTCAAAAGATTGTGTAATTTTAATGAAGACATATAGCCCATGCCTTCTACCATTTTTAAATCCTCAACTGGAGCTTCAAGAATACTTGGCAGGTTTTTGTATCTATCGAGCAGTCTGTGTGCAAGTGGATTTACATCGCCTCGAGGAAAAACATAGCATAATACAAGCTCTACAGCCTGTATATCTGAGAGATTTTCGTGTCCTGCTTTGTATGCAAGCTCCATTAAACGACGTCTATGACCTGCATGTATATTCTTTTTTGTATCCATTTTGCACCCTTGTAAAATTTATAAATATGATATTAAATTTAACTAAAAAAGTCAAGAAAATTAGTCTTTTTGACGCATTTTCGATCAAATTAAAATAAAAAAGTACAATATTTTTAATTTTATAACTAATAAATTTTGTAAGCGAGATTATTCGTCTAGTTATAACATTATTGTATTTATTAAAGCTAACTTTGTGTTTTTATATTATATAAAAAAGGAAACCCGTTTGGATTTCCTTTTGATTAATTAAGGTCTAAATAAAAGCGTTTTGCATGTTAAGCGTTTTCAGCTTCGGCGTCTATTTGAAGAGTGTTGTCTGCTTCTATCATTCCAGCAAGTTTAGCTTCAAATTCTGCTTTTACATCATTTTCTTTAACTACACCGTTTCTTGTAGCTGTTGGAGCTGTGTAAACTTTGTGGCTTATAACCTTGCCATCCGCACCCTTAACAACTACGATTGCCTGAGCTGTAATTGTAGTCTTGCCAGTCTTTGCATTGTAAACGGCTGTTACAGAATATTGTGCGCTTATGTCGCCACTTACTTCTTCTCCGCCATTATTCATTACACCGCTACCCTCAAGGCCTATCATGTCATTGTTAAATACTTGATAGTTTGCACTTTCAGCGTTCTGTACTCTTGTAATAAGATTAGATGCTGACAGCTCTGCTTGAGTGAGTCCTGGCGCAATAGTTGATGTGATTAAGTTTGTATAAGCTCTGCCAAATAAGTCTGTACAACTTGCAAGGATAGATACCTCACCGTTAGTTCTATTATATGTGCACTGGTCAATGCTTAACACCTTACCAGCAAGTGATGGACTTGTCAAATATTGCATCATTGTAGTATTGTTTAAATCAGCCTCTGTGAACTCAACATTGATGACAGTATTTGCTAGCTCGTCATTTTTCTCTGCCATATATTCGTTGTAAGCTGTTTGAACTTCTGTCATAACTGTTCCAGCAGATGCGAGCTCGCTTGTAATAGTACTATTTTTTTCGTTAATATATTGACCAATAGTATTTACAGTTTTGTAATCTTTTGCAGAATAAGCCTCTTCAAGTTGAGTCAAAGAATCTTGACCGTTATATGACACCATCTCGCCATAAGTGGTTTCTGCCTCCGTTATAGCCCCTTCTTGCTCTTTTAAATCTTCAAGAGCTTCAATGGCACTCATGCTATTTCCATCAATTGTCACTGTAATTTCATCTGAAACGCCACTTACTTGAGAATAAAGTCTGTCGTACCTATCATTTGCACTATCTATAGAGTCACGAGCTCCATTTACAATGCCCGCTACTGTATTATGGTACTTTGTAGCTTCTTCTTCAATGATACTAATAGCGTCTCCGAGCTCACTCTCTGTTTTTCCAAGCTGATCTTCGGTTTGAGCTATCTGACTAGAATCTTCTCTAATTCTTTGAACTACATGACATACCCCTGTAACAGCTGTAGCCAGTACTGCTAATGCTAACGCTCCAATTCCTACAATTTTCAGTATTCCCTTTGCTCCACTATTCCATGTGTCTGCAATCTTCTCTTTAAATGTTCTTTTTCGCTCCTTTGGCTCCTCTGTCTCTGCTATTGGAGCTGCAGCTGGTGCAGCCTCTCCACTGCTAGCTGCTGAATATAAAGCTTCAAGATCTGCCATAGAATTACCTCCTACTTTACCTATATTATAGCTCATGTTGGTTATTTTGTCAATAGGCAATTATCATAAAATTTGTGTTTTGTTGTGTTTTTGTCGTCAAAAATATAGATGTTTTTAACTATTAATACTTTAATCTTTTATTCTTTATCCTTTAATAAAGTGTTTAGATTATATAAAAGGCAAAAAATCATCTACATTTCATTTTAATTTATATTAGCTTATGCTTCTTCCTCTTCATCAAGATAGGTAGCTGTAAGGTCTGCAAGGTGCATCAAAAAGCATACAGGATATCTATAATAAACATCTCTTATCATATAGCTTCCGTTTTGCACCCTTTGGTCATATTCGCCCATATGCCAATTGATTGCTAGAGCTTCCTCACGAGTAAGTTTCATAAAAGCAGATATTATGTAAACTGACTTTTCTCCATGACCATAAGGCAAGCTATCCTCTACCTTGTAATAAGGCTTTTTAATCCAGTTGCCATTTTCGTCTTTGACGTTTCTAAAGTCTTCTACATATGTTTTTACCTTGCAGACATCGTGAAGAAGTCCCATAATAGCCACGCTCTCTGGACTGACCTTCTTTTGCCAATTTTCACCATACTCCATCTCAAGTAATTTTACAAATCTTTTGTAAACATTTATAGAATGCTGGCAAAGTCCGCCTCTATATGCGCTATGGTGACGAGTGCTGGCTGGCGCTGTAAAGAAGTCAGACTTCTCAAGCCACTCAAGCAATTTATCTGCGCCGTCTCTATCTATATTATCATAAAAAATATCTAAAAATTCATCTCTTGCGTCCATAATTAACTCCTTTTTAAATTATAGCAAATAATTTTTAAAAAATATAATAATTTAATTATTTTTTTTATTTATAATAAAAAAAATACAAACTTTTAAGCATTTGTATTTCCTTTTTATTATTTGTTTATCTTTTTCATAAGAGTATAAAGAAGGTCGGTCGACGATTTTTCAAATTGTCTTATTTCGTCAAAAAGGTCTTCAAGCTTTGGAAGTACTTTGACTATCTCTTCTTTTCCTTTGCCTGCAAGCGCATTTGAAAGCTCTTTAAAAGAATTGACCTTTGCCTCGACTAGTTTTTCACAATCTAAGATATCGCTACAATTTATTCTATAAACATCAACCACGTCTTGCTCAGTATCGTTTTCATGCATTTTTAAAATTTCAAAAGCGGTGTCAGTATTGTCTTTAATATTATTAAAAAGCATATCTAATTGTTTTTGCATATCTAAAATATGCTCATAATTATCTATTCCATCGTGAGAATGTTGCAATTCTTCCATAATTTACCTCTCCGATAACAATTATATATTATTTTTCTAATTTTGCAAAGTACTTTTATCAAATATTATAAACCATTTCTGTTTCATTTATTGACTTTGATATAAAATACTTGGATTTAATATATAATTCTGCCATTTCTGCAACATCAATACCATCTTTAGCAAGCTGTTTATATATTTTTTTTGTTAAGCCTCTATTTTTTTGAGAGATTGTAACAAATCTAACATCTCTAAATAAAATAACTTTACCATCTTTATTTCTTACCGAAAACTTTGCATCAAAAGCAAACTCTTTAAATTTCTTTGCAAATGCACGTAAATCGACGAGATCTTCTGTCTCTTGATATCTTTTATAATGTTTCCATGCTTTAGTTGCTACTTTACATAGCAGACATAATTTATCCTCATCTCTAATTTCAAGATCACGAAAATTGCTATCTACTCCTACAAGATCATTTAGTTTTTTAAGAGCCTTTTCTTGAACTTTTTTCCTTCCCATATTACACCTCAATTATTACACTATTATTATAACAATAAATTAAATAAATTTCAATAGTTATTTTTAATAAAAAATTAAAAAAAATCATATTATGGTATTGTAAACTTCACCAAAATATGATTATCTTTTTATTTAAAACTTATTTTGCTTTTATATACTTTATAACTACGTTGCCTGTCAAAAACTATCATACTTCTTTGAAAAGCCAGAAGGTCAACAGCCTCCCAGACAAAAACCCAAACAATAATATCAAACACCTCAATTATTAGCCAGTTTACTTCAAAATAATTTACAAGAAAAAGTGCTGCTAAGGTGATTAATGACATAATAGCCATGATTATAAACAAAATCATGTTATTTTTTATCTTTCGTTGAGACTCTAGCGTGCTATTTAAATAATAATTTTTTATAGCGAGTGCAAATGTGTTTTTATCTTGGTCAGAAAGTCCCTTCCCTTCTATATTTAAGTGAATATCCTTCTTAGGAGGTATTGATTTTACAGCGTTATCAAGTGCGCTTGCAAATTCCGAATTTATTGTCTCCTGCCCATTAATTACATATGGAGATAGCACCTCTGACCTATCTTTAATAGCAATCTCTATAAGGCATCGTCCTTCTTCATCAAGCTTGCAATCTTTTTTAATTAATTTCTTGTTTTTAAAATATTTTATAAAATTAAACATTTTTATCCTTTTTATGCAATTTCTTTATTAGCGTAAAGAATTTCTTCGGTATCTATTAAACTTAGTGATGCCTCTTGCACATCTATTGTAATAACTGTTTGGTACTCAAGTATCACCTCTCCGTCTGTTGTTTGCAATCTAAATTTATATAATCCGTCGCCATCGTTTTCGGTAAGGATAAATAGCTGCGAGCATTCTGTAAAATCGCTGTAAGACTCGCCACCATCAGTGCTGACAGCGTAGGCAAAGGTATAATTGTCTAAAATATTTTCTCCTGTTATGGTTACCCTTTCTCCGAGGTAGGTTCCATCATCATAAACAGAAGTGACATCTATTGAAGTTATAGTCGGCATAACAAAGCCATTTTTTGAAATCTCAGGAACAGGGAATTCGTAATAATCCTCTCCGAAATAGTAAATATAATTTTGTATATATCTACCTTCATCGTAAAAGCCTTCGCCTTGCCCATAATCGCCACCCATTAAAAGATAGTTGTGTCTATTCTCATCTTTTACATGTTGGATCTCTTCAGGAGTAGCATCAGGGTCTATAATAACAGGGTCGTTCCAAGTAACATCAATGCCATACCAATTTCCATATAGTTGCACGTAGCTCCACATATGCCCTTCTGGCTCCGATTGACCATCTGCAACATAACCTGCGCCTACGAGATTGGTAATACCTAGCCCGTCAAGCAAATACTCAAGTGCGTAAGCATATCCATCACACACGGCAATTCCGTTTACAAGAGCGCCGTAAGCTGTATGGATTAAGTTTCTACTTAAAGTCATATCATACTCAACATGGTTGGTCAAATAGTCATTTAAATATACGACTGCGTCATAGTCGGTGTAGTTTTCAGTAAGTTCTGTCTCCATTTGCGCATAAATTTCACTGCGTGCAAGCCTCATTTGCTCAACAGCAGAATTTATTTGCAGTTGGCTGTAAAATCCAGTCTCATAAAAATTCGACTTTCCTTCAACATAAAACGTTATGTCTGTGACCGTGTTAGAAAATGGTGAAGAATAGGTTGCTTCTATCACCATATTATCAAATGAAAGCCAAAAGAGCTCAGGATTATCATATATTAAACTAGTTAGCGCACCAGAGGCTGCCTGACCCATATAAGAGCCAATCTCGTTAAGCTCGCTTGAGGTAAGGTAGCTTGCAAGTGAAATTGTGTTGGTTCCTGCCATAAGATTGTCAATATTATCGTAAAAGGCTTGATAAATCTTAACCGTGTAGTAATCTACCTTATACTCGTCCTGTGTCAATGCGACATAATCAATATAGTCGTCTATATTGGTAAGTTTTGCCTCTAATTGTCCATTTTTTAGTGTGCTACCGTTTTTCTTGCCGTCATCATCAATTACAAACATAAAGATTACAACAGCCGCAACTATAACCAATAATAATATAACTGGCACTATCCATGATTTTGATTTCTTTTCGCTCATAAACCTATTTTAACACAAACTCCTTTTAATTCCAAACTATTATATAATTTTACAAATTTATGTTATGTAAAATTGAAATTATTTTTATTATACTTATAAAAAAATTCCAAACTTAAAATAAAAATTAAAAGTGAAAAAAAGAAGAAATAAAAGTACAAACAAAAATTCCTTAGTAGAATTAAAAAATTTTAAACCGCTTGGCTAGTTACACTTAAATTTTAGATACCAAGTCGCGCATTGATATACATCCTTCTTTATACATTTTTATTTTTTCTTTTTTATTTCAAAAATAATCTGAGATAAAAAAGAAGAGTGAAAAGTGAAATAATAAGAAAGAAGAATACAAACAAAAATAATCCTCGAACAAGATCTCGGATTATTTTTGTTTGGTGCGCCTAGAAGGACTCGAACCCTCGATAATCGATCCGAAGTCGATTGTGATATCCACTTCACCATAGGCGCATAATTAATTTTTGAAATTATTTAATTTTTATTTTAAACCATTTAAATTTAAATTATTTTATAAATATTTTATATTTTTATTTTTATTATATTATAAATACCAAATTTTTAAGTTACAAATTTAATTAAAAATATTATTTTTTATTTATTTTTTACTTATAACATTTTTTCTAACAGCAAACCTCATGTTTACTTATCACAAATTATGTTTGAAGAGAATAAATAATCATGAGGACTGTTTATGAAATATGATGATGAGCAAATTTTAACTCTTCAAGATTATGAAATTATGGCAAAAGCCTATGCTAACGCTCTTAAAAGTAAGGGTTTTATTTTTGTGCAAGTTGATGATGAGCAGTTTAATGAAGTCGTTGAAGAAACTTTTGATTATTTTGCCCAAGCTAAGTCTTGCCTTCTTATTCTTGGTGGTTTTTTAAATACCTCACCTATTTATTCTTTAAACGAAAGACAACTCAAAAAATTAAGAGTTATATTTGACTATGAAAAACCGTTAAAGTCGTATAAATTTAGGTACGACAAGACCTATTGTTTTCTTAAATTTCTAGGTCTTGAGGTGCGGATTTTAAAAAATCTCATCTATTTGAAAGATAAATCAAATTTTGAAAATGAACTTAATAAACTCATTGAAGATAGGCTAATTACGCTTAGCAATGTTTTTTCAATCTACTAAGCTAAGACTTAAGATATTCTATTGTCTTTTGTACAACATCGTCTATATTTTTGCGTAAGCTAATAAACGCCTCCTGAGTATATGGTTTTGCAATATCTCTTGCCTCTTTCATATCCTCAAGATATATTTTCATCTCTTTTACAAGCATTTTACAAAGTGCTTTACCAAGAACATATATTAGATTATGGTCATCTATATCGTTTTTATATACTATCGTCTCGTAATCTTCGCTTGCTATGATGCTATCCATTGCATAATTTAAAATAAATTGCAATTTTTCAATAGCAAACTCATTTCCACGAGCCGCCGATAGCAATTCCCACCTTATATAAAGATCATAATTCTCAGGCAAAAGGTTAGGCACACCTGTCTTATAGTAATAAGCTACGATATCCATAGCAATTACATCTCCACCTCCTGCTTTTTCTTTATACTCATTAAAAAGTTTTCGAAAATTCCTACTATCATTCTCAATATACTCATTGAGCTTGTGCCTTGCCTCGGTAAAGGCGTCAAGCGCATCCTGATAATATATAAATTCTGGTCTTTTATAAACCCTTTCCACTTGTACCTCCATAATAATTATAACATATTATCTTCAAAATTAATAATTTTTAACTTAATTTATATCAATTTCAATAAATTTTATAGTTATTTTCTAGATAAAACTACAAGGCACTCATATTCACCTGTCCTTGCGAACATATCAAAGAGGTATGCTTTGTCTATTTTATACCCTTGCAAAAGTTGTAAATCTCTAACAAGTGTTGCGCTATTGCAGGATATATAGACAACTCTTTTAAAATTTTTCTGCGATATGGCTTGGCAGACCTCCTTTTGTAGTCCTCCCCGTGGCGGATCAACTATCAAAGTATCGCCCTCAAGTCGTGGAAGGATCTTCGCGCAATCACCTTTTATGTTTATAAGGTTAAAAAGCTCATTTTCTTCTTTTAGCTCTTGCGCCTCATGATGTTCTGCCTCGCCAAGCTCTACACCAGTGACCCTGCCAAACCTTTTAGCTAAAATACCACTCAAAAGTCCTGAGCCACTATAAGCATTTATGACGCTATCTCCTATTGTCTTGCTAAGCACGCAGTCATAAAGAAGATTTTGCACTTTACTATTTACTTGGTGAAAAGAAAGCGGAGAAAATTTTAAGTTCAGGAAATATTCTTCTTTAACAAGTTTATCTAAACCTAAAATATGCTTCGTTTTGCTTCTAAAAGTTTGAAAAATTCCATAATCTTTACCAAGTAACAAGTAAAGCCCTTGATAATTTATATCTTTGTCCACCTTTAGGCTGAAATTTATCAAGCAATTATCCTCTTCCTGTCTAAGAGTTAAGGTATCTATAAACTTATAAAGATTGTTTCCTTTAATAAAGTTGCTTATAGGTACTATTGCCTTTGATATCTTGTCTTGGACAAGCAGGCAATCCTCTATTGGACAAATTTTGTTGCTTGACCTTACTTTTAAACCTACTTTGCTATCACCTACAAATAATTTTAATTTGTTGCGATATCTTAGCTCTTCAGGTGACGAGATAATGTCCACATCACCTTCAAAGTCCACCTTTTTAAGTTGTCTTTTTAATAAAATTTCCTTTATTTTAAGCTCTTCACTGTAGGGCATATGTTGATAACTACATCCGCCACAGACGCCAAAATAAGGACATTTTGGTTCTATTCTTTTCTCGCTTTTTTCTAAAACGTCAGTGAGCTTGCCTTGGGCAAAAGATTTATTATCTTTTGTAAGCTCAAACTCAACTTCTTCATCCTTTATTGTGTATGGTATAAAGCAAACCTTTCCGTTGAGCTCGCCTACACCCTCGCCATCATATCCATAGTCAAAAATTTTTGTTTTGTATTTTTCTTTGTCTATATTACTCATTGTTACTTTCCATTTTGTGTTCTATATAGTTTAAAATTTTGTCAATCCCGTAGCCCGTTTCACTGCTAACTACCATAAACATTTCTTCTCTTATACCTAGCGCTCTAGATAACACCTTGACCTGATTTGCCAGCTTACTCTTTGCAAGTTTGTCAGCTTTAGTTGCGACTATCATAAAAGGCAATTGATTGTAAATAAGAAATTCTACCATTTGTCTATCAAGTTCGCTTGGAGTATGCCTAATATCAAGTAAAACAAAAATGGTAGCAAGAGTGGGAGACCCTGTTAGATATTGACCAATAAGTCCCGACCACACATCCTTTTGTGCCTGTCCTACTTTAGCAAAACCGTAGCCTGGAAGGTCGACAAAACGAAAACTATCGTTTATATCAAAATAGTTAATCATTTTGGTCTTGCCTGGTGTAGCTGAAGCCTTAGCTAGTCCTTTTTTGCCTGTAAGTCTGTTGATTAAAGAGGACTTACCAACGTTACTTCTGCCAACAAAGGCAAACTCTGCAAGCCCGTCATTTAAAATCTTATCAATACTAACTACACTTGTTTTGTAAACAGCTTTTTTAATAACCATAAGTTAATATTAGCACACTGTTTTAAAAATTGCAAATCAATTTGTAGACAAAAAAATAGAAGGCTTTTAAACCTTCTAATTTTTTATTTTAATTTAAGCAAATATCAATCTTACTGTAATGCCTGTTATTGTTTCAAGGTCATCATATCTAACGTCCATTAAATCTTTAAATGTAACATCAGTTGTGTCAAGTTGATCGTAAATGTTTGGCAAAGATGGATTTGCATTGTTGTAAACCCAAGCCTCTGTTAGAGCAACCTTTCTGTAAGAATCGCCATCTGCTACATAAAGACTATTTACATCAATGTCGCTTAAAAGTGTTGCCATAATGTAATCTTCAAGTTGAGCATAGCCATATTCGTTTACATCTTCAAATACAAGGTAATTATTTAATGTTGGCTCTACAGGGATATAGTTTGTTCCATCATAGTAGTAAATTCCAGTACCTTCTTGGCTTATAAGGGTTAAATCCCAAGTTACATCTGGATATTCGCAAACCCAAACTGCAGTTACTGTTAAGCCTTCATTTGCTATAACTGCCTCACCGAGTGATGTTCCATTAAATACATAGTCGCTACCATCTTGAGAGTAAAGTGTGCCATTGTAGCTTAAGCCTTGGAAAGTATAGCCTATTCTCTCTTCAGAATAATCACTAAAGCCATCTCTTGCGTTATATGTTATAACTGTAGTATCAGTTGTATCAATTGCGTTAAACTGAATAGTTACATCATAGCTTACTACTTCTTCTCTTGCATAAACAGAATACTCGCCTGTAGTATAAGTGATGTCGCCTATGCTTACTGGGTTGCCAACATTGTCTACCCATTCTACAAATCTGTAACCAGGAGTTGTATTGCTTATGACGTTTTCATTGTCTGCAGAGAGTAGCGTGTAGTTTGCAAATTCTTCCTGAGTTATTCTATCCTGCCAAATAATAGTTGATCTATCGCTTGCATAATAAGTGAAAAGCATTTGATTTGACCATACTGGCTTAAGAGTCAATGTGATAAGGCCATTTTCATCCTTGTAATCTACATTATTAAAAATTGCGTTTGTGGTACCTTTAGTCACAGTTTCATCACCATTCTCTACATACCATCCACCAAATGTGGCTCCTGCTTGTGGCGTAAGAGTTGCTAATAGTGTACCGTACTCTACCGTTTGTACTGCTGTGTTGATATGGTCTTCAGCTATATCGCCAACTGCAGTGCCATCATCGTAAGTTCCCGAATATTGTATTTGATATTGAATAGCGTTGCGTACGGCAGTAAGGCTAGTTGTTCCTCTAATTGTAAACTCATAGGTAGTGTTTGTAGAAAGTGGGGTTTCAGTTCCGTCAACTTCTTGAGCTGTACCATCATACCATCCAGCAAACTCATAGCCAGCGCCTTCATAGTGTACTGCTACTGTTGAGTGTTTCTTTACTGTTATAGTGCTGACTGGCTGATCTTGGTCGTCCACTTGAGGTACGCCATCTATTAAAATAGATATTGTAGAGCTCTTCCCTGCATATTGTCCATCATTGCCACCCTGATAGATAGTTAAAGTTGCAGGTGCAGCCTGTGTAACTGTAATTGCTGAGCCAACTACAATTAATGGCACAAGAACTACAAGTGCACATATAGATAAGATTTTAATTAAATGCTTAGACATAATCCCTCCATGTTTAAACCTATTATATCACAATTAAATTATATTTTCAATAGTTAAAATAAAAAAAATTTATTTTTTGACAAATTTTGATGAGATGGCTTTATTTTAGGAATAGTTATAGTATATCCTATTCGCAAAAATATACAAGAATAACACTTATTTCATTCGTGTTATTCTTGCGTGCCTAAAAAAGAAGACTAGATTTGCTCTAGTCTCAGAGTGTAGACAATTTATCAGACTGTAGAAAAACAAGCGTAGGCTTGCGCTCGGAAAATGCCCAAAGCCAGGAGTTTAGTAAACCTAAATGACTGGTTTTGGGCGTTTTACAGTAAACATAGCATTGCGACGTTTTTCTGCAGTCTGAGACTAGATTTGCTCTAGCCTCTTGCTTTCTAATAATTAATCTACTTTATCTTCTTTCTCTTCTATTACTTCAACCTTTTTGTCCTTCTTGCAAAAATCAATGATTGCAAAGACTGCGTAAACAATTACTTCTGCAATTATAGAGAGTGAAGTTATCCAAGTAAAGGCGTCTCTTGCTCCGGCGCTAACAGTATCTGCTATCGACATACAAGCAGAGTATACTGCAAGAAATGCTGCAATTATGGTAAAGATTACTGTGATGATAAAGGCTTTTTTAGCTGTCTTTTTTAGTTCTTCATCGTTGCTTTTAACTATTGCATAACCTCCAACAATTGCAAAAGCAACAATACTAAGATAGCCACTTATCCAAATAAGTAATTTTTTCCAGCGATTTGACCAACCTTCTTTCATAAAACCTCCTTTAATCTTATATTCCAATTTTTATAATATTGTACAATAAAATTAACACATTGTCAAAAGAATCTATACATTTAAGAATTCTATTGTAAAAATAATAAAAAATAGGTATTAAAAGTTAATACCTATTTATTTTGGTGGAGAATATCGGAATCGAACCGATGACCTCCTGCTTGCAAGGCAGGCGCTCTAGCCAGCTGAGCTAATCCCCCAAAGAACATTTTTAATGCTCTTAAAGATTAACATATTTTAAAGATTTTGTCAATAGATTTTCAAAGATTTTTGAGAAATCTATATAAAATAATTTATTTTTAAAATAAAAAATTTTAAATTAATCGTTTTTATTAAATATTTGGTTCTATGATGGATATTACAACTCTTTGCTGTCTAAAATTATTGTGACTGGACCATCGTTTAGAATATCTATCTTCATATCGGCTCCAAAAACACCTGTTTTTACAACAATATTTTCATTTTCTAGCAAAGATTTTGCCTCTATGTAAAGTTGGTTTGCACGGTCTGGCTTTTCTGCCATAATAAAGCTTGGTCGGTTGCCATGTTTGCAGTCACCATAGAGAGTAAATTGGCTTACTAGTAAAATTTGACCGCCAACCTCTTTGATTGAAAGGTTCATTTTGCCATTTTCATCTTCAAAAATACGTAATTTGGAGATCTTTTGACAAATTTTGTTCAAATCCTCCTCATTGTCACCTTGTCCAACACCTAAAAAGACAACAAGACCTTTTTCAATCTCTGAAATAAGTTTTCCGTCTACTTTAAGTGATGCGGATAGTGCTCTCTGTACAACTGCTTTCATTATTCACCTTTATCCCCATGAAAAATAATATGTTCTGTGTTAAAATCTCTATTTTTTAATTTATTTTTTATTGCAAGTGGTAAAAAGTCGTAACTATCTATTTTATCAAGTGAAAGCCATCTATAATTCATATTGATAAGTTTTCCATTATCATTTTCAATAAGCGAAAAATCTTTTTGTTTGCTTTCATATATTTTGTCTGCTCTTAATAAATAAAAAAAACTTAACTCATGGTAAAGAACCTCGCTTTCGTAAAAATTTTCAACAATAGCAACCAGTTTTTCTATTTTAACACTTATTCCAGTTTCCTCTTTATATTCTCGTTCCATGGCTTGCATGGTATCCTCACCTATCATAACATGACCTCCAGGACAACACATAAAGCCCATTTTATTCATCTCTACTGCAAGCATTTTGTCATTATTTAACAAAATACCATTAACTCTAAATTTAAATCTTTCGCTCTTCTCCTTGTCAAATAGTTTTATATCCATGTGCAACCTCCCACTATAGTTATACATAAATAAATAACATAAATCAAGCAAAAATATCCATGCCAAGAAAAAAGGAGCGATTGTTGCTCCTAAAATTTACGTTTTATTTCTATAAAACATGTAAATCGTTAAGTAATTTTTCCGTTTCGCGCCAGTCTTTTGCTCTAAGACCGTTATATCTTGTATCTTCTTTATTATATTTTGTTTCCATCAAAATTGTTGGTAGAGACAAAGGTTCCAGCCCTTTGAGCACAGATACTGAGTCGTCAATAAAACAGCCAATGTTTGCTTGTCGGCAAGCGTCACTCTTTTCAAACTGCTCTACTAAAAGCTCGTCAAAAGGTATATTATATTTTTTAAGCCATTCTTCCGATATCTTGTAAGGTTCCCTGCACCATGCAACTGACCTTGCAGTTATGATATAAATTTTATTGCCTTGTTGCTTGAGTTTTGACACAATCTCACTTGCACCTTCCTTTGCAGGAACATCCACGTGTAATGTTTCACAGTTTGCAAGATAAAACTGTCTGCAAATTTCACTGTCCCAGTCAAACATATCAATGACCATGCTGGCTTTTGGGTTAACTAGTTTATATGGAAGGTCATTTTTCTTTATATATGCTTTAGCCAACCTTTCTATATCCAATGATTGAGTTAAAGTACCATCAATATCAATTCCTATATTCATCTAATTTTCCTTTTCCATCTCTTCGAGTTGAGCGCTGTAGTCTTTTCTTTTGTTTAAAAGTGAAGAACCAACTATGGTAAAAGTTGTCAAGGCACCAAAGGCAAGTAAACTCATTGCTCCCGCTGTGATTAACCAGTTTTTTGCATTTTCATCATGTGCTTGATAGTTAAAAGTATATGGAGTTGATGTGGATTTTAAAATTTCCTCAGTGTTTTGATGTGAGGTAATACGATCAAGCTCTTGAGAAAGTAAGGCAGGATCCTGTCCATATTTTTCCATAGCCTCGTTAGTCTGAGCGGAGATTTCTGTTTGATAGACTTCTAAAGTTTTGAAATCTTCAAGAACATCGTTTCCTTTCTTTATTTCAAACATTGATGCCCCAACGGCTGTGGAAAATCCTGACATCCCAATTAAAAATATTATTACAGATGTGATTTCTGCTCTTTTAAAATTTTTGTTTGTTTTGCGAACAGCTTCTCTAGCCTCTGCTACAGTTTCTAGTGATTTTTTCATAAAAATCCCCCTTATATGTGAAATATTATACCATAAAAATCCCGTTTGTCAATACCTTTGAAAAAGCAAATACATAATCAGCAACAAAAAAATCGCTACCTTAAAAGTAACGATTTTTAACTATTTTAATTCGCTTAAATTAATTCTACGATTGCCATCTCAGCGCTATCGCCTCTACGTTGACCTAGCTTGATTATTCTAGTATAACCGCCAGCCTGTCCGAGTTCTTTTATTCTAGCAGCGTATTTTGGTGCATAGAGGTTGAAAATCTTTTCAAGTAATGGATGGTTGATACCTTGTGTTCTAGCCTCAAATGCCTCAAGAGACTCTTTTGGCTTTCTTTGTTCTTGTCTATCCATTACATAAGCCATGATAGCACGGCGTGCTTGCAATTTCTTTGGTCCATCGTTAGAAACAGTTTTCTTAACTTTAACACCCTTTTCATCCTTAATCTCTTTTGTAGCCTTAGCTATATCCTCATAAGAGTTGATAGCAAGGGTTAAAATCTTTTCTGCTTGACTTCTAACTGCCTTAGCTTTAGCAAGAGTAGTTTCAACCTTTCCAAACCACAAAAGGTCGGAAACAAGTCCACGTAACATAGAATTTTTTTCTTTACTTGGTCTACCTAATTTTGCATTAGCCATTATATTTCTCCTTTATAAAGTTTAGTCTTCGTCTTTGCGAAGTGAAAGTCCATAACTTTCAAGTTTTGCAATAACCTCGTCTATAGACTTGATACCAAGGTTTTTAACCTTAAGCATATCGCCTCTTGACTTTTTGATGAGGTCTTCAACTGTGTTGATACCTGCTCTCTTTAAGCAGTTATATGATCGAACAGAAAGATCCATTTCCTCAATAGGAAGCTCAAGTAATTTTACCTGTTTATCCTCTTCGCGAGAAACCAAGATATTGCTGTTTGCAATTTGAGCGCAAAGCTCTACAAATAGATTTACGTGCTCCATGATAATCTTGCCTGCAAGAGAAACAATCTCTCTAGCTGAAGTTGTACCATTGGTTTCAACTTCTAAGGTAAGTTTATCAAAGTTAACGCTTTGACCTACACGGGTTGCCTCAACATTGAAATTAACACGTTTAACAGGTGAGAAAAGTGAGTCAATAGCGATATAGTCGATATCGTCAAACTTTTCTTTGTTTAAGGTATTTGGAACATATCCTCTACCATTGCCAACCATAAGGTCAAGGTCAAGCACGGCGCCGTCATCCATAGTGCAGATATGCAAATCTGGATTTAAGATTTCAACATCGCTGTTATCTTCAAAATCTCTAGCTGTAACTTCGCCTGCACCAGTTTTTCTTATGTGCAAATAAGTAACATAGTCACGGCTTTGGTCTTTGCATTTAAGAGCAAGACCTTTTAAGTTTAAGATTATGTCAACGACGTCTTCGGTAACTCCTCTAATTGTTGAAAACTCGTGAGCTACGCCAGCAATTCTTACAGCAATTCCAGCTGAGCCTGGAAGAGATGAGAGAAGTGTTCTTCTCATAGCGTTTCCAAGAGTAATTCCATATCCTTTTTCAAGTGGCTCAACAACAAACTTTGCATAAGAGCCATTGTCAGTCTCTTCACAAGAGATTCTAGGTCTTTCCATTTCCATATTAATTTTCCTCCGTTATTATCTTGAATAGAACTCGACGATAAGTTGTTCTTTGATATCGGAGTCGATATCTTCTCTGCTAGGAAGTGCTAAAATTTTCCCAGTGAGAGTGTTTGTGTCGAACTCAAGCCATTTTGGCATAACTGTTTTAACGCCCTTGAGTTCTTTGATATTAGCATTGTCTTGTTTATTCTCTTTGATACCAATTATATCACCAGCTTTTACTGTGTAAGAAGGTATATCTACGCGTTTGCCGTTTACAGTAATAAGTCCGTGATTTACCATCTGACGGCATTGCTTACGGCTTGCGCCAATACCCATTCTATAAACAACGTTATCAAGCCTTCTTTCTATCAAGGTAAGCATAACTTCACCAGTAGCGCCTTTCATCTTGTTTGCCTTGTCATAGTATTCTCTAAATTGTTTTTCGAGAATTCCATACATTCTTTTAACTTTTTGTTTTTCACGTAATTGTGTGCCGTATTCTGAGAATGCTACCCTTCTCTTTGAGTTGCCATGTTGTCCAGGAATAACTGGTCTTCTTTCCATAGCACATTTCTTTGATGTACATCTTTCGCCTTTAAGGAAGAGTTTGCATCCTTCTCTTCTACACTGACGGCAATCAGGTTCAATAGTTCTTGCCATGTTCTCTCCTTTTATACTCTTCTAACTTTAGGAGGTCTGCAACCGTTGTGAGCGATTGGAGATACATCCTTAATCATGGTTACATTAAGTTCGCAATTTGCAAGAGAACGGATTGCAAGCTCTCTGCCACTTCCTGGACCCTTTACAAATACTTCAACTGACTTAATTCCATGTTCTTTTGCGACTTTTGCAGCGTCTTCTACGCAAGATTGTGCAGCAAATGGAGTGCTTTTCTTAGAACCTTTAAGTCCAAGTTTCCCTGAGCTACACCAAGATAAAACATTACCATCACAGTCTGTGAAAGTTACGATAGTGTTGTTGAAAGATGTTTTGATATGAACTTGTCCAGCAGAGATATTTCTGCTAACTCTTTTCTTAGTTGTCTTTTTGTTTTGTGTATTTTTAGTTGCCATTATCTATCTCTCCTTATTTACCTTTCTTAGAACTACCAGCGACAACTTTCTTAGGTCCCTTTCTTGTTCTTGCATTGTTACGAGTGTTTTGTCCTCTAACAGGGAGTCCCTTTCTATGACGAACTCCACGATAGCAACCTATTTCGCTTAGTTTCTTAATGTCCATGTCGACTTTTTTACGAAGCTCACCTTCAACGATGAGGTTGTGCTCTATATAATTACGAAGTTTAGCAACTTGGTCGTCAGTGAGGTCTTTAACGCGGATATCTGCACTGATACCTGTTGCTTCACAGATTTTATTAGAGGTGTCTCTGCCAATACCATAGATATAGGTAAGACCAAGCTCTAATCTTTTTTCTCTGGGTAAATCTACACCAGCAATTCTTGCCATTTAACTATTCCTCCATTTTTAATTTTAGCCTTGAACTTGCTTATGTTTTGGGTTTTTGCAGATGACCATAACTTTGCCATCACGCTTTATAACTCTACACTTATCGCAAATTGGCTTAACAGATGCTCTTACTTTCATTTTTGTCTCCTTTTTAACCCTTATCACGCCAAGTAATGCGTCCTTTAGTAAGGTCATAAGGGCTCATCTCGATTGTTACTTTATCACCCTCAAGAATTTTAATATAATTTTTTCTTAATTTTCCTGAGAGATAGGTTAATATCTCATGTCCATTTGACAGACGTACTCTAAAGGTGGTATTAGGTAAAACCTCGATAACCACTCCTTCAAATTCAATTACATCATCCTTCGACATGACTTAACTCCTTTTTGCTTGATAAAAAATTTCTAATTTTAGCATTTAGTCGCGCGTTCTCGTCAAGAACATCGCTTTCACTTAAACTGTCTGAGCCAAAACGTCTTATATGTTTAAAGCTCTTCTTTTTAGGCTTGTCTTTTTTAAGCCTTTTGCCATCAGATAGATAAGCGTATCCATCTTCGACTTTGACAATTACAAATAATTGTCCTCTTTCCTTTCCTGCAGTAGCTATAACTACATCTCCAATTTTGTACATCTTTTCCTCTTATAATGTCAAAATTTCCACGCCATCTTTGGTCACATGGACGGTATTTTCGTAGTGAGCGGAAGCTTTACCATCTCTGGTTACCACTCCCCAGCCGTCTTCTATTAGCCACACTTCTTTGCGTCCCATGTTAATCATAGGTTCTATTGCAAGACAGGCGTTCTCAGTAATGATTGGTCCGTCAGTCACCTTGCCATAATTTGGCACATTTGGTGGCTCGTGCATGGACTTACCTATTCCATGTCCTACAAGTTCTCGTACCACCGAAAAACCATTTTTCTCTGCATACTCTTGTATGGCATGTGAGACCTCGCCTAGTCTATGACCTACTTTAAGATGTTTGATACCTTCAAAAAAGCATTGCTTAGTGACTTCAATCAGCTTTGCCTTTTCTTCAGATATCTTTCCAACAGGAAAGGTACGTGTTGCATCACCGTGGTAGCCTTTGTAGTTAACTACAAGATCTACACTGATGATATCTCCCTCTTTTAAGATGACATGATCGCTTGGAATGCCATGCACTACCATATCGTTTACCGATGCGCAGATAGTTGCTGGGTAGCCTTCATATCCCTTGCAAGCTGGGAGTCCACCACTATTAATTATAAACTTTTCTACGAGATTGTCAAGTTCTTTTGTTGAAATACCTGGTTTTATCAGTTTTTCACAGAAGTATAAGGCGTCACGAGTTATCTCTCCCGCCTTTTTCATAAGCACAATCTCGGCTGGAGATAGGTTATTCAACTCCTGCCTCCAAATCCCTAAGAAAAGCTTTTACCGGCTCGTAAGTCTCTTCTGGCGTTCCTGCTGAAGAAACCTTAAATAGCCTATCACTGTAGAAGTTTATGAGTGGTGCAGTATTTTCTTCATAAACTTCCAGACGATGTCTAATTGTTTCAGGCTTATCGTCATCGCGCTGTATAAGTGGAGAATTACATTTAAAGCAGAAACCAGTGTTGTTGTCGTCTGTTGAGTAGATTTCTCCACAATTTGAGCAGGTTCTTCTTGATGAAAGTCTTTCAACGATGGTGTCGTGAGAGAGCTCTACCAAGATAACGCTGTCTATTTGAGAGATTTTCTCAAGTGCCTCTGCTTGAGGAACTGTTCTTGGGAAGCCATCTAATATAAAGCCTTTTTTGCAGTCATCTTGAGAAATTCTGTTCTTTACCATTTCAACTGTGATTTCATCTGGCACAAGTCCGCCACTTTTCATAATCTCTTTGACCTTGTTTGCAAAAGGATTATCTTCTCTGACGATTGCACGGAATAAATCGCCTGTTGAAATCTGTGGAATATTAAAATCTCTTGAAATCTTTTTTGCCAGTGTGCCTTTTCCGCTTCCTGGCGCTCCTAAAAGGATTATCTTCATATAAACTCCTTATCTCTCAAAAATATTGATTAGCTAGGACAGACTTTTTCTGCCCTAGCCTTTCTATGCTTCTTCAGTAAAATACTGTTTAAGCCAAATAATATTTATGTTATAACAAAATTTTTTGTTAACTTAAGAAACCTTTGTGATTTCTTACAAACATCTGAGCTGAAAGTTGTTTTTCAAGTTCTAATGCAACTGAAACTACAATCATAAGACCGGTTGTAGAGAAGGCATTGATTAGTATTGCCGCGCCCGATGCATCACCTATCGCCTTAAAGGCAAGTGATGGGATGAGGGCTATTACTGCAAGGAATATAGCTCCGAAAAGTGTTATTCTCTTAGAAATCTTGCCTAAATACTCAGCTGTTGGTTTGCCTGCTCTAATTCCTGGAATAAATCCGCCTTGTTGTTGCAATCTCTTGCTGATATCGTCTGGGTCGAAGGATATCTTAGAGTAGAAGAAGGCAAATACAAGGATGAGCAGAGCTGTAAGAACGATGTATAGCCATGAGTTTGTACCAAGCCAGTCGCTATACCAAGTAACGTCTGGCCAGAATATAGAAATTATAAGTTGTGGGAAGGTTAAAAGTGCACTTGCAAAGATTATTGGCATAACGCCGGTAGCGTTGAGTTTGATTGGGATGTGTTGGCTTTGACCGCCATACATCTTGTTACCTTTAATTTGCTTTGCATATTGTACTCGTACTCTTTCTTCGGCACCGTCCATAAAGACGATAAGTGCAAAGATAAGAACTAAAGCTACAATAAACAGAACTAAATACCAAATGTATGTGATATCAACAGTACATTGCTCAATGATTGCTGCAACTGATGTGCCTGCTGATGATAGAATACCTACAAAGATAAGAAGGCTGGTACCATTTCCTATTCCAAGGTCGGTAATTCTTTCGCCAATCCAAACGGTAAACATTGAACCTGCAACCATGATGATAACCATACCACATCCTACAAGCCAAGCTGGGATGGCTGATGTAAGAACGCTGTCCATTGCCTCGCCTGCATAACCTACAACTATACCAACAGCCTGAGCTATTGCAAGTATAAGGGCTGCAATACGAGTGTAAAGGCTAAGCTTTCTTCTGCCATCTTCACCACTCTTTGAAAGTCTTTCAAGGGCTGGAATAGCCACTGTTAAAAGCTGTATTACGATTGATGCTGTGATATAAGGTGAAACACCTAGTGCTAGAACGGAACAATTGGCTAGCGCACCACCGCTGACCATGTTCATAAGTTCAAAGAAGCCAAAGGTTGTACTGGAGTCTGCGCTACCAAGAGCGAACGCTGGGTCAAAGCCCACGCATGGTATCCAGCAACCTACTCTATAAATGAAAAGAAGAAGGAGGGTGATTAAAATCTTATTCCTAATTTCTTTCACTTTAAATGCGTCAATAATCGTTTTAAACATTTTACAGCTCCTCTACTTTTCCACCAACTTTTTCTATCTTCTCTCTTGCCTGTTTTGTAAATTTCTTTGCTCTTACTGTGAGAGGTTTTGTAAGCTCTCCATCGCCGAGAACTTTAAGTCCCCACTCACTGCGTTTTCCTATAAATCTTGTTGTATAAAGAAGTTCTTGGTCAATAACCGCATTTGCTTCAAAAGCCTCAAGGTCGCCAACGTTGACACAAGCATATCTCTTAGAGAAATTCTTGTTGTTAAAGCCACGAATTGGCACCTTTCTAATCATAGGAATATTTCCGCCTTCAAAGCCAGGTCTAACTCCACCGCCACTACGAGCGTTTTGTCCTTTGTGACCTCTACCGCTGGTTTTACCTATTCCACTTCCAACGCCACGACCAACTCTAACCTTTTTGGTTGTTGCGCCTTTAGCTGGTTTTAAATTTTCAAGTTCCATTTTGACCTCCTATTTAACCTCTTCCACTTTTACAAGGTGAGCCACATGGTGAAGGCTACCTCTAATGGAAGCATTGTCAGGGAGCATTCTAGTTTGACCTAGTTTTTTAAAGCCAAGAGCCTCTATAATGAGGGCTTGTTTTGCATTATAACCAATGCAACTACGAGTCCAGGTAACTTTTAGCATTTTTTCTTTGTTTGCCATTTTTGCCCTCCTATATCTCTTCGACTGCTTTGCCACGACGACGAGCAATCTCTTCCTTAGTTTTAAGGCTGAGAAGTCCGTTCATTGTAGCCTTTACGCAGTTCATTCTATTTGAAGAACCATGTCTTTTTGTAACGATGTTTTTGATACCTGCAAGTTCGATAACCGCACGAGCAGAACCACCAGCGATAACACCAGTACCTTCTGGAGCTGGAAGCATTAAAATGCTTGTAGCTGAGAATTTACCGATTGTATCATGAGGGATAGTACCATCAATGATTGGGATGTTAACTAGGTTTTTCTTAGCAACGATGGTTGCCTTTTCAATAGCAGAAGAAACCTCTCTGCTCTTTCCAAGTCCAATACCAACGCGTCCTTTTCTGTCGCCTACAACAACGAGTGCTGAGAAACGAAGGATGCGTCCACCTTTAACAACCTTTTGAACACGTCTAACTTGAACTACGCTCTTATCAAATTCGCTTACCTCTTTTCTTGGAGCGCGTTCTCTACGGTCGTCCTTTCTTTTGCCTGAGAAATTGCCTCTTTTTGTCTTTTTCTCGCCTGCATTTTCAGGAGCTTCGGTAGCTACATTTTCTTGCATAATTTGTTCATTTTCTGCCATGATTTCCTCCTAAAATTTGAGTCCAGCTTCTCTGGCACCATCTGCCAAAGCCTGAACACGACCGATATAGATGTATCCGCCTCTATCAAAAACAACGTCGCTTATCTTCTTCTCAAGAGCGCGCTTTGCGATTGTCTGTCCAACAATCTTTGCCTGCTCTGATTTTGACTTGCCTTGGCAAAGTGCTTTAACCTCATTGTCAAGAGTTGAAGCTGAGGCAAGAGTAACTCCCTTAGTGTCGTCAATGATTTGAGCATAGATTTGACTTAAGCTTCTGTATACGCAAAGACGTGGTCTTTCGCTTGTACCAGAAACTTTAGTTCTTACTCTTTTATGACGAACAACTCTTTCTGTATTTTTATCTGTCTTGTTAATCATACTTTAAGTTCTCCTATTTCTTACCTTTACCAGCTGTTTTTCCGACTTTTCTAATTACTACTTGGTCAGAGTATCTGATACCGTAGCCATGATATGGTTCTACTGGTCTGATATACTTAATTTTAGAGGCAAATTGACCAACCTTTTGCCTGTCTATACCTGAGATAACAACATCTGTTGCAGATGGAGTTGTTACGTGAAGCCCTTCTGGGATTTCAACTTCAACTGGGTGAGAGAAACCAAGGTTCATAACCAGTTTGTTTCCGCTTACACTTGCCTTGTAACCAACACCTGAGATTTGAAGTGTCTTTGAGAAACCATCAGACACGCCAACTACCATATTGTGAGCAAGAGCTCTGTACAAGCCATGTTTTGCGTTTGACTCAGGAGTCTCTTTTGCTATTTCAAAAGAAAGGTTTTGTCCATCGATGTTTACTTTGATTACACTGTCAATAGTCTGAGTAAGAGTACCCTTTGGACCACTAACTGTAAGTGTATCATTTTCAAATTTAGCGCTTACGCCTGCTGGCATAACGATTAATTCTTTACCTATTCTAGACATATTCCCTCCTTACCAAACGTAAGCTAGAACTTCGCCACCTACGCCAAGACGTCTAGCTTCCTTATCGGTAACTATACCCTTGTTTGTAGAGATGATTGCGATGCCTAGTCCGCTTATGACTTTTGGAAGTTTATCTTTTTGAGCGTAAATACGAAGACCTGGTTTAGAAATTCTCTTTAAGCCTTGTATAACACTGTCGCCAGTTTCATCATATTTGAGTGTTACAATGATGTTTTTGTGACCATTCTCTGCAACCTCTTCATATGATACGATGTAGCCTTCATCAAGAAGGATTTTTGCTATTGCGCGTTTTTCATTAGATGCTGGTATGCTAACTGTTTCATGCTTAACTTGTACAGCATTACGAATTCTTGTGAGCATATCTGCGATTGGGTCTGTAACTAACATAATTTCCTCCTTAATTACCAACTAGACTTCTTAACGCCTGGGATTTCACCCTTATTGGCGAGCTCTCTAAAGCAAACTCTGCAAATTCCATATTTTCTTAAAACTGCATGAGGTCTGCCACAGATAGAACATCTTGTGTACTGACGAGTTTTGTACTTTTGCGTTCTTTTTTGTTTTTCAACTAATGCTTTTCTTGCCATAACGATTTCTCCTATTTAGCAAAAGGCAAACCAAGTGCTTGTAAAAGTGCTTTTGCCTCTTCGTTGGTCTTAGCGGTTGTTACAAAAGTAATATCAAAACCTCTAATCTTTTCGACTTTTTCATATACGATTTCTGGGAAGATAAGTTGTTCCTTAATTCCCATAGAATAATTTCCTTTGCCATCAAATGACTTATCAGAAATTCCTCTAAAGTCTCTCACCTTTGGAAGAGCGATTGCTGTGAGTCTATCAAAGAACTCGTACATTCTATCTCCTCTAAGAGTAACTTTAGCGCCAATTTTTTGTCCTTCTCTTAATCCGAAGTTAGAAATTGATTTCTTAGCAACTGTTACAACTGGCTTTTGACCAGCGATAACTGCAAGCTCGTCAACAGCGATGTTGAAGCTTTTAGAATTGCCTTTAACTTCGCCAAGTCCCATATTTAAAACTATTTTAACAAGTTTTGGAACTTCGTTTACATTTTTATAACCAAATTCTTTAATAAGAGCTGGAACAACTTCTGTTTTGTATTTTTCTAAAATTCTGTTTTGTTCTTTAGCCATGCTTTACTCCTATTTAGCTTCCGTTTTTGCTGTCGACTTTTTTGTTGTTGTTTTCTTTGCTGTGGTAGTTTTTGTTGCCTTTTCGCTAGTTGCAGGCTTTTCAGCTGTCTTCTCCGCTGTTTTCTTAGCTGGTTTTTCTTCGCCTACTGCTTTAAGGTTTGCGCCCTTAAGCTCGCTAGCTTTAATTGATTTTTTAGCTTCTTTCTTTGTAGCTTTTACAAACTCTTTGTCAAGAGATGCACCACATTTTTTGCAAGCACGGAATTTCTTTCCGTCTGTTTCTTTGTGAGCTACTCTTGTAGCCTTGCCACATACTGGGCAAACTACAAGTACATTTGAAGCATCGATTGGAGCTGGTCTTTTGAAGATTCCGCCCTTGTCTTGCTGAGACTTTGGTTTTTGATGCTTAGAAACGATGTTTACATTGTCGATAAGCACTTTGCCAGAATCTGCATAAACGGCAGTAACTTTTCCGCTCTTACCTTTATCTTTACCTGTGATAACTACAACATTATCACCGCTTTTAACTGTCATCTTCATTAGCCTCTCCTTTTATATAACGTCTGGTGCAAGAGATATAATCTTCATATATCCCTTATCACGAAGCTCTCTTGCGATAGGTCCAAACACACGTGTACCTTTTGGTTGTTTTTGGTTATCAATAATAACTGCTGCGTTATCATCAAATCTAATGTGAGAACCATCAGCTCTTCTAAGGCCTTTTGAAGAGCGTACGATAACTGCTTTAACAACATCGCCTTTCTTTACAGTTCCACCAGGGATAGCCTTTTTAACAGAAGCAACGATAACATCACCGATGTTACCACTTCTTCTGAAAGAACCACCAAGAACTCTGATACACATAATTTCTTTTGCGCCTGTGTTATCTGCAACTTTCAATCTTGTTTGAGGTTGTATCATATCTCTCTCCTTTTACTTAGCCTTCTCGACGATTTCTACAACGCGGAAATGTTTGTCTTTAGAAATTGGTCTTGTTTCCATAATTCTAACGGTATCACCAATTCCGCATTCGTTGTTCTCATCGTGAGCTTTGAACTTCTTTGATCTTTGTACGACTTTTTTATAGATTGGGCTTTTTACTCTGGAAACGACTTTGACAACAACGGTCTTGTCCATTTTACCAGCTGATACTACCTCGCCAACGCGGGTAATTCTTGTATTTCTATTTGTTTCCATCATTTGCCCCCTTTTCTTGTAATTCTTTTTCTCTTAATACTGTTTTAACTCTTGCGATATCCTTTTTAACATTGTGTAGTGCCATTGGATTTGCAAGTGACCTAGTAGCGTGAGAGAAACGAAGATTAAATAATTCACTATTTAGTTCTTTGAGCTTTGCGTTTAACTCTGCTACTGACAAATATTTAATTTCATTAATTTTCATCTTTCACACCACCTTTTGTAGCATCTTCTTTCTTTACAAACTTAACCTTGCAAGGAAGTTTGTGCCCGGCAAGTCTGAGAGCTTCTTTTGCTACCTCTTCAGAAACGCCTTCGATTTCAAAGAGAACTCTGCCAGGTTTAACTACTGCTACCCAGAACTCTGGAGAACCTTTACCAGAACCCATACGAGTTTCTGCAGGTTTCTTTGTTACTGGCTTGTCAGGGAAGATTTTAATCCAAACTTTACCATCTCTTCTTGTGTAACGAGTAAGTGCAATACGAGCGGCTTCAATTTGGTTTGACTTTATCCAGCATGGCTCTGTAGCAATAATTCCATAAGAGCCATAAGATAAAGTATTTCCTCTTGTAGCTTTACCTGTCATTCTGCCTCTAAAAACTTTTCTTCTTTTTACTCTTTTAGGCATTAACATTATTCTTGTCCTCCTTTTGTATCAGACGACTTCTTGCCATAAATTTCACCCTTGTAAATCCAGCACTTAACGCCTATCTTACCAATAAGAGTGTATGCTGCAGCTTCACCATAGTCAATGTCTGCTCTAAGAGTATGAAGAGGTACAGAACCTCTAAATTGTTTTTCAATTTGAGCCTTCTCGTTAGCTTTTGCAAGTACGCCACTTACCTGGACTTTGCATCCCTTAGCACCTGCTTTCATAACTCTCTCAACTGCCTGTTTGAGTGCTCTTTTGGCAGCAACACGTTTTTCAAGCTGAGTTGCGATTGAGTCAGCAACAAGTTGAGCATCAAGGTCTGGTCTCTTAATCTCTTTCACATTGACAAGTAAAAGCTTAACTGGTCTGATTATTTTTTGAATTTCCTTCTTGATTGTCTCAATTCCAGCACCCTTAGTACCAATTATCATACCAGGCTTAGCTGTAAAGATGTTGACAACAAGTTTGCCCTCTGTTCTTTCAATGGTAACTTTTGAAATAGAGCATGCTTTGTATTTCTTTAAAATGAAACTTTTAACATCTTGGTCTTCTTTAAGGTTTGCGGCAAAGGTTTTCTTATCTGCATACCAAGTTGAATTCCAATCTTTGTTTATTCCTATTCTAAGTCCTACTGGACTAACCTTTTGTCCCATTCTTAGCCTCCTACCACTTCATCTAGCACAATTGTGATATGTGAAGTCTTTTTAAGAATAATGTTACCCTGACCTTTAGCTCTTGCGCTCATTCTCTTAAATTGTGGACCGCTTGTTGCATAGGCCTCTTTAACATATAATGTCTCAGCATTTTTGCCCATGTTGTTTTCAGCGTTAGCGATTGCACTCTTTAATACTTTAAGGCTTTCAAAAGCACCTTTATCAGGCATATTTTCAAGGATAGCAACAGCCTCTTGTGCCTTCTTTCCTCTTACGAGGTCTAAAATATAGGTTATTTTAGATGGGCTCATTCTTACATATTTAGCCTTAGCGTAAGGATATTTTGTAGCGCTATTTCTTTTTTCTGCTTTTTGTCTAATTCTTGTAGCCATTTCTTACCTCTATTTCTTGCCTGTCTTTGAAGCAACACTTGCCGACTTTTTAGTATGTCCCTTATATGTTCTTGTTGGAGAGAATTCTCCAAGTTTATGACCTACCATATCAGCAGTACAGTAAACAGGGACATGTTTTTTACCATTGTGTACTGCAAATGTAAATCCTACAAAATCAGGATAGATAGTAGATGCTCTTGACCAAGTTTTAATAGGCCTTTTAACGCCAGACTCTTGCATCTCGGCAACCTTTTTAAGTAAACTTGGATGAACGTAAGGCTTTTTCTTTAATGATCTGCTCATAATCTTCTCTCCTAATTAACTCTCTTAACCATTAAGCGGTTAGATTTATTCTTTCTCTTTCTTGTCTTGTAACCAAGAGCTGGCTTGTTCCATGGTGTAACAGGAGATGCCATACCAACAGGGCTCTTACCTTCACCACCACCATGCTTGTGGTCATTAGGGTTCATAGCAACACCACGGACTGATGGTCTAACACCCATGTGTCTCTTTCTTCCAGCCTTACCAAGAGAAACAAGTTCGTGGTCGATATTTCCAACTGTACCGATTGTAGCACGGCAAGTTAAAAGTACCTTTCTCATTTCACCACTTGGAAGACGAAGGGTTGCATACTTTCCTTCCTTAGCCATAAGTTGAACCTCAGAACCAGCAGAACGAGCAAGTTGACCGCCCTTCTTAGGTTGAAGCTCAATGTTGTGGATAAGTGAACCAACTGGAATTTTAGCAAGAGGTAAAGAGTTGCCGACTTTGATTTCAACATCTTCACCGCTCATAATAACGTCACCATCTTTAAGCCCAACAGGAGCAATGATATATCTCTTCTCGCCATCAGCGTAAGAAAGAAGAGCGATATATGCTGTTCTGTTAGGGTCGTACTCGATGCCTACAACTTTTGCAGGAACGTTATCTTTGTTACGTTTAAAATCGATTACACGATATTTTTGTCTGTTACCACCGCCTTGGTGACGAACGGTAACTCTGCCTTGAGCGTTTCTTCCTGCCTTTGAGTTTTTAACAGCAAGAAGTGATTTTTCAGGCTCTTTCTTTGTTATTTCTTCATAGGAAGAGGTTGTATAAAATCTTCTTCCGGCAGAAGTTGGTCTATGAATTTTGATTGCCATTAGTTGTCCCCTCCCTTATTATGATAAGCTGTCGAAGAAGGCGATTGTTTTTGAATCTGGAGTAAGTGTTACAACAGCTTTTTTGTAATCACTAGTTCTTCCAACCGTTCTTCCAGCCCTTGTATTTTGAGTTTTCTTGTGACCTTTTACGATGCTTGTGTTAACTCTGGCAACCTTTACACCGAAAAGCTCTTCAACTGCCTTTTTAATTTCTATTTTTCCAGCATTTTTTGCAACTATAAAAGAATATACTTTGTTTGCTATGCCAGAATAACTTTTCTCTGTGAGAAGTGGTTTAATAATAATTTGTTCCTTTTCCATTATTCTGCGTAAGCCTCCTCTATTTGTTTGATAGCCGATTCTGTCAAAACAATGTTTTTGCTAGCAACAACCTCATAAGCGTTGAGGTCTGATGCTTCTTCAATGCTAAGTGATGGAATATTTGCAGTTGAAAGCTTGATATTCTTGTCGTTAGCATCGTTAACAACAAGCACTGATCCTTCAAACTTGAAAGCGTTTAAGAATGCTTGAGCGTCCTTTGTCTTAGGACTTTCAAAAGCAAACTTGTCAAGTACTACTACCTGACCGTCTTTAAGTTTTGTAGAAAGTGCTGAAAGAAGGGCATATCTCTTCTTTTGTTTGTTAACTTTCTTAGAGAAATCTCTTGGCTTTGGAGCGAATACAACTCCGCCACCTCTCCATTGCGGACCTTTTGTTGAGCCTTGTCTAGCTCTACCAGTGCCCTTTTGGCGCCAAGGTTTCTTTGCGTGGCCTCTTACCTCAGAACGAGTAAGAGTTGACTTAGTTCCCTGTCTCTGATTTGCGTTATATGCAACAACGACTTCGTGAATAAGAGGTTCGTTGTATTCTACGGCGAAAAGGTCGTCCGGGAGATTTACTTGACCTACTTCCTCAGCCTGCATATTGTATACTTTAACTTTTGCCATAACTTTCTCCTTTACCTTTTAACCGCTTCACGAATAGTTACAACTGAGCCCTTAGGTCCAGGTATGCAACCTTTTACGAGAAGGATATTTCTTGATGTGTCAACCTTAACAATGTCAAGGTTTTGGATAGTTACACGCTCAACACCATAGTGTCCTGGCATATTCTTGTTTTTGAATACCCTTGATGGAGTTGAGTTTGCGCTCATAGAGCCGACTTCTCTATGAACAGGGCCGGTACCGTGAGTCATCTTAAGGCGGTGTTGGTTCCATCTCTGGATAACGCCGGTAAATCCACGACCACGAGTTGTGCCTGTAACGTCTACCTTGTCTCCCTCAGCAAAGATGTCAGCTTTGATCTCTTGTCCGAGTGAGTAATCAGCACTGTTGTCAAACCTAAACTCTTTCAAAACTCTGTATGTGTCAACTCCGGCTTTTTTGAAAGCGCCAGTTCTAGGCTTGTTAACTCTTTGAGCCTTTTGCTTGTCAAATGCAACAACAACTGCTTCGTATCCGTCCTTTTCGTTGTTCTTAACTTGAACTACTGGGCAAGGACCAGCCTCTACAACGGTAACTGGGATAACCGCACCTTCAGGAGTGAAGACTTGAGTCATTCCTAGTTTTTTGCCGATAATCGCTTTTTTCATAATAATGTCTTCCTCCTATTATAGTTTGATTTTGATATCAACACCAGCCGGAAGGTCAATCTTCATAAGTGCGTCAACTGCCTTAGCGTTTGGTGAGTAGATATCAATAAGTCTCTTGTGAGTTCTTGACTCAAATTGCTCACGACTATCTTTGTACATGTGTGGTGAGCGAATAACAGTAACCACCTCTCTGTCTGTTGGAAGTGGAATAGGTCCTGCAACCTTAGCGCCGAACTTTTCGGCAGTGTCGATAATTCTCTTGCAAGCATCATCGATTAAGGCATGCTCAAAGGACTTTAATTTAATTCTGATAACTTGTGTTGCCATTAATTTTTAAACCTCCTGTAATAGCAAATCTAACCATTTTAATCACTTAATTTGACACACCCTTTTGGTGTTTGTGTAACAAATGTGAGATTTTTGTTACCATGAAACACTTGTCCGCGTGTGTCACGCTGCTACTCATTAAAAAATGTGATTTTTGGTTAGCCGCCCGCGGTCTTGTGCCACGAACTTGTCCGCGTAAATTCTCTTTGATTGCCGGTAACCAAAGTAACCTTACGCATCAACCCATATTTCACAGCATTAATATAATACCAAATACTTTTACATTTGTCAACGATTTTTCAAAAGAAAATTAAAAATATTTTATAAAGGCATAGTCCTAAAAAAGCAAATATATTTTGCAGCTTTTTATCTCTCAAATTTTTAATTATAATATGAATATTAATATATAATATAATATATATAAATATAAAAGCATGCCCAATAAAGAGCATGCTAAAATTTTTATTATGAAATTTTAAAATTTTTTTAAGGCTTGCAAAAGTTTTAAGTTTATTAAGTGGTTTAATTATATAATGTTTCAAATTTTCTTTAAGCTTTACGTAAATTCGGGGTCTATATCGGAAATTTGAAAGCTGCTCGCACCGCATACTTGTAGGTGTTGACATTAACATAAGTGAGACTGCCTAACATATAAACACGATATGCATTATTACTATTAGACGAATAAGGGGAACGGAGCCAATAAGTGCTTCCCCACTCTCTATCTGTTGTCGAACTTGATGTATCTGCTCCTAACATATGGTAGGCTTCATAATATGATAATAACCAGAATTTGTCTGTGTCTTCTTTGCTATAGGTTATCGTTGCTCCTGTCCAATCATCTGGTGAACCCTTTGGAAAATCTACATCTTGTGGGTTTGTCCCTGAATTTGACATGTCTGTATATAAATCACCAAGTGTTCTGCCTATTATGTCTGTGTATATTATATCATTATCTGGGTCAATATGTAGGTCTGTGAACATATTTGATGATGTCCCGTTTGGAGTTACTGTTGTATTCCATGAACCTGAAAAACTCTTTTGCACATCGTTTCCATTGATATATTGACGTATATTGCTTGTTGAATAATCATTGGCATCTATATTATTCCAGCCATTGTAATTATGGGTTGCATCAGTATCGCTTCTATATGTATAATCATTATTCCATGAACAGTATAGTCCACCAACATCTGTGTTATTATAACTAGAATAATAACTTTCTAAGATAAAGTAGCCATCACCTGTTGGGCGGGTGTTTCTATCAAACTCATAGTGTGATGTTGTGTCTGAGAAATATCTCCAACGTAAATATTCGCTTTCGCGTTTGCCTTCTGCGTTATCTGTTGTGGTTGAGTATGTTCCCATTTCTACATACCAATAGCCTTCATCGGTATAGGTGCTTGTTTCTCCTTCTTCTGTTACTTGAAGCAGGTCTGTCTTTTCTTCAAACTCTACTTCTAAGCCTGAAATTGTGGTAGCAGAGCCTGTGTTATTCACTGTGATTGTAAGGTCTCGGCTTGTTCCACTTGTAAGCTGTTCACTTGGGTTTTGTGGAAGATACAAACTTGTTGAGCTTATTGTTATATTAGGAGTATCATACCATGATACAATATTCTTTATATAATTTACACTGAGTGAAGTCATGGAAATTGTTAAGGTTGTTTCTCCTGTGTTAAAGGTTATATCTGAGAGGTCAATTGAGTCATTTAAAAATTTCTCTCCTGTCAAGGCATCGTATGTATTGGTTGTTGCTCCTGTTGAGAATACTGAGGTTACCTGTAAATCTGGCTCTACATACTCCTCTATTGTAATTGTTATTCCGCTTAGGTCTATTGCGTCGCCGGCTGATAGGTTTGGAGCGGAGATTGTCAAGATAAGAGTTCCGCTAAGCTCGGTGTCTTGAGTGATTTGGTCAGAGCTTGTTAAAGTGCCAGCTGAGATTACACCGCTATAGCTTGCGGTTACCCCCTGTGACTGCAGCTCAGATGATAAAGTTACATTTGATATTGCCCACTGGATATCAGTGGTGTTGATAATATCAAAGTAAAGTGAGAAAGAGCCAAGGGTATTGGAGTTTTCTCCAGTAAAGTCACCTATATTCATATTAAAGCCGTTCTCTCCATTTATGTAGCCTGGTAAAAATTCAGTTACTGGTACTGGGTCAGTGCCGTTGTCTTGTTTTATCCTCACCTGTTTTACCCATAGGCTTCTATCGGCAACGTTAAAGTTTACACTACCCGTCATAGTCAGTGTCTGCTGGCTTGCCGCTAGTACACCGATTACCACTAGTCCCAGAACTAAAATAAACAGTGATATTAATGACACTAACTTCATTTTAATTGACATTTTCTTTTCCTCCTACTTTAGTATTGATAAATTATGTAATTTAATACCATAATTTATCAGAATACAGCCCTATTTTATATATTTAAAATATGGTTGTCACAGTGGTGACGTCACTATGGCGTCAAATTATTTAGCGAATTTTAAAAAAGTTTTGTTTGACAATTTGACTTAGTCCTTTAATCACTTTTTTATAATATACTTTCTCTACTTTTTTATTTTTCTATAATGTGGATAAATAACCTCAGTTATCCACAATTTTAAGCATTTTTGCCCAAAAATAGCTAAAAAAGTGATAAAAAGTATATTTCTATAAAAAGTTAATTTATTGTACCCCCCCCTGACTTTTTTGTCAAGTAAAATGACGGCATTTTCGAAAGTTTTGCAAAAATTTTTGAAAATTGTGGAAAAATTAGTATTTTTTTAAATTTTTGTCCAACTTTTGGGGGGCACCCCACACTGGGGTGCACCCCAAAAGTGGATAGATGTTTTTGCTAAACTTTTAATTATATATAAATAAAAAAGAGCCCGAGGAGTTTCGGGTTCTTTGCAAATTAAATAAATATATTTTAAAAATGTTCACCTTCGTCATGGGCGGTTGCGGTTTGCGGTCTTGCGCTGACGTCTATGTTGTGCGCCTTATTCTTGTCTGCTTGAGTATAGTGCTCAAAGCCTTCAAAAGTTGGGATAAGGTATTGCTCTTTTCTATCTTCAATATATGGCGTGATAGAAATTTTTACATAATCTACCCCTGCTGGCGAATTTGTCGATTTTACGTTAAAGCCGTAATTCTTACTGCCATCATATACGATAACCTCTCCGCTACGGTTTCTTCTACTAGAAATATTTGCGATATAGTCTTCAAACTTTTTATTTGCCGAACTGGTCAAGTCGCTTACCAATACATGATACGAACTTTCAAAAGCACGTCTAGCTTTTTGCAAGTCTTCATTGCCACTGCTTATTAAATTATATATTGACATAAACTTTTCTGTATCTATTACTGTTATAGAGTCACTCTTTCTAGAAAGAATGATTATAAATCGTTTTACTTTATCCATTTTAACCTCGTACAATATAATAACAAAAATTTTGTAGTTTTTCAAGCCCCAAAATGTCAAAAAAGTAAGAAATTTGTCAAAAATACAAAATAAATTTTAGAAATTACATTATTTATTTTGATATTTTTTGATATTTAGTATAATCTAAATAAAGGGAGATTATTATGAGTCCACAAATTTTTGGTTGGGAGCACCTAACCTTTCTTGCAATTTTTGTAGTTTTTATGGTTGTAAGTCTTGTTTTATTTAAAATTTACATAAAAGATGAGAAAATTAAGACAATTATCCTAAAAGTAACGGCTGGGCTACTTTTAATCTTTATTGTTTGGAATAGGATATCTATTGCAGTGTCTTATAAAAATTGGACGGAATTAATACCAACCTCTTTCTGCGGTATGAGCAGTTTGGTTCTTGCACTTGCAGTCTTAATAGGCAAAAAGGATAACAATGTCTTACATTTTGTTTTCTATCTTGCTATAGTAGGTGGGTTCATAACACTTATTTATCCTGATTTTATTGGGCAAAATCCATCCCTATTTTATCCAAATACCATATCTGGTCTTTTGCATCATGGTTTTTCCTTCTATCTTTCTATTATGCTACTTATGTTTGGTTGGTTCCATCCAAATTACAAAAAGTGGCCAAACCTTGTTATAGGATTTATGGCGTATATAACTTTAGGTGCTTTTCAAATATCGGTATTTAATTATGAAGATGCCTTCTATATAAATAACCCTATTCTACCAGGCACACCACTCACCGTTTGGCTTATTGCCGTGATTTTTGCCGCTTTATACGCATTATTCTTTGTCATATACGAACTTGTAAAGAGAAAACTTGCAGGTAAAAAGCTAGAGTCATCTAAAAACGAAGACAAAAACCAAGCTGACGATATTTACAAATAAAAATTTCTATGTTATACTATTCTTAGAGGATACAAATGACATTTAAGAAAAAATATAGAGAAATACAAAAAATAATTAAAGATGAGCTAAATCACATAAAAGAATTTAATAAAAGTACATCGTTTGCTCTTTATGATGACCTCAATAGCTTTTTGCTCGAGATGGCATCTAGCAAAGAGGTTGAAACTGCCATTAAGGTTTTAACGTGTGGAGATATTAATAAAATAACAAATTACTTGCTGTCCGACTTTCAAACTTTGCCTCAAAGGGTGCAAAAGTTTATCTTTCACCATACAACCGATTTGACAATTGACGGAACAAGCATATATAACACTCAAAATGCGTCTATTTGGCAACTATTTAAAATGGATAGTGGCACTTTGACCAGTTTTGACCCAATTTTCTTGCAAAGGCAAAGCATATTAAATTTATTTAAAAACAAATCATTTAGGCAGGCAGAATTATCTGACGCATTCCCGATTTTTACAAATACTTTTGATGTAGATGCTTCTTTAAACGAAGTTTTAAGCTATATAAAAGAGCTTTCCAAGATTACCACATTTAGCGAGCGCACTGGAGAAAAAGAACCATATTTTTCTAGCAAACATTTGGTAGACTTTTTAAAAAGAACATATCTCAAACCAAATCTTACTAAAAGTTTTACAGTAAAGCAGTGTCAAGAGTTTATTGAAAAGATAGAAAAACTGCAAAAAGAATCACCAAATCTCAGAAAAATTGATTTTTCAAGTGATTGGTCCTTATATATGCCATTTTTAGTAGGCGACCATGAATACGAAAACTATTTAGAACTTACTAAAAGGTCTGAAATAAAAGAGGCATTATTTTCGTCTAGAAATAGTTTAAATTTTAATAACGTGCTAAGATATATTCCTGATAGAGCCAAGCTGGAACTTTTATCTGAATACATACAAAGACCTGATTACAAAATAACAGAACTAAATAACGACACCATTATTACTCAATGTTTTGCATCCATAAAAGATAAATCATTACTCCTCGATTTTGACCTGACTTTGCCTATTTTTGAAAGGCTGGTATTTAGCAAGGCTATGGGAGCAGAATATCTACTTAAACCACACTTTTTAGATTGTTTGATAAAGCCTGACAATAGCTCTAAAAGCGAGAGAAATCTACTTGCTGAAATTTCTAGCTTAGAAACGCTAAAAGATGCAATTAAGGCCTCTGTTGATGAGTCTGAAAGGCGGGCAAAGGCAGGAGTTAAAGAGATTGACCGCGATGAGACTAAAAAGGAAAGGCTTAAAACGCTGGTTACCGAGCTTGTTACCGTGGGCTTAATTGACAAAAATACATACGAAAGAGTGTTAGAAGTCGGGCAAAAATACAACAAAAACCTTACAATAGAAAAAATAAAGGCAATGGTTCAAAAGGACGAAAACTTAAAATACTTTTTAGAAAGTGTGACCAACCAGTGGAGAGGAACTTTTGCTGTCCGCCACAATGATTATCCGGAAAGCGTGACAAGCCCATATGAGCGCGCCATATACGACCTTGAAGTGATATATCCTAAGACAAGATTGCAAGGGCTACCTCATTTTGACGCCTTTAGAAAAATGTCGCTCGAACAAAAAAGAAAATTTGATTTAAAGACTTGGGATAAGTTTTCTCCCCTCCCTCTTTTCAATCAAAACGACAATACCAAAAAGGCTCTTGTTGAGTTTATTGCTGTAATGGGACTTTTTGAAGATGACGCTCAAGTTGAAGCAAGAAGGGCGCGAGCGTTTAAGATAACTCAGCTTGCTGGTAAAAAGTTTTCTAAAAAAGAGGAAAGATTACACCATATACTGATAGAATTGCATGACAAATTATATGGCTATGGCAATCTTCCGCCTGAATTTGAAGGCAAAATGGGCGTCACCTTAAAAGAAGTTGAAGAATATATCTCAAGTAAGTTTTTCCTGCCCTGCAAAGTTACTAGTTATTCTTTAAGAGAAGGTGTTTCTATTCCACAAGGGCTTGATGGTATTATTTTAAGAGAGATGTCTGAAGAGTATATGGCAAAGGTTAGAGAAAGCTCTGGCTCCTTTGGCAAGAGAGTGACCGATTTTCTATCACCTTACGCCAAAGACGGCAATGGATACAAGTTAAAGCATGGGCTAGCTATACCTGAAGAGTTACAAGAGCTTTTAAAGCCAGAGATGAGCGAAGAGGAATATAAAAACGCTCTTTCTGAACCTAACGCCCTCCTCTTCTTAAACCCAGTCAAAAAAGAGGTGCAAGAAGGCTATCAAGTGCGCGACGACCTAAAAGGCGAAAACTTGCGAATGCTTAATTATGTCATACTTAAAAGCAATATGAGCGGACTGCTAACCTTTGACTCCCTCCACCGTATGTTTGATGGTTGTGAGCAAAAGTTTGATAAGGATTTTTACAACTTTTTAACTGATAACCTAGACCTTATTTTGCAATCGAAAGAAATGCAAAGCCAAATTAAAAGTATGCAAAGAAGCTACGCAAGAGCAAAAAGGTATTACGCTACTCGCGGGAATAACAATCCGTCATATTTTGATGTGATTACCTATTTAAAAGAGGTATCCTTTGAGTTTGAGTTTGGGCGAGACGAGTTTGCCGAAGAGGTCAAAAACGCCGGAGTTTTTTCTCAAGAAGTTTATGATTATTACCAACAATTATTGCCAAGGCTTGAGGCAAGAAAGCTGTCAACTATCCCAAGACATCAAAAGGTCTATGTCTACAAAGATACAGTCGGAAAAGAGTATAAAATTATGACCAAAATTTTAAGGCTGGACGACCCGCTTACCATGCTAGTTGGTGAGAGCAAGTTTACCAACTGTTGTCAGGTATATCATAATGCTGGGCAATCCTGTATGGAACACGCCTCGACCAGCGAAAACGGAGGCATTCTTGCCACATATTTAATAGGCGAGGATGGCGTTCCTCAGATGTTAACTCAATCTTGGATTTGGACGAATGAGGCTAAGCTTTGTCTTGACAATGTGGAGGCGACAAGTCTTATAACGGCTAAATTTGGCAGGGAACGCAGGCTTTATCAAGATATTGCAACCTTTGGACTAATTGAAGCGTCAAAGGATTTACTTGAAAGCTCAAAGAAGGCGGTACAAAGCTATTATGACGAAGAGGCTAGCAAAATTTTAAACTCAAAGGAGCTCACCGACAAGCAAAAAGCTGAAAAAATACGCCAGCTTGACGAGTTTAAGGCAAGGCAGACGCTAAAAATTGTAACTGTAGGCGAAGGCTGTGATGACTTAAATATCAAAGAGACTTTCGCAAAAGTTGAAAGCGTCGATCGTTCGCAAGGTCCAAAAGGGTACCAAGGATATAGCGACGCAGGTATTGACCGAGAAACTAACAAAAGTAAACAACATATCATCCTTCAAACAACTGATGAAATTTTGCCGACTAGCGAAGATTATCATGACATTGCCTTCTATCGCGATGATAGGCGGATAACTTTTGCAAAAGGCGAAAAAATCAGCCATGCTCTACTTAAAAAGATTACCGAAATTGAGAAAAAAGCGCATAGAGAAGATGTACAACGTTATACTCGAGATAACCTGCCAGTTTTGAGAAATCATAAGATACTCGCCTCCCTTTGTAACTGTGAGCCTGAAAACCTATGTATTATAAGTGGTGAAGATTGGTATTACATCTACTCTGACAATGACAAAAATATTGAGGTTTATGATTTTGCGCGTGTTGAGCCAAGGCTTGAGGATGAAAATGGTTTGCAACAACAAGAAATGACGGTTGCGTTTAACACCATACTTCGTCAAAGCATTGTGGCAAAGGACGGAAAACTTGAAAGACTTAAGGGCATTATTGCTGACTTGCGCGAGGATACTTCCTACCTTCTATACCTCTACCAAAAGCATTTAGGTAATATTGAACAAGTGGGCGATGATATGTGCTATACTTTAGAAAACCGCTTTGACAGCGTAAATATAAGCGAGCAAGAGCAAAGAGAAATCTTGAAAAATATCTCAAAAATAAGAAAAGAGGCGCAACTTAAATTCCACAGTGTAAGTTTTGTGCCTACGCAAAGGACAATAAATCGCGCGCTAGAGCAAAGTCTTGCCGTTTATGATGAAAGGAGCTAAAAATGGAAGTTATTGAAAAGATGAGAAAGAAAATGCTATTGCCAAAAGAAGAGCTTGATATAAAAGACCTTTTTGTGGCAATAAAAAAGGCAATAGTGCAAAATGGCAAGTTAATTGAAGATTGTTATCTTTTTGACACTGGCGCCTCTATTAGCGCAAAGACGATTGCAGATATTTTTGACAGGCCACAAAAAAATAATTATGGCAACCTGTCCGCTCCATTTATCAACGATTTTGGAAGAGTTAGCCACAACATGGTACCTTATGGTATAGTTGGAGTCAAGATCGAAGGCAAGATTAGGCTTAAAAATTATATTGATATAATAAAAGTGTGTCTTGAGACGCGAAACAGTCTAATTTTTCAAACTTTACCAGGCAAGACACTTGATGCTATTGCCAAAATCATAAACGACCTTTTAGCGCAAACACCTGACTTTAACGAAATAGTTTTGACAAGTCAAGACATTGAAAAAGAGGATATTGACCTTCTTATATACATCGGCGAAAAGAGTAAATTCCAAAGACTATCCTTTGATGGCGAAAAAATATATTTAGGAATTGGCAAGTACGAGCTTTTTGTGCATAAAGTATTAGACCAAAACTTAATAGATGAGGCAAAAGCTTTTGGGGTTACAGTTTATGAAGATGAAAAAGACATCTACAAAAAAATAAACACTTTAGGTGGGAATTATTGCTCGGCTATTATGACAGACGACAAAGAAAAAGCAAGAGAATTTATAGCAAAGGTCAAGTCTTCATATATTCTTGTTAACACTAGTCCTCTTGTCGTAACTGAGACCAATCTCTTCCCCGAAATGCTTTTAAAACGAAAAATAACCGTAATTTATGATAAATAAAAGACGACCAATATTGAAACGAACCCCAAAAGTGTCTAACTTTTGGGGTTTACTACAATAAGTCGTTTTTTATTTTTATGCTGAAACATAATTAATACTGTCAAAGTCAACATTTGGTAGATATGTCTTTACCGTCTCTAAATCAGTTATTAAAGGCGCATTATCGCTCGCAATACTACTATTTGCATCCAAAATTGCAATTATATTAATATCTTGGCAGTTGTAACTTATATTAGATATATAAATATATTGTGCAGCACCCTGATAAACTCTACCAAAAATAGTCGACAAAGTTATATCCCCAGTGCAAGTGAAATTGCCTGATATTATACAATTTTCAATATTTAAAACTGTATCCGAACTAATTTGATAGGCAACAATGCCAAATCTATAGGCATTTATATCACCGTATGTTTCGCAGTTGGTGATATTACCACCGTTGGTAATAGTATATACTGCAACTTTTGCGTTTCCGTTTGCTGTTATATTGCCATAGTTAAAGCAATAATCTATTGTATTATAATTAGTTCCGCTAAAGATTGCAACTTGTGGATCATCGCTGGTGTTTATATCTATATTTGCATAATTTGTACAATTTTCAATGGTGCCATAGTTACTTTCAGTAAGCAAAGCAAAAGTCATATATGGTGTCCTATTATCACTGTCTATATAAATATCGATATTTTGCTTGATTAAAGTAACATTTCTTAGAACTCCATAGTTTAATTCAACAACCGCCATACATGAGTCTCTATATAACGAATAATTGTCATTAAATTTTATTCGTATGTTTTCTAAGGTGCCTGCATATTTTTCTGCAATGGTTTTTGTAACGGTAAGCGTATACCCTCCACCATCAATATTTATATTCATCGTCCTTCGCTCACTAACCGTAAAGTAGCTATCTAACATTTCCACATCATCCATTAATTTGATATACTCACCAGCTTTAACTTGACAGCTTGCAGACCCGGCATACATCAACTCATTAAACTGCTCGCCGTTATACACTCGGTAAGGGTCGCTTTTTGTGCCTTGCCCAAAAGCATTTGCATCGGTAGCATCATTCACTTTTGCATAAAGGGTGGTATTTTCGGTTAGTGCCTCAATTCTTGCAACAGTAGCCTCGGTTGTATAGTTTTGGTCCATATACCATCCGTCTAAAACTAAAGGCTCATTGTACGTTGGAGCAGGCAAACTTGAAAGAACAAAATCATCGCCAACTTTATAATTTATAGAATCAACTTGACCTGAAAGCACCACTTCCGCATAGTCAAAGGTTAAAGTTAAATTTTTACCATCAAATTGCGCCATAAACGTATAAGATATTCCACCGACACCCAAATCAGGAACGACATAACTTCCGCTATAAATTTGGTCATCATACTCCCAGCCGAGGAAATCGTATCCTGCCCGCTCTACTGATGGAAGGGTTATTCTATCTCCATATGTCACTCTCATATCATCTATCGACTCAGAAGCATATAGAGCGCCAAACTTTATAATGTAACTTTCTTTATTGTAAGTGCTTCGTGCTATCACTTCAGCGCCGTCCTCACCAAAGTCAGGTACAGTTATAGTATTTGCGTAAGTTGTTCCATTTATCATCCAACCTGCGCTATAATACCCCTCCTTTGGGTCGGCTTGCCTAAGCATGCTAATACTCTCTCCATAGTTTACAGTTGCAGTGCCAAGCTGAGAGCCGTGCTCATCTTGATAAATAAGGCTATACTGCTCTGCCCTCCACTGCGCAGTAAAGGTCATGCTGTTTTGTACAGACATTTGATAGCCAGCAGGATATGAGCCACCACTTGTCTGCCAGCCCGTAAATACATAATGCTCACGGCTGATTGTTGGAAGCGTTACAAGCTCACCATCGTAAAGATATTGAGGGTCAATAGTAGCACCTCCATTTGTATTAAATTGGATAAGGTTTGCGTCCTCAAAAAGTGCTGTGAGAGTCAACTGATAATTTGTAAAATCTTCTGCCGAGAAGATATAAGAAGCGGTGTCTGACAATAAAATATTTTGGTCATTGTCTGCCCAACCCAAAAATCTAGCGTGCTGTTTTTCTGGATTAATTGTATTTGCTAAAACTGTGCCTTCTTTGCCATAAAAGCGCCAAATTTGTCCGCCATACGAAAGTGTGAGCGCCAATAGCCTTTGACAAGAGGCATATAATGTCAAATCTTCGCTAATCGTTATCTCTCCAGTAAGAGGCTGTCCGCTAAGCTCAGCATTATCATAAAGTGCAACAACCTCATAACCTTCAATTTCTATTTGTGAGATTAAATCATCTACCTTAATACTCTCACCTTCTTGAACATCAATTTCGCTGGCAATTTGACCGTTAAAATTTATTGTAATTGTTCGCTCATCAGGTTTGGTTACCGCGCTAATAACTATGTAAGCAATAAAAGCCACTAATGCAACTGCAATAATAACGCCAAGCCAAGTAATAACCTTTTTCATAATAACTCCTTTATTCTTCAGCCCTTTTCTTAGGTTTGCTATTTTTTCTTATATTATACTTTTCTTTATAAATATTGTCAATATATTATGGCTATAAATACACACTTAAAAACAATTAAAGATTTATAAAAATATTAAAAGCAATAAGAAAAAATATATTATGTATTTTTATTTAGGTTTTAATAAATTTTATTTAATTATTTTTTATTTATGTTTTAATAAATTTTATTTAATTATTTTTTATTTAAAAATATTTTTTATTTTGCATGTTTTTTATACTCTTTTCCGAAATCTGCAAGGGCGTTTATTATGGGGCGCATTTTTTCGCCTAGTTCTGTCAAAGAATACTCTACCCTCAATGGTACTTCGGCATAAACCTCGCGCTTTATTATGCCGTCCTCTTCCATTTGTTTTAAATTTTCAGTTAACACTTTAGGGCTAATTCCGTCTATCCCGTACTGCAAGTTTTTGTATCTTACCTTCCCCTGCATAAGGTCGCGCAAAATAAGTGGTTTCCATTTATTCCCAATAAGTCCGACCGTTGTCGCTACTGGGCACTCCGGCAATTCTTCTTTTCTTAGCATAAATCCTCCTTAATATACTTACTTACAAAAAGATACTTAGGTTACAAAAATGCGCATATGCACTTTTAGTAAGTATACATGCTATAATACCACTGACAAACAGAAAAGTCAACAATGTTTGTTTAAAAGGAGAAAAGAATATGAAAGAGTTAAAACAAATTAAATTACAAAAGGGAGAGATAGAGCTTTATGACTTCGGAGAGATAAAATTACACGCCTACAAAACAAATGACCCGCTTGCTGACGAGGTATTTATTGTCGAGAAAAATGGCAAAGTGGTTGTAATTGAAAGCCCTTGCTTCTATGACAATAGATTGCTTATCTAGAAGATTTAAAAGCTATTGCAAAAGCCTCAAAAAATGGTAAAGAATTTAAAACAATTGTAAAAAATAAATACCCAAATTATTCTGGAGAAAATTATCTTGATATGACAACAGATTATTTCTTTAATTAATAAAATAAATTAATAAAAAATTATTAAAAAAATATAAAAAATTATTAATATAATACAAAAAAAGACGGATTTACAGATTTATTATCTATTTTCCGTCTTTTTTAATTAATTAAACAATATTTTTGTTTAAAATAAAATTATTTATTTTTACTTAAGATTTTTTATATTTTCAAGCCATTTGTCTATTACACTTTCTTTGGTTGCTAGGCTTTCGCCGTCTGTAGAAAATTCTATGCTAAGTTCATTTTTAACATTACCCTTGCATAGGCTTTTTATCTCTTTAAAAGTTGAGCCCAGCCAGCCGGCATTGGTAGCAAAAGGTATAACTATTTTGCCTGTAAAGTCATGCTCTTTTAATAATGTCCTAACAGGAGGCGCAATTGTATACCACCAAACAGGCGAACCTAACACAATTACATCGTAATCGTCAAGATTAACGTTAAGTTGGTATTTAGCATTTTAAGGTAGCTATTGCCTTTAAAATACTTGGCAAAGTTGACATTAGGCTCGCCAAGCCCGAATAGTGAGTCCGAGTTATTTGCCTTGCTATCTGCATATACCTCTCTCACCATTGGAAAAACTGCCCATGCATTAGGCCAGCCAACATAGAAAGCAAGGTGCGTTATCATTTCAATCATCTCTTCCTTGGTAACTCCGTTATTCTTTGCATTTGTAAGGTGCGATTTTAAAGAGTTATCAAAATTCCCTTGCTCATAAGAGCGGTAACTGTAATCATGCTTCGGTCGCGAAGAGAAAGTTTATCCTCGCGCGCCCAAACCTCTCCAAATAACACATCGTCATTAAGCTGGGCAAACTTAGGCGCTAAGTCCCCTAAATTATCTCTTCCTGCAGTTTGTTTTTTCATCTTGTATCTCCTTTTAACTTATTATTCCCATTTTCATAAAGTAAATTTATTTTATAGTCTAGTCTGTCAATAGCTTTTTTAAGCTCGTCTGCCTTCTGAGCCAAATTGTTTCTTTGGTCCTTCAACAATTTGAGACGCTCCTCTTTAGTGCTTTCGCCTTCGTCAAGTAGCTTTAGATACTGGGCAAGGATTTTAATAGGAAGTCCAGCACTTCGCATACATTTGACAAACTCAATGTTTGCAATCTCCGCCTCGCCATATTGTCTTATACCGTTTTTTCTAGTAACCGGACGAATTAACCCGACTTTTTCGTAATATCTTAAAGTATCTTCGGCAATCGAATATTTTTCGCTTACCTCTTTGATAGTCATATTTTATCCTCCTATGTTAATATTATAAAACTTGGAGTAAACTCCAAGTCAAGCAAATTAAAAAAGATTTAATAAAAAATTAAAATTTTAAGTTGTATTTATTATATTTTAGTATTTAATTTATATAAAGAAAAATTATTACAAAAAATCAGCTATTAACGGCTGATTTTTTGTAATTTTATCAATTTTTACGTGATTTTTATTGTAATTTAAGCATTTTTTATTAATATAAAACAACTTATCAGGCTGCAGAAAAACGAGCGTAGGCTTGTGCTCGGAGTGGCTTAGCCACTTTCTAGAGGTCCCCGAAAATGCTTGACATTTTTGGGGATAAGGAAAAAGCGAGCGTTTCCGCAAATGTTTTGCATTAGCAAAACTTGCATAAGCGTAGTTTTTGACGCAACGCAGCAAGAAAAATTATTTTTAATTTTTCGGTCGCGACGTTTTAATGTAGCCTGTAAATTATATCTTTTCAGCGACTTTCCACGCACGCCAAACTACAGTTCTTAAATTGCCAACTGAGAGCGCGTCACCTACTATGTGAACGTGTTTTGAAGGTTTTGCAATTGGCGCTGGATTATAGCCTATTGCAGTTATCACGCTGTCCGCTTTAATCTCAACTTTGTTTTTATCTTTGTCTTCTATTAGCACGCTTTCGTCTTTTATCTCTAAAACTCTGCTTTCAAGATAAACTGGCACATTTTTATACTTAAAGTAGTCGCGCAAATATGAAGAGTTTGCAAGGCAGAGACCATTTGCAATCATAAGGTCATTTTGCGCCTCAACAATTATTGGATGTTTACCTTTTAAGAAAAGCTCATAGGCAATTTCGCAACCGCTTAAACCGCCACCGATGATAACCACATTTTCACCAACTTCTTTGCCGTTGAGATAATCTATTGCCTCAATAGCTTTTTCTACTCCGCTTATAGGCAATTTTTTAGGTTTTGAGCCAGTTGCAATAACGATTTCATCGGCGACAATATCTTTAAGGTTGGTAATTTCGCTATTGTACTTTACCTCTATATTTAGTTTGTCAATCTGTCTGCGGTACCAGTCGAGGAGCATTTTATCCTTTTCTTTAAAACTTGGCATGGATGCAGGTATAAATACGCCACCAAGTCTATCAGTCTTTTCATAAATTGTAACCTTATGACCTCTTAAGGTGGCAATACGTGCAACTTCCATTCCGCCAACTCCGCCACCGATTACCGCAACAGTCTTTTTCTTTTTAGCTGGGATAATATCAAATTTATGATTTTGCATGGTCTCTGGATTTATTGCACAGCGCGACATATGCTTTGTGTCATTCATAGAACCAGCATTCGCTACCCCCTTGTAATGAGAGATTGGGAAACAACCATTATGGCAACAAATACAAGGCATGATATCCTCAAGCCTATCTTCCATAAGTTTGGTTACCCAGTGATGGTCGGTCAAGAACTGCCTAGCAACGCCCATAGCATCAATATCGCCCGCTTTTATTGCTTTAGCGGCTACGCCAGGTTCCATTCTACCAGCGCAAACAACAGGGATATCCACCGCCTTCTTAACCTTTTTGACATCTTCTAAGTTGCAGTTTTCAGGCATATACTCAGGTGGATGTGCCCAGTACCAAGCGTCATAGGTGCCATTATCTGCGTTGAGCATATCATAGCCCGCCTCTTGAAGATAACGTGCTGCCTTGATACTCTCCTCCATATCTCTTCCGACCTCGGTATATTCCTCGCCAGGAAGAGCGCCTTGATAGAAACCTTTTGTTTTGCTTACTGCCGAGTATCTTAGCGAAACAGGATAGTCACTACCGCACTCAGCTTTGATAGCCTTTACAACTTCTACTGGGAAACGGTAGCGATTTTCAAAACTCCCGCCATACTCATCGGTACGATTGTTTGTGTATTTAGTAGTAAATTGGTCAAGAAGGTAGCCTTCATGCACAGCGTGAACCTCAACGCCATCAACGCCTGCCTCCTTGCACATCTTAGCAGTTTTCGCAAAAGCCTCTATCATCTTTTGTATTTCTTTTTTGGTTACGGCACGTGTTAAAACACCCTCCGCCCACCTTGATGGCAATTTGCTTGGTGATGCACAAAGATATTGTACGTCAATGATAGGTTTAACAAGTGCATTTAGTGCTCTGTGTTTAAGCATTGGAACAAGTGCGTTTGGTATGGAAAAGCTTCTACCAAAGCCAGCCGTCAACTGCACAAACAATTTAGCACCCGTCTTGTGCAACTCCTCCATATATGGTTTTAATTTTTTAAATGATTTTTTACTTTTATAAAGCCACTGTCCACCTATCAAATTTTTTAAAGGTGCAATACCAGGTATTATAAGACCAACATTGTTCTTTGCAAGGTCCATAAAAAAGTCGGCAGCGTCCCTATCAAAGTGATGAGGTTCCATCCAGCCAAACAGTGATGTTCCGCCCATAGGACAAAGTACAATCCTATTTTTAATTTCAACATTGCCAATCTTCCAAGGTGTGAAAAGTGGCTCAAATTTTTTATCCATATTCCCTCCAAAATAGATTTATAAGAATATTATAATTAATTTTCAAATATTTACAAAGTAAATTAAAAAAGTAATACAAAAAAGCAGGAGTAATTTCCATCTTTTTTTAGCTAAATAGAGGTTTTTGTCCTGCTTTTAATTTTATGTTATGCGGTTTGGAGCGACTCAAGTCCAAGCACAGCGCCTACTTGGCATGATGCGTTTATAGGATAAACAAAGTATAATAGGTCGCCATCTAAGTGATTAGCCGTACCAGCATCATTTAAGAAAGTAAGATTGCTTCCATTAAATAATGATGCATCGCCTGCGTTTGTCATAAATATTGGTGCCCGATTTCCACCAGCAGTTAAAGCTTGATCAACGATAGTGCTATAGGTAGAGAATGGTACGTTGTCTGCGCCAGTTTCACCCCAAGCAAAGTCGCCATACACGTGATCTTCTCCGCCTAAATATCCTTGATCCATGATAAGACAAATTAGGTTGATATAATCGTTAGTAGAGCCATTAACCTCGCGCTCGTAAAGCATAGTGTTTTGATAAGCATTCAGCACTGCATCAAGTCCTATCAGCTGTGTAGCGATTTGAGATGCGCCTGTCTGCATTGCAAACCAAGCTTCGTTACCTGCAACGTAATTTTCAATTATTGTATTTTCGTCCACTGTTACGCCACCGTAGCGAATATCTTCTTCTGAAACATTGTCATCTTGTGCCTGGTCAGCGTCGCTAACAAGAAGGATTGCAGGACCACCAAAACGTTTAAACTCAGAGTTTTGTATGGTATTATCGTCAGATGCAAATGAGAAGAAAGCAGAATTGAAGCAGTCATATGTCTTTACATAGTCTAAATGCATATTGCCTACATCGTTAAACTGTGTGCTCTCTGGGAACCATGCAATAAGGTATTCTTTTGCGATACAATTGTCAATATATGTTGTTCCATGTATTGATTTTACAAAGATAAGTCCGCCAGATGCTGTAAGAAGCTCGTTTTGGTCTGTGCCTTCACCGGCAGAAAGTACATTGCCAGTATTGCCGATGGTATTAATATTCTTAATCGTTGCTGTGTGAGTTGACGAGTTGTCTAATAGCCCGCTAAAGGCAAATACTGTAGAGTGCCCTGCATCGTGGTCGTTAAGACTGGTGTAGACAAATCCATCCTTTCTTGTATTTGATAGACCTACTGGGATATCGCTTAAATTAAGCATAAAATAGTTGCCGTTAATAGTAAAATCATCGTCAAGTAGGTGAGAGTATAAGAAGGTAAAGTCACGAAGAGAGCCTTGAGCGTAAGAACTTTCCTCTGGAGAGATGAAGAATATTTCTGGAAGGTCAGTTGTTGTCACCGAAATATTGCTATGGAAATATATTCCGTTGATAGCTGATAAATCTCCGCCAATTTTGTCTTGAAGATACTCTTCCCAAATTGTGTAAAAACTTCTTGACTCATAACCGCTAGCGCCTGGGAAGATAGCTTGAGATGTTGCTCTTGCATAGCCTGTTGGGTCTACATCTGTGATGTTTATTCTGGCAAGGTCGAGCGCGTCATAGGCATTCCAGCCATCCTCAACCTTAAAAGTAAAGGTAATTGGGTCAATTGTAGTTCCGTCAAGATATTTATCAAAGTCGGTCATTGTCATGGAAATCTCAAAAGTATTGCCAATCGCTTTCTCAGTAAAATCAAACTCAAAGTTATCAAATACATAGTAGCTGTCATCATCTGTCACGCTAGCTCTTGTATTGTCGCCGAGCATATATACCTCAGCGTCAACATTATAGTTTGTTGGCACTATAAACTGACCAGTACTTTTCTCGCTAAAAGTAACGTCAGGTTTAAACCTAAAACCATTATCATCGCCTATTGTGTAGACTTCGGTTGTGTTATAGAAAGAGTCCTCGGCGCCTGTTGCTGATATGTTATTGTTGTATGTAGAAACAAATTGAGGCTCGAAAAAGTTTATAACATCATAGATAAGGTTTTGATTGTCAGATACGGTAATTGTTCCGAGAGTTAGCTCCCCGTCAAAGCCAAGAACCACGCAGGTTATATTGTAACTTCCTATTGTAAGCTCTCCTGCTGGCATAGAAGAAAGTCCGTCAGTGTAGATAATAAACTGAGTATTCTCTTGCGCGTTTTCTACTGGAACGTCAATCTCCTTTACTGTCAAAGTCTCGCTATCTTCATTGTCATAGACAACATCGACAGTTACGTCACTAAAGTTTACAGTATCTGTAACATGATAATAACTTGGCAAATTGTTTACATTGTAGCTCTCAATAGCCTCAGGGTCCTTTTTGCCACAGCCGACAGTTAGAACTCCAACTAAGGTTAGCATGCAAACGCAAGCCAAAGATAATAGTGTCTTTTTCATATTTTCTCCTTTTAACTTTAATTATTGTAACATATTATTTGTAAAAATCTAAACAAATAACCAACAATTCTCAAAAAAATTTTATAATGTTACTATCTACACACTATTGTAACACTATCTGACAGCTTAGAGCCGTCCGTGCTTGTTATAGTAAGCCTTACTGTACGTCTTGAGTAGAACACCACCTCGCCTGTCACTGAGACCTGTGCGTAATAGGCGGTTTCTCCCTCTTCATTTGTGTATGTGTTGTTTATAAGCGAAAAACTTACTCCGTCAGGATAAGAGGCATTTGACGGTGCATAGTCGTACTCTATAACAACACTTGCATAGCCCTCTGAGTCATTAAAATTGATGGTCAGATATTTGTTTTGATTGACCAGTTGGTCATAGCTTGTAATGCTAAGTGAGGTCATATACACTTGAAATTGGTCGACAGAAATTTGTAGCCCAAAGAATGAAACGACTACAATTGATATTAGATAAAGCACTGCTATCAAAAATATTACCGACTTTTTCATTTAAATCTCCTTGTATAAGACCTTTGTCTTGTAGTAGAACAAATATATCCTAAGCAGTAAAAAAGCTAGGCTAAGCACAAAAAGTTTAATCCAGACGCCACCAAGTCCGTCCATTAAAAAGAATAATACAAGTCCGAAGAAAATTAAGCTTAACGCAAAGGCTAGAATGGTTGATTTAACTTCATTAGAATTTACTGTGGCAGAGCCCTCAAGCGCGTATTTATCACCCTTTGGATGAAGAAAGTCAAACTCAGCGCTCCAAAGCAGATGTGCAAGCATTATAAACCACAAAATAAAGAAGATTAATATTCCATTTGCACCAAGTCTTGAGCTTGACAAGAATATCGAGCTTGTAACTATTAAAATAAGGGTGCTTGTTACAAAGTTATAAAATAGATATGGTAGCAAAATTTGTAGTGGCTTTTTAGGCTTAGTTTTATTAAGTACATTCGCCCGTCCATCTCTGCTAAATATGTAAGAAACGCTGATATTGTGGGCAAGGATAAATAGCAAGATAACCAAAATATTAAAAGATATAGTAAGATAATCGCCCATTAGTCTTGTATTAATTGCAGAATAAATGGTATTTAATAGTAGTATAGCAATTGGCGCTATGATTGCTGTTGCAGTAGTTACCGTTAGAACGCTAGGGTTTCTTATTGATTTTTTACTTTCATACAAACAACTTGAGAAAAAGCCGTTGTAGCTATAGTTAGGCTTGCTTTTCTTGCGAAAGTTTTTATCAAACTCAAATTGACGTGACGCCATTTTGAGATATAGCGGTCGAGAGATTAAGAAGTTAAGTAGTACAAGCACAGCAATTACCGCTAACATGACTAGTAAGACGATATATGAGTATTCGGTAAAAAAGTTGACTCTTAAGTTCTCATATTGTCCGCATAAAAAGATTATAAATGCATAGAAAATGAAAAACTTATCGCTAAACCAGGCTAAAAACTCTCTAATTGCTTGAGATATAGAGCGCCAACTTTGTATTAGATTGATATCTTCAGGGATGGCGGTTAGTGCGAAGACGACCATAGTTATTATAAGTGCAAGAATGGCTAGCAAAAGAATATATTTTATAACAGGATATCTATTTAAAAACCTCATTATAAAGTTGACAGGTAGTGAGAGAAGAGCGCCAATAAGCACAGGTATAAGAGTATAGATTGTTATCATGACGATTAACCAGAGATAATAGTAAGCAGGCAGTCCTGATAACATTCCATAGGCGAAAAATATTGGCACAACAAAGGTAAAACTTCTTTTAACCTCATTAATGTAATATACAACAAGTTTTGACAAAAAGAGTGTGCTAGAGTTTACTGGATAGGTAAGAAATATTTGATTGTCTTTGGCATAATATAACGTTTTACTTAAGCCAACCATACAGGTAAACAGGCTAAACAAAAACATTATAAAAAATATAACGCTCATAAGACTAAGTGGCAGGTGATTTATTGCAGAAAATATATTTAATCTTTGGAAAATATATAGTACGACATAGGCAAGTGCGGTTATCGCAACAAAACCAAGGAGTGCAAAAATAACTTTAAAAAGCAGTTGTTTCTTGCTTTTTAAAAAGGACAAATCTATCTTCTCTTTTAATTGCATTATTACAAGCGTTTTAAATTGATCCATTGACTTTTATTTTTTATCTCCTTCTTTGCTATCCTTATTTTCTTCAGCTTTTAAAGGCTCTTTATCCTTCTCTTTCAGTTTTTTATTCTTTCTTTTTTTCTTTAGTTTTTTAAGCCAGCCCTCTTTTTCTTCAAAAAATTTGCTTTCTGGCTCTTTTGTAGGCAGCTCTTCTTCTACAACAATAGAGTCCTCGCTCTTCTCCTCTTCTCTATCAATAATATCTAGATAATATTTTTCAAGGCTGAGTTTCTTTTTCTTAAGTTCTTTTAAAGTGGTGCTGTCAACTATGTGCCCATTTTTTACTATTATAATTCTATCGCAAAGTTTCTCCACAATATCTATAATGTGGCTTGAAAAAAATACTATATTGCCATTCTTTGCATGTTCTTTCATACACTCCTTGACTTCAAAAATAGAGTTTGGGTCAAGCCCTGTGAGAGGCTCGTCAAGTATCCATAGCTTTGGATTATGTACAAGCGCTGATATAATGGCTATCTTTTGTTTCATACCATGACTGTATGTGCGTATTTTGTCGTCAAAGGCGTCTTTTAGATTTAAAAGGGTTATGTATTTTTCTATGCGCTCTTGCCTGTCCTCTTGGCTGACGCCATAGATATCGGCTATATAGTTGATATATTCTCTACCTGTCAGGTTTTCATAGAGCGCGTAATGGTCTGGCACAAAGCCGAACTGCTCTTTTGCTTTGAGTGGCTGTTTTTCTATATCATAACCATTAATTTCAATGCTACCCTTGCTAAGAGGTTGCACGCCTACAATACATTTTATAAGCGTACTTTTGCCTGCGCCATTTGGACCTAAAAAGCCCAGTATCTCTCCAGCGTTGACCTCAAATGAGGCATTGGTAAGCGAATATCGTTTGTTGTTTCCATAGCGTTTATAGGCATTTTTAACTACAAGTTTATTGACGCTTTCTTCATTCATACAAGCATTAACCTCCTTTTGATTATACTTTAAACACAAGATATTTTCGTCTAGTTTAATCTTTCTATTTTTCTCGGCAAGCGCGGTGTAAAAGTCTTGAAAGGTAAATATCCAAACATATAAAAACCACATGCCAAGCCCTAAGATTACGTAAACCACAAAAAATAGGAATTGATAGAGCGGATAAAAGGTAAATGTCAGCGAGCCGATTTTAATGTTCCAAACATTATTCATTGTGTTTTCTGCCCACTGCCCTAGTTTTGAGACTATAAAATCAGAATTTAAAAAGAAAAAGTCAACTGACGTGTCATAGTTTTCAAACCAGGCATTAATTACAAGCACTAGCAGAAAATATATTAAAAATCCAACCATGGAATATTTAAACTCTCTTAGTCTTGGTCTGCGATATATTCCAAGCAGTATGATAAGTACAGGCATTGCAAACGCCATTGAGTGATTTATCCAAAATCTAACAACGTTTGGCGTAAAGAAACCAAAATTGTCATTATAGTTTGGCATGAGCATTGCAAGAAAAGCGCCAAGCACATTTATAAAAAGTGTAAAATAGAAAAGTTTATCCATGCGGAAAATCAGGCATAGCGGTATTATAAACATTGCCGTATTGCATAGATGTAATGGCCAGCGAGTAGGTTCTATAAAAATAGCAAAATCATAGTTATAGCAATAGGATATCAGGGTGACAAGCGATATATACAATAGTGCCATGCGGATATATTCTCTATCTTTAATCCTCTTGAGAAGAAAATACATACCTATTAAGAAAATCATTGCAAGATAAAGATAAATTCGGTGGTACAGTGAAAAATCTTTCATGTTTTGCGAGGCAAAGTTGCCAAATAGAGCTTGAGGCAGGTATGGTGGTACTGAAAGAATAAGAATTATAGGCAGAGCTATAAGCATTTCAATAAGTTCTTTCTTTGGCATTTTAAAATAATGGTCAGTCAAAAACAAATAAAGGCTATAAAGCAAAGACAATGCAACCTCTATTGATAGAAAAGCTCCACAAAGTGTTATCTCATATGTACCAGTAAAAGAATAGGCAATATTTGAAAGAAGAATAGTATTTACTATATTTACTATAAGGCAAAAGGTTTTAGCATAGTATTTTAAAATTTTATATTTAAAGAAAGGTTGCAGTATTATTATAACTACTGAGGCTATAGATAGCCAAGACTGCAGGGCGACCATAAAGCAGAGAAAAGATGACGAAAAAGGATTGCCCTCATTTAATCCTACCACTCCATTTAAAAGGCTGTCGCCAGCAAAGTATCTAATAAAAAAGCATAATGCCAAAAAAAGTGCAAGGCATTTTTTAACTATAACTAATTTTTTGCTTATAAACTTTCTAAAGATAAAATAAAGAGAGATAAACAAAACTATAGTAACTGCAAAAATTATGTAATTCATCTTTCTCCTAGGCTTTTAAGATTTTAACATATTTACATTTATTATGTCAAAATATAATAAAATAAATTTAATTTTGATAATAAATTCGTAAAAAATAACATAAAAAAATTATACTAAAATTTAATGACAAGTCCGGCAAACAAAAACTCTACTTTCATGCTACCGTTAAGCTTTTGTTTGAAGTAATCACAAACCTCGTCAGACGTACAATGACCAAGATATAACTCTTTGACCTTTATTTTTTCAAAGTATTCTATAGTCTTTTCTACTTGATTATTGATGGTCTTTAGGTGAAAACCGCCAAGGACTGCTAAAACTTCCTTGCAACCAGTGACCTTTCTAGCCTGCTCCACAGTGTTACAAATACCGCTATGGCCACAACCTGAGATAACAATAAGTCCGCGTGAGGTTTTTATTGCAATGCCGGTATCGTCTAGTGCTATATCGTCTGAGCCGTCCTCTATGGTAGATGGAAACTCTTTACACTCAAAGTCGGTCTTTCTCTCAATTTGACCTAAAAAATAAATATCTTCACTGATTTTAACAGGCTCCTTTGAAAAGGTCACATCAAACCTTGACGTAAAGTCCTCTTTGCTGTAAGGCAGCCCATTATACTTGCCTGTCTTTTTCGCCCTACGCCATATAGTACAATTTGGATGGCATATAATTTTGCTACCCTCCTTTAGATAAACAAGCCCATCACTATGGTCATAGTGACCATGGCTCAATACAAGACATTTCGCCTCGTCTAGATTGAGGCCAAGCGTCTTTGCATTATGAAAATATGAGTCATCCTGTCCAACGTCAAACAAGACTTTTGCATGCTCTGTCTCTACAAAAAGCGAAAGTCCATGACAATGTTTAAAAAGGTCGTTAAAACATCTATCGTCATTTAATACTGAAATCTTTACGTTTCCCATATTTTTATTATACCACTTGCCCAAAATATTGTCAAAGATAAATAAAAGATTACGCTTAAAAATATATTTGGATATTTTTTGTTTATGATATAATAATAAAAAACTATTTGGGTTTGCAAATTATCAAGCAGGGCTTGTAAAATTATAGCGCTATTGCAAATGTGACGGATAGTGTCGGAAAAAGTTACCAGTCTTGTGGTATAATACTTGTGGAGGCAGAAAAATGAAATTTAGTGAAAAATTAAAAAAATTACGCAAGGACAATAATTTAACTCAAGACCAGCTGGCTAGCAAGCTTTATGTTACAAGAACGGCAATTTCAAAGTGGGAGACTGACAAAGGCTATCCTAATATTGAAAGTTTAAAGCTTATAGCAAATACATTTCATATGACGCTTGACCAGCTTATAAGTGATGAGGATATTGAAAATAAAAGACTTTTAGAAGAGCAAGTCGCAAGAAAATGCTATTATGTCGCGCTTGCAAGTTTTATCGTGACATTAATTTTCGCGCTTGTTTCTTACCTAACCGACATCCCATACTTTTTAATTCCAAGTTTTATCGGCGTTATAAGTTATGCTATCTTTGCCTTTTTATCAACGCCAAAATACAAACGCGCACGGGCAAAAAATGACAATCATACAAAATATATAATCACAAAAGTCATTGCGTTTGCCATACTTCTTCTTGCAATTATAACAACCGCATGGCAAGTTTTTTAATAACACACATTGAAAACAAAAAATAGCAATAATGCTTTTATTACTATTTTTTATTTTCTTCTATATCGTTTCTAGCCTCGTCAACTACCTCTACGTTAGTTTTAGGCTTTTTCCTTAGGTTAACGTTTTCTTTGATAACGCCCTTTGGAAGAGTATCATTTATTACATCGCTGATAAATGCTTTTATTTTTTCTAGAGCAAACAACCCCTCTTTATCAGACAAATTATATATTATAAAGTCATGCCCCAAGTGCTTGCCGGTGACAAAGTTATAACTTTGCACGTCAAGTCCTAATTCCTCTGCTTTTCTGCAAAAGATAATGTCATGTATTCTTATAAAATCGTTGTTTGCCGAGAATATTATTGTTGGCGGGAATTTGTCAGTCAAAATATCTAAATTTTGACAATAACTTTGTAGTTTGCTCCCCGCATACTTGCCAAAGACAATCTCTTCAAAGTCCCTCTTTATTATCGGAAGATTGCCAAAACGAAAGGCTCCAAATACAGGGCTGTTTAAAATTAGACCGCTTATTTTAGGTCCTCCGTTCACCCTAAAGTGTTCTTTTACTGACGGGTTACACTGGATATTTGCAACAGTGCTTGCAATATGTCCGCCTGCACTGTCTCCAGCTAAAAAGAGGTGGTCATAATCTATATGCTCCTCTATGTCTTTATTCTTCTCTAGAAATTGGAAAAGGTCAAAGACCTCAAAGACAGGTTTTGGGAAGCCCTCTTGCTCTGACAAGGTGTACTCCATGTTAAGCACAAAGTAGCCCTGCTCGGCAAGCTTCCTTGAGTATTCAGACAAATTCTCCTTTGACCCAGCGACATAACCGCCACCATGTATATTTATTATGGTTGGCAGTTTCTTGTGGCTATATTTTTTAAGATAATAGATATCAACTCTATTTCTCTCGCTATCGCCACCATAGACGATGTCAAGCTCTTCCTTTAAATAACTTGGAGTTTTTAAGCCTGACGACAACCTTTTCTTCACAATATTTCTATCAGCTAGTTTAAAAATCTTGGCGTATAATTTCTTTATCATTGTATCCCCGTTTTAAGCAATTATAGTCAATTTCTTTTATAATGTCAATATTTGACGATTAAGGTTTAGCTTAAACATATCGGGTTTTTGATTTTAAATTATCAATATTTTTTTAAAAAGCTACCACTTCAGACGAGCCGTTAGAGTAGTTAAACAAGTACCCTTCGCTTGTTACAGTAATAGTAAAGGTCTCGCCTGTTGCAACGCCATCTGTTGCACTCTTTACTCTGACATTAAATACATTTTCATTGCTTGGTGCCTGCACTATTTCATACTTTAGCTTGCTTTGGCTTGTTTGAGAACTTGTAACAAACTCAAGCTCGAGCTTTTTCTCGTTACGTTCATTTTCAAACTCAACCTCAGTCACGCTTCTCTGTCCATTTTGGAATATTGTATATTGATACTCAACCTCGCCGTCTTCCATCTCGTGCTCAATTAAAATGTAGTCAGTATTGTTGATATACGCTCTAAACTCAATAGAGATTTCCTCTTCTCTGCCCTCTTTTTCGTATTCTCGCTGACCTACAACATTAAAAACATCCTCGCCACTTATAATAATACCCCTTAAAGTGGTGTCTATCTCAAGCTCAAGCTCATTATCGTCTATTTCCTCTTCAGTATTTGTGTATACCTCGTTGTAATACATACTAAAGCTTTGTTGTCCTCCGTCTAGTGAAGGAACGGTTAAAGTCATTTTAAAATTATACACTCCAGCATATTGATCGTTAGCGTCTACCGTGCCGTTAGTATAATAATCGGTTGTATCACTTGCAAGCATATCCTGGAACATTCCCATGTATCCTGCGATGTTTTGCACATCACCCTCTTGCATTCCTGTTGGTCTTTGCACCTGTGCGACTGCAGTACTTTGAGAGCCTTCGCTATTTTGCAAAAAGTTAAAGCTCGATATTGCCGACATTGCATAAAAATCTTGAGCATAATGTTGATTGCTACCAGACTTTCCACCGCACGCTGTCAAGCCCACCATTGCTAGCGCTCCAACACAAACTGACAAAGCCAGTGTGATAAATCTTTTCTTTTTTATTACCATATTCCCCTCCTTGGTTATATACTAACATATATTTATCGTTTTAAGCAACTAAATTTTTAATAAACTATTTATAATTGGGCTGGATTTATTTCCCCAATATTTGTAGCGAAAAGGCAGGCATAGAAAATAATCTATTTTTAATTTCAAAAAATATAGCAAACAAAACTAGTAAAACAACCTTTTATCTTATAAAGCTTAAATAAATGATAAATGCTAAAATAAATAGTACAAAAAGGAAAATTATCATTAGAACAAACACAAAAATAACGAACTGTGCATAGCGACAGAATACTGATAGCGATATGGTCAAGCTTAAAAAACTTGATGAAGGAAGAAGCTTGTTTGGTTGGTATAGAGATTAAAAGATATTATATGATAAAATTAATACCGTAAAAATTCAGAACGCAAACAATATTTGTAAAAACCATTTTAAATGCTTGACTTAAAGTTAACTCCATGTTTTATACTTCTAAAAAAGGAGAAATCATGAAAATTGTTGTTTTAATTGGAAGTCCAAACAAAAATGGCTCAACAAATTTAATTGCAAAGGAGTTTGAAAAGGGCGCGGTTGAAGCCGGTCATCAGGTGGTTATGCTTGACGTTGCACACGCAAATGTGGGTGTTTGTGGTGGTTGTGTGGCTTGTGGATATAATGGTCCATGTGTCAAAAAAGATGATATGAAAATGATAAAACAGGAAATTTTAAGTGCGGATATGCTTGTTTTCGCCACCCCGTTTTACTATTACGGAATGTCTGCTCAACCTTAAAAAAGTTGTCGATAGATTTTGTTCTTTCAACAGCTCCCTTCAAAGCAAACATATGAAATCTGCTCTACTTGCAGTTGCGTGGAACAGAGATAGCTGGACATTTGATGCACTCGAGAGCCACTACAAAACACTTGTTCGCTATCTCAATCTTAAAGACCAAGGAATGATTTTAGGTCGTGGTTGTGAGACGCCAGGAATGACCGCCCGCTCTATCTATATGAGTAAGGCATACCAGCTTGGGAAAAGTTTAAGATAAAACCGATATTGACTTACAGGGTAAAATATTATATAATCTTACTATGAAAACAAAGTTTAATGGGGAAATTCATATAGTTTATGATGGAATGTGGGGGTCTTGCGGAAAAGGTAAATTCTGCGGGGAACTTGCACTAGACCCACAATTAAATATTCAGGTTTGCGTAAATAACAACGCCCCAAATGCTGGGCATAGTTTTGTTTTTGATGATGGGCGAAAAGTAATAACAAAACATATCCCCATCGGTTTTGTAAATAAAAATATTCCATATTTAGTGATTGGTGAAAGTGCAATAATTGATTATGAAAGACTATTGCAAGAAATTACTGAGTATAAAGACATTTTAAATGGCAGGAAAATTTATATCGCCGACACTGCTGCAGTAATATCGGACAGACATAAAGAGCAGGAAATTGAAACAATTAAATCTGGAAGCACATTTAGTGGTGCTGGTGCTGCCCTTGTTGATAAGATAATGCGAAAAGATGTTTTGGTGCGTGATGATGAAAGGTTTTTGGAATTGCAGAAAAATGGACTAATTAAAATTGTCAATTCAAAAACATTTTTCCCAATGATTTATAATGGAATTTTCCCTTTTAATGGAAGTGAAAACATTCTCGTTGAACTTTCACAAGGTGATGCTCTAGGCTTAAACAATAGTGCAAATTACCCTAACACAACTTCAAGAGATTGCTCCCCTGCACAAGCGTTGAAAGATATTCATGCCACTGATTATAGCTTGCAGGTGAAAAAATATTGTGTGTTTAGACCATATCCAATTAGAATTAACAACAATAGTAGAGCTGGTTTCATATACACTGGTGATTTTGAAGGCGCAAAAGAAATTTCTTGGGAAGAAGTTTGTGAAAGATGCGGGCTTGCAAGTGAAGAAATAAAGAAACTTGAGCACACCACAGTCACGCACAGGCTTCGACGAGTAGCAGAATTAAGCATAAAACAATTTGCTGAAATGCTTTTAGATACAAAACCTGATGAATGCTTTTTAAATTTTGCTCAATACATTGATGGCGAAATTGCTGGTTTGACAAGCAAAGGGGCAAGAGATATTCAAAGAAAGTTCGAAAATTGTTCTGATACAATTTCAAAGTCAGAAGAAGAATTTATTAGCATAACAAAAAAAAATTATGCGATAGAACATATTCTTGGCTATATTCAAGATATTGAAGATTATTTTAACAACCTTTTTGATGGCAACTTTTTAAAAATAACAAAAATTGGAACAGGTGCAAAATTATCTCAAACAATCACAAGAAAAGATATAACTCAAGTTGCTGATGTAAGGCATGCAATTAAAGATATAAATCCACTTGATTATGCAGATAAAGAAAATATGCCAGATTTTGAAATGTAAATTAATATACAAATAGAAGCACAAATGTGTTACAATAACTTAAAGGTGAATAGTAATGGAATTTAAATTTAAGACGGGAGACTTGGTGCGCATCAACATGCAATATGGAATTTTTCAAGTCGTTAAACCTATTAAGTTTGAAGATGTAGAAGAAAAAAATTGTATAAAATATTATGTTAGACAGGTGTTTGACAAAAACGACCAATTAAATATTCAGACTTGTATTCTTTGCCATGAAAGTTGGCTTGATATATTGTCGCAAAACTCAAAATTATACAAAAAGGTGGAAGATAAAATAAATTCACCCGAGATAAAAAATATAGTTTTAGACCCTAGTATGGAATATAGCTATTTTCTTCAATTTCAAAATTCAGCCTTTATATGCTGTAATAATGCGATTTACAAAGAAATCTCTAGGCGCTTTGAAGAGATGTCGGGAGAAATCTTGGATTTAAAGAAAGTGGTAGAGACTCTAAATGATTTTTATAACGATAAAAAAATAAAATCATTCAATATTTTAAAGCCACAAGAATACTCATTAGAAAAAGATGAAAATGCCTACGTCATTGAAGTTGGACGATTTGTTAATGATTTTAAAGTTGAAGATAAGGATAGTACACGTTTTTATAGAAATATAAGACTAAGAAAAAGACCAGTAAAAGATGTTAAAAGGAAATAAAAAATGATAAATTAGATGTGAAATAATTTATAAATATATAGTAGAAAATGTTTCACATTTTTATTTTTGTGCTATAATTTTGGATATAAAAAGTTTTTTTTAAAAAAAGAGGTAAAAATTATAAATACCCTATTAAAATATAGAAACAATATAAAAAAAGGATAAAAATGATTTTAAGTGTTAGTCGTAGAACAGACATTCCTGCGTTTTATAGTGATTGGTTTTTTAAACAGTTGGACCAAGGCTTTGTTTTGGTGCCAAATCCTATTGCACACGAAAAAATTGCAAAAATCGCACTCAAACCATTAAAAATTGAGAATGTTGAAACAAACTTACTTGGCAAAAATAAAGTTGAAACATCTGGCACACTAGAAGGTATCGTTTTTTGGACAAAGAACCCAAAACCTATGCTTGAAAAACTTGACAGACTAAAAGACTACAAATATTATTTTCTTTACACTCTCAATGCCTATCCAAAAGAAATTGAAGCAAATCTTCCACCGCTAGAAGAGAGAATTGAAAGTTTTAAAATTCTTTCAAAATCTTGTCCTGTCATCTGGCGCTATGACCCAATTTTAGTGACAGAAAGCATAGATGAAAATTGGCATATTGAAAAGTTTGAATATTTGGCAAAGGAATTGAAAGGACACACTAAACATTGCAAAATCAGTTTCTTGATTGAAAGTTATAAAGGTTGTGATAAGAATTTACATAAACCAAGCGAAAATCAAAAAGATAAAATTTTATCTGCCATTTCTAAAATTGCAAAAGGAAATGGAATTCAAATCGAAGCATGTGCTGAAAATGACTATTCAAAATATGGCATTGTTCCAAGTAAGTGCATCGATGGCGAAATTTTCGAATATCTTTTAACTGAAAAATATAAGGATTTGGGAATTCAAGTCAAACGCAAAAACAATAAACTTGATGGACAACGCAAAAATTGCCTTTGTATGCCGTCAGTTGACATTGGGCAGTATGACACTTGCTTTCACGACTGCAAATATTGCTATGCAAAAAAATCTCACCAAAAGTCAATGAGAGATAAACTTGTCGGTACTATATACGAACGCAAAACCGAACTTGAATTTGAGTATAAGTAATGCTATGAAAAACTGCTCAAAGAAAAGTAAGCCAGAAGGAAAAGGAATAAAGATTTTGAAATGTAAAGTTTGACATCAATTTTGACATCAAATAGCACATTTTTAGATAGTTTTAGATAGAATTAGACCGAAAGTAAAAATTTCACACTTTCGGTCTTTTTTATTGCTTAATTTTAATGAAAAAATATTTGATGTCAAAAAATGCAGTAAATGATGTCAAAAAAACTGGTTATAAAAACATAATAAAAACCTCGATTTAATCGGGATTTTAGTGGTAGGATTGAGTGGACTCGAGAACTTGGGTTCCCTTAAATGACAATTTAAGGGTAAAAGCCACCGACCCCACCTTTTGAACGGAGCCAAGGGCGGAGTGATTGATGTTAAGGGTGGTGCCACCCTGGCAAAGCATCGCTTTGCGCTTGCCTACGGCAAGCATAAGGTGGGGAAAACAAAAAGAGCGAACTTACCCGTCCACTCAATACCTTTGGTAGAGATGAGTGGACTCGAACCACCGACCCCCACCTTATATCAATTCTAACGAATTGATGCGTCCGCTTTCGCTCCCTAACAGGAACACCCTGATGTTTTGCATTTCTGCAAAACGCACAATTTCATTGTGCAAGGTGGGGAAAACAAAAAGAGCGAACTTACCCGTCCACTCAATACCTTTGGTAGAGATGAGTGGACTCGAACCACCGACCCCCACCTTATCAGAAAAGTGTATGTTTTTATAATGGTGTGAAAGTTGATTTATATAAGCATTATAAATAAAGAGATTTAGACACTTTAAAAACAAAATTGATGTCAAACATTTTTGGTTGATTGACATCAGTTGACATCAAATGTGCTTTTTTGATGCAAATTTGTCTATTTAAAACTGCCTAAAACTATATTTAATAATTTAGTCCTTATTTGTCTGTTTTTAATTTTTTTGTAAATATTTATCATTTACCTATTGCAATTTGATTTTATTTATGCTATACTTTGGTTAATAAAGGAGCAATAATGAGAAATTTGACACCTATGCAAATTAAAAATCTCGAAGTATCAGTGTTTGGTTGCGGATATTATTTTTGCATTGGTGCCAATATGATTGTCTAAATATATATCAAAAAGTCTATAAAAAAAGAATATAAGGATAAGTTTAAGTAGAAATATAAAGAAGATATATATAAATAACAGGATTATAAGCACCAATCGAAAAAAAGATTGGTGCTTTTTGTTTTTTAAATTACTATGAAAAAATAAAAAATTTTGTTATCATAAAAAGGAGAAAAGAAAATGAACTACGAAATTAGACATACGGGAACGATTGAGATTGAAACGGACAGACTACTACTTAGACCTATCTTGCTTTCGGACGCACAGAGCCTTTATGAACTTGTTTCGGACAAAGATGTTTTAAAATATCTTGCAGGATTACCAGAATACACAGGTGTTGAAATGGCGGTTGATTATATTTCTGGCAAGCTTGAAAAGAAATATAAAAATAAAGATTTTTATGATTGGGCTGTTGTTTTAAAAAGTGAAAATAAGATGATTGGCAGAATAAGCGTATATAAGCAAGATGATTATCGCCGAATGGCTGACCTTGTATGGCAATTAAATGCAAATTATCGCAATAAGGGATATATAAGCGAAGGTGTGAAAGCGGTCATCAACCACTTGTTTGATATTGGTTTTAAAAGAATTGAAGCCTTTGCAGATGTTGTGAACAAAGCAAGCACAAAAGTTATGGCGAAAGTTGGAATGCAATATGAAGGAACATTAAGAAAATATGACTGTCGCCGTGATGACAGTCTATACGACGCAGAAATGTGGTCGATTATAAAGGAGTAAAAAATGGAAGTTAAGCCAGATTGGAAAAATTCAATATTAAATGTTAGCGCCACTCTTGCAGATTATATTGGCGTAAAGTCTAATATTGCTAAAATTGACATTTTAAAAAACGAATTAAATAAAAATTATAAGAATGTTATCTATATTTGTATGGACGGACTTGGAATGTTCCCACTTGAACAAAACTTGCCAAAATCTTCTATTTTAAGAGAAAATGTTAAAAAAACTATTACATCTGTTTTCCCATCCACAACAACTAATGCCACATCATCGTTGTATAGTGCAACATATCCGTCACAACACGGTTTGTTTGGTTGGAGTTTGTATTTTGAAAAGTTAAATTCCTGCGTGGATATTTATATTGGACAAAATTCATACACGAGAGAACCTGTTGATATGTCCACAATAGAGGATTATTTGACCTTTGAAACATATTTTAGTAAAAGTAAAATTCCTGCCTACACTGTGTTCCCAGACTTTATGAAATACTTACAAACAAGCACTAAAAATTTTAACTTTTCAACCGTAGAAGAAGCGTTTGATGTTTTAAAAGAAATTGTTAAAATCAATGAAAAGAAATTTGTATATTGTTATCTATCAGAGCCAGACGCAACTATGCACAACTACGGAACAGCAAGCAAAGAAGCAAAAGATATTATTAAGACCATAAACAAATTGACAGAAGAACTTGCAAATCAAAGCACGGATACACTTATCGTTGTCACACCAGACCACGGACAGACAGATATAACAAGTTATATCCCACTTTACGAAGATAAGGAACTTATGTCAACCTTAAAAACACCAATGTTTTTAGAGCCAAGAGCGACCGGAATGTTTGTTAAGAAAGAATGTGAAGAAAAATTTTTAAAGGCAATGAAAAAGTATGAAAATAAAATCGAATTGCTAAAAACAACGGATTTGATTAAAGATAATTTCTTTGGTCCAAAAACAGATAAACTTGAAATGCTTGGTGACTATATCGCAGTTGTGAAAAATGACTATGAACACATCTTATTTAAAGAAGATAGCATAAGATTTAAAGGTCATCACACAGGGCTTACAAAAAAAGAGATGATCTTGCCGCTCATTATGATAAGTAAGCAAAGGAGTTAACTATGTTTACAGTCGAAGAAAGAAATGAAATATTAGAAAGAAAGATGATTTTAGGTCAAAAGTGGTTGAAACTTATGGCAATGCAAAGAACATTGAAACAAAACATTTTAGGCAGGTCGATACATTAGATAATGATTTTAAACTTGGCTTTGAAGAAACTGAACAAACCAAAACTCATATTAAAATGGAATTGAATAAAGAGAAATATATAGCTTATGCAAATTACACAAAGTGTGGTGTTAAAAAGGAGAAATTATGAAAACACTTATTCTATCATCAAGTTTTACAACTTATGAAACGGACGCACAAGGCAATAGAAAGGCAAGAATTATAGACAACGATAATGGCTTTTTTGATAATTTGAAAAAATGTTTAACAAGTAGAAAATGCATGGTCATCATTTCTGGCAATCCAAATAAAAAAAGAGATGGTGACCCAAATACAATAACACGACAAAGTTTTGAAATGTCTGGTATTCCGTTTGATGAATACATATATGTGGATAACGCAAATAAAGAACATATAGCGGAATATATATCTCGAGCTGATTGTGTTAATTTGTTTGGCGGGCATCTGCCAACTGCTAATAAATTCATCAACGAACTCAATCTTAAAGAATTGTTAAAAGATTACAACGGTGTGATTATTGGTGCCAGCGGTGGTGCGATGAATATGGCGGAAAAAGTTTATTGCATACCAGAGGTTGAAGGTGAACATAAAGATAAATCATTTAAGAGAATACTTAACGGATTAGGCTTGACTAACATAAATATCATTCCGCATTATAAACTTTTTGAAAAGAAAGTGTTTAGTGATAATGTTAGAATGTTAGAAGATATATTACTTCCTGATAGCAAAGAAATTCCTATGATAGCATTGCCAGATAGAAGTTATATTATTCAACAAGAAGATAAAATTGAAATTTTTGGTGAAGCATATCTTTTAAAAAATGGTAAAATAAAACAAATCAAACATTTATAGGAGAAAATATGAAAAAAGAATATAAAATTAGAAAAACTGAGCTTAAAGATGCCGAGCAACATGTTAGATTAGGTCTTTCTGTTTGGCGATGTGCTTATAAAAATATTTTCCCAGAAGAAGTTTTTATTGATAAGGAAAACAAAGCAGAAGATAAGATAAAAAACTTTGATAAAAGTATTCAAAATGACAACACGAGCTTATCTTATGTTGCTGAAAGTGAAGGCAAAATTGTTGGCTTTGTATTTGGCAGAATGCTTTCTCATTATGTGCATTTTGGCAAAATGGGATATGCTGATTTAGAAGCAATATATATCCATCCAGACTATCAAGGATTGGGAATAGGTAGCAAATTAAAACAAACCTTTATTGATTGGGCTAAATCTAATGGTGCAACCAAGTTTGTTATTGGAGTTTTAAAAGATAACCATAATGCAAGAAAAATTTATGAGAAATGGGGTGGAAAACTTGATGAATATACACAACCTTTCGTTAAATTAGGTGTTGAGTATGATGAAGTTTTTTACACTTATGACCTAACAAAAGAAAATAATTTAAAAGGAGAAAAAAATATGAGATTGATTTTAAATGGTGGTGGAAGTGGCGAAGATGTTAAGGAAAGCTATGAACTTTTTGCAAAAGAAGTGAATGGCGGAAGGGTTATGTATATCCCACTCGCTTGGAATCACGGACCTTGCGGAGAATGTATCCATTGGTTCAAAGGCGAGATGGCACCATTTGGCATAACCGATGTTGACCTTATTACCGATGCTAAACAAATCACAAAAGAAAAATTAAAAAAAGTTAGCGGTGTTTTCATTGGCGGTGGAAACACATATAAACTATTAAAATACTTAAAAGAAACGCCAGCATTTGAGAATTTGAAAGAATATATCGAAAATGGCGGTTTGGTTATGGGTTCAAGTGCGGGTGCTTTGATTTGGGGAAGAAGCATTGACAGTTGTAAAGATGATGGCTTAGGCATAAAATCCATTTGCGACCAAAATCTTGTTAATCTTCAAGATACAACAGGCTTTGATATGTTAAACGGATATAGTTTGCTTGTTCACTACAAAAAGGAAGAAGAACAAATTTCTGCAACAGAGCAAAGAGTGAAAAGGCTTTTGAAAGAAGGTTATAAACTTATTTGCTTGCCAGAAGAAACAAGTTTGTGGATTAATGACAAAGAGGCAAAAATTATCGGACCAAAGCCAGCTGAAATTTATGACGGACACGAAAAGCAAACTGTTCACACAAATGAAGATGTTTTGTGCAGATAAAAGGAACAAAAATATGATTAAACCAGAAAGATTAAAGAAAGGTGACAAAATTGCAATTGTCAGTTTGTCGAGTGGAATGATTGGCGATAAGCAGTTTATTCACAAATACTTTTTAGGAAAGAAACGACTTGAAGAAGAATTTGGACTGAAAGTTGTTGCTATGCCAAATGCTTTAAAAGGTTCGACCTATTTGTTTGAGCACCCTGAGGCGAGAGCAAAAGATATGATGGACGCCTTTAAAGACAAGTCAATCAAAGCAATAATTTGTGCAATTGGTGGAGAGGAAACTTATCGCCTGCTCCCTTATATTGACTTTGATGTTATAAAGAACAATCCTAAAATCTTTATGGGCTTTTCGGACTCAACAACAAATCATTTTATGTTATACAAAGCGGGAGTTGTATCTTTTTATGGACCTAACATAATGTGCAATTTTGGCGAGTATGGCAAGATGTTTGACTATGAGAAAAAGGCAATTTTGGATATACTTTTTGGGAATAGTGAAAATTATGAGATTAAACCAAGTGAATATTGGTGTGATGACTTTATCCCTTGGAACGAAAAGAATATCAACAAAACAAAAAGTTTAAAGAAAGACACAAAAGGATATGAACTTTTGCAAGGAAAAGGCACTGTGAAAGGCAAACTTTTGGGCGGAAATTTGGAAATGATTTCTTCAATGCTTGGCTATTTTGAAGATGATTGGTATGAAGGCGACCACGACTTAGGTGTAAACACAAAAGTTTTTGTCGATAGATATCAAATTTTTCCGTCAAAAGAAGAATGGAAAAATAAGATTTTGTTTATTGAAACAGCCGAAGTTAAGCCTACCCCAAAGTGTTTTGAAAAAATGCTTTTGACTTTGGCGGATTATGGTATAATAGAAAATATAAATGGAATGATTGTTGGAAAGCCACAAGAAGAAAAATATTATGAAGAATACAAAGAAGTGTTAAAAAGAGTGATTGGAAAATTGCGACCAGACCTACCTATTTTATACAATGTCAACTTTGGTCACGCAAGTCCAATAACAATAATTCCCTATGGAATAGAGTGCGAACTTGATTGCAAAAATAAAAAATTAACACTGACAGAAAGATGTTTGGAAGATACAAACAAAAAGGAGAAGATATGAAAAGAACAGAAGCCGAAGAATTATACGGAAAGCAAGTTATAGCCACACAACTTATTGATTTGACCAACAGTGTGGCAGACGAAGCCTTAAATATATTGCGTGATTTTTATCCACAGGGAATAACCGGAGAAGTTTTGGATTTGTTAGACAAAGAAGAAAATATGGAAATCTTCTATGACAAGATTTTTGATGCCGTGCAGGAATGTTTTACATTGCCACAGATTAAAATCTTAAATCAATCAAATCCAGATTCTGGCAACTACCATTTGATGTATAAAAGATTGCACGAACACTTTAAAGAGAAAATTGCCGAGACTGGCATAGAAGAACCGCCAATTCTCTTGCAGGCTGACTATGATGAAGTCTATGATGTTCTTTTTAGAGAAATGGAAAATTGCACCCCAGAGCCACGAGATAAAAATCCAAATATGTGGCGAGAGATACCAAAAAGTCGAGAAATTGACTATAAAAAAATTCAAGAAAGATTTAAAGCTTAAAAGGAGAAAAGAAAAATGAAAGATGTAAGAGAAATAAATGTGTTTAGAGTTTGGGTTAATGCGCTTGTAGAAGGCATAGTGCAGGAATACCCTACAGATATATGTTTTTGTTCATATACTGACGCTGAAAAAGGTGTGGTATATTTAAACTCAACAAAAACAGATGATAGATACGGATATTATTTTAAACCTGAAACGACAAAAATTTATAATAGCGCACAAAGTTTAATTGATGAAAGAGAAACAACTATCCACGAAAAAGGTTAAAAATAAAAGATTTTTATCATTTTATATTTTGGAGTAAGGAATGAGCATTATTGAACAAGTTAAAAATGAATTATTAAGAAGAAATCAAGATTATATTGAAAAAGTTGATAGTTATGATTTTTGGAATAATCATATCAAATTTGTAGTTGATGAAGCATTAAAACTTGCAAGTGTCTATGGTGCTGATAAGGAAATAGTAGAACTTGGAGCATTATTGCACGATATTGCCCTTGTTTCTAATGTTGGAACAAAAGCAGACCACCATACAAATGGAGCAAAAATTGCTGAGGAAATCCTAACTAACTTAAAATATTCACAAGATAAAAGAGAAAGAGTTGTAAATTGTGTTTTGCACCACAGAAGCTCGAAAAATGCAGAAAATATAGAAGAATTATGCGTTTGCGATGCCGATATTCTTGCCCACTTTGACAATATTCCAATGATTTTCTTCAAGTCTTTTACTATGGGCAAAATGACTTTAAATGATATGGGTGTGTTCATTCAAGGCTTTCAAAAAGATTTTGATGATTTAAGTGACAAAACAAAAGAAACTTTTAAAGATAAATACGAAAATATAATGCAAGTTCTTTTCGGTGAAAATTGGAGACAACCTATAAGTTTTGAAGAAAGAGATACTAAATCTAATCATATTGAAACTATAATTCACAAAATTGCCGACTTGTGCAAAAATGACATTAAATCTTTCCCAGAAATAAAGTGTATGGATTATGTGGATATTTTCCCAAGAAGTGAAGAAGATAGAGTGCTTTTAAATGATGAAGCAATTAAAATAGGCAACATCATTGAGAAAAACGAAAGAGGAACAACATATCGTTTAAATAAACCAATATCAACTGAACTTGGGAACATTGAATTGTTGAAAATCCGTAAATTTGATGAAACAAGATTGCCTTGGCTTGGTGCAGGTGATTTTATTGTAAATGATTTTGATAAATTTAAAAACAAATATCAAAATGCAAAAAATTGCAAATATGTTGAAGCTCCAACTTATAATGCAATTGAAATAAAAACTGATAATACCCTTGCTTATGTTATGGACATACCAACAAGCGAATATTATAAAACTAAATCTTAACAATTTAAAAGCAACCTTTTTGACTTTGAAGATAGACAAAGCTCCACAAAAGAGAAAATTGATTTTGAAAAATATTGACTTTTTGAGATAATTTGGATATAATAAAAATATCTTAATCAAAAGGAGTAAATATGTTTAGTTCATTTATTTGGTGGCGCAAAAAATAAAAGCGTTCGCAAAATGTTTTGTGAATGCTTGTCTTTGCGTCACAAAACATATAAATGGATTAAATGTTTTCAAATATAATCTTTAAATTTCCCGTTGGTATGTTTTGTAGGAAAACAATCAACGGGATTTTTAATATCAAAAAAAAGGAGATTATATTATGAAAGAAAAAGTAATGCTCACAGGAGTTAGACCAAGCGGAAATATAACTCTTGGAAATTATTTAGGAGCAATCAAAAATTTTGTTGATAGACAAGACACATACAAAAGTTATATATTTATTGCGGATTTGCACGCAATCACAAGTCCGCAAAATCCACAAAAACTTAAAGAAGCGGTATATAACTGTGTGACATTAAAAAAGTGTGGGCAGACATATCTCACCGATGTGAAAAATCAAAAAAAGACGCTAGGTATACTAGTCCTTCGCTCAATATTTCTTGCTACAGTCAGTTTTATTTTTGGTATCATCTTAAAGGCAATATTTAAATCATGATAAATTAAAAACATAATTTTTGAAAATATATCGATAATAAATAAAGAAAATGTGGTAAGTTTTGAAATTTAGTTGACAAATCCACCCCCCCGTTTTATAATGGCGGTGAGAGTGAATTTAAGGAGGTTAAAATGCAAAAAACAAAATCTAGAAAAATTTGGGCGGTGCTCGCTGTTTCTGTTATGCTTGTTGCATTCATGTTTTTAGCAACTGCCTGTGGTGGTTCAAAGACTGAAAGCGTTTCCACATATCAGGAACTTGTTGACGCCCTTGCTGGAAATTGCGACATCGTTAAACTTGAAAACGACATCGTTGTTGAAGATGGCTTGGTTGTTACAAGAGAAGTTGTGCTTGACATGAATGGAAAAACTCTTTCTAACAATGAGGACATTTGGCATGAAGTACAGCCGGGAGAAGAGGGAGTTAGCACTCTTTCTATCATCGCTGTTGAAGAAGGTGGAGATTTGACCGTTAGAGGCAACGGAACAATTCGCGCGAAAGAAAATGACTGCTACGCGTTTGATGTTTCAGGTGGCGGACACCTTGTTATTGAAGACGGCACATATGTTGGAAATATAAGCGTTGTTTATGTTTTAGATGGTTCTGCTGAAATTAAAGGTGGAAGATACTCTATTCAACAACTCGATAATAAAAAAGACTATCAGTTCACATTAAATTTACAAGGTGAGTGCTATGAAAATGGAACAGGAAGCATTGTTGTGACAGGTGGAACTTTTGAGAATTTTGATCCATCAAAAAACGCCGCTGAAAGTGATGACCTTTCCACAAACTTTGTTAAAGAAGGATATATTTCAACTTTAACTATGGAAGGTGATTTGATAACATACGTTGTGACAGAGGCGTAATTTAACTTTAGTATTTTTAAAAAGTTGTATGAGTTGCTCTCCTCATACAATTTTTTTATTGCTATTAAAACTTTTTGTTTATCCACCTCTTATGGTCGCAGATATTTTGCTTTACAACACAAGTATTGTACCGGTCGGAAAAGACCAACAGCAACACGTTGAACTTACTCGTGATTTAGCGGAAAGATTTAATAAGCGTTATGGCAAAACTTTTCTTATGCCAGATGTCTATATTGCGCCTATTGGAAACAAGATTTTAAATTTGCAAAATCCACTTGAAAAAATGAACAAATCCGACAACGGTGACAACAAAGGCACAATCTTTCTTATGGATAATGTTGAAACTGTCAAAAAGAAGATTATGAGTGCAAAAACAGATAGTTTAGGAACTATTCACTTTGATGAAGAAAATCAACCCGGAATTTCCAATCTTATGAGCATTTTATCCAAAATCACAAATGAGAGTTTTGAAAGCATTGAGGCTCGCTATAAAGGAAAAGGATATGGCGAATTTAAAAGGGAAGTTGCGGAAGTTGTTGCAAATTTATTAAATGAAATTCAATTAAGATTTAAGAAGTTTAATGATAAAAATTTACTTGATGAAATTCTATCGAGCGGAGCAAAGCAAGCACAAGTTGTGGCGAACGAAACTCTAAAAAGAGCAACAAAAGCACTTGGATTGAATTAAAAGTTGTAAAAATTTTGTATCAAGTCTTGACAACTTTTCAAAATATGATTATAATAAAAATATATTAGGAGAAAATATGAAAAAATTATTTGCAAACAACTCATATTATTACTACTACATTTAGATTGCTATATGTAGGAGTTTTTGTGAGCACAAATAATTAAATATTTCAAAAAACATCTGTCATATAGCAAAATCGCTATGTGGCAGTTTTTATTTTAATTCTGCCACGAGTGAAAACTTATGGCAGATTTTTTATTATAAGGAGTTTTTATGAAAAGATTTATTTTTAGAACATACGCCCATTTGGGCGTGAAAACGATTTTATTTTTTAATAAAAATTTGATAAAATAAAAAAGGAGTTAATTATGAGATTTAAAAATAACGCTTTTGAGCAATTGGAGAATAGAGGATTTGTTTTTCAAACAACGAACTTGGAAGAAACAAAAAGAATTTTAAGTGAAGGTCCTATAACTTTTTACATCGGCATTGACCCAACAGCCGATGACCTGCACATTGGTCACTTTTTTGGCCTTCAAATGGCAAGAATATTACAAGATTGTGGACATAAATGTATTGTGCTTATTGGTGGAGCAACCGCTCTTATTGGCGATCCAAGCAACAAGACAGATATGAGAAAAATGCTAACAAAGGAAGAAGTTGCCCGTAATGCAAAAGAAATTAAAGGACTTCTTGAAAGGTTTATCGTGCTTGAAGGTGAAAATCCTGCAATTATAGTTGATAATGCCGACTGGCTTAAACCAATAACCTACATCGACTTTCTTCGTGGTGTTGGAGTGAATTTTAATGTGAGTGAAATGCTTAAAAAAGACTTATACAAAAATAGATTGAAGCAAGGCGGGTTGACCTTTATGGAAATGGGATATATGCTTATGCAAGCCTTTGATTTCATTCATCTTAATGATAAATTTGGCTGTGTCCTGCAAATTGGTGGCTCTGACCAATGGGGAAACATCGTTGCAGGAACAGAACTTAGCCGAAAAATGAATTTTAAAGATGGAACCGAAAGACCGCTTATGATGGGCTTAACTTGTCCACTTCTCACAAATGCTGAAGGGATAAAAATGGGCAAAACTGAAAAAGGCACTTTATGGGTGTCAAGAAGTAAAACATCAGCGTTTGATTTCTTCCAACATTTTGTAAATTGCCTTGATGCCGATGTTGAAAGATTGCTTCGATTTTTCACGAAGATTGATGTCAAAGAAATTCAGAAGATGTGCAAAGAAGATATTGTGAAAGCCAAAAAACTTATGGCTTTTGAAGTGACAAAACTTGTTCATGGTGAAGTTGAAGCTGAAAAAGTGAGAAAGACAAGCGAAGAGCTTTTCTCAAAAGGTAAAGCCGATGAAAATATGCCAACCGAAGAAATTAAACTTTCTGGCAAGATAAATGTTGTCGATTTCCTTTCGCAACTTTCAATATTTAATTCAAAGTCTGAAATAAGACGACTTATTGAGCAAAGCGGAATTATGATTGATGATAAAAAAGTTGAAAATATAAATGAAAACATTGACCTAACAAAGAAAGAAATAATTGTCAAAAAAGGCAAGAAAACCTTTTTGAAAGTAAAGTTGTAATGATTTACAACAAAACAAAAAAGAGTGTTAAAGGCATTTTGCCGATGACACTCTTTTAATATATATAACTAATTGTTCTTTTTATTCTTTGTTTTGTGTTGAAAATTAATATTTTTAAAAGAAATTAAAATAAAGAAAAGTTTTCTTATTCGTTAGTAGAAGTAAGTTTTTGCTTGCTTCTTTTTTTGTTGTGTAAATTTTTTTAAATTATTTTTAAGAAAATTGCCAAAATGGCCCCACGAAATTAAAAAAGTGTTGGTTATATAAGTAGAGGGATATTTTGATTTTGGGATATGAAAATGGCAAAAATAAAAATTTTTTAAACTTTTTTTGCAAAAATGGGCAAAAATACCCTTACGATTTTAAGTTTTATGTCCTTATATAAGTAGAGGGGTAAAAATTTTTTAAGAAAATCGCTCAAAATAGGTTAACGATTTTGAAAATGCGTTGGTTATATAAGTAGAGGGATATATCTTTGCAGAAGCAGAGATATTTTTTCTTAACAAATTTTTCCGCAGGTTCAAATGGTGAGCCAGCGAGAATGTTAAAGTGTAAAAAAGTTGAAAAACTTTTTCCGCTTGACCAAATGTTAGTCAAGCGATTATGCAATAATGTTGCCGAAAATTTAAAAAAGCTTTCCCGCAGGGACAAATGCTGTCCCCGCGACAATGTTAAAGTAAATAAAAAATATTTCCCGCTGCACACAATGTATGTGCAGCGACAATGCTAAAATCTTTGCGAAAACTATTTCCGCATTATCAAATGGTGATAACGCGAGAATAGTAAAATCATTTAAAAGGAGGTGTGAAATGTAAAATTAAAATTTAAACTCAAAATCTAAAACTAAAAAGGAGGAAGTATGAAGTCAGACAAAATTAAGTGCGAGAATATGCTCAGAATTCACGATTTGAAGCTCTTAGATAAATTACAAGAGATTTATCAAAAAAGCCGATACAGGTCGATTAACGAGTTTCTAAATGCGTGTTTAAAGCAGTTCGCCGAGAGAGAAAGTAAAGAAGATGAGATTTTGGAAGGAATTGACGAAATCAAAGATGTTGTTAATGCAATCTATGAGAGTGTGAAAAGATGAGAGATAACATTGTTTTTATTTGCAAGTATTACAAGCCAAGTGATAAATACAACGCAAAGCAGGAAGATAAAATTCATAAACGAGAATTTTTAAGTTGTAATGGTGGTTATAACTATGTCAGTTATGTTGACACTGGTAGCCTTGACAGTGTGCCGAAAGACTATACCGAATATGTTGGCAATAGTGAGAAGTCTTGTGGTGTGTTTGGCACAAAAGGTCTTTTAAGTGATGATGAGAAACGAGAGTTAAGGGAGATGTTAAGGAATACTCAAAGTTGTATATGGGATTGTGTGATTTCATTTCGTGAAGAATTTGGAGATGAATATTGCAGAGATTATGAACAAGCATACAACTTTTTGAAGAAGGAACTACCAAAATTCTTTACTCGTGCAGGACTTGATAAGGATAACATTGTTTGGTATGCAGGACTTCACGAGAATACCGAGAACAAGCATATTCACATATCATTTTTTGAGAAAGAACCACAGTTTATGAAAAACAATAAAACACTAACCTACCACTCTGGAAAGATACCAAAAGATGTTTTAATCACAAGCAAACTTATCTTTGAAAAAGCACTCACAAACAAAACTGCCGAGATTGTCAAATTGCGAAAAGATTTAAAAGAAGAGTTTAATGGAAGCGCTAATATTTTTGAAATGACACGGTCGCTTAAAAGAAAGTTTTTGAAGTTATATTCACAAATACCAAAGACAGGAAGAGTTAGTTATGACAGCGAAAATATGGAGTTTCTTAAAAACGAAGTTGATAAACTGACCGAAAGTATTATCTATTCAAACAAAGAAATGAAACTGAAATATTTTGACTACAAAACACAAATTTCAAATCTTAAAATTTGGCAAAACAAAAATTACAAACATATTCCTGATAAGTATGACCCGGAGATTTATCACAAAGATTTACTGCGAAGACTTGGCAATAAAACAATTCAAACTGCACTCGAAATTGGAAAGATTAAAGATAACTTAGATAGCACAACAACGCATACAAAGCGAGATAGATTTTTTAAGAAACGACAACGAAAAAGACAACTTGAATATTTGTTTTCTTGTTTAGATTATTACAAACAGCAAGAACAATATGAGATGATAGAATTTCAAAGATTTCTTGAAAAACTTGAAGCTTATAGAGAAAGAAATGAATACGAAATGTAGTGTTTGCTATGACGAAATTATATCTAAAAGGGTTCCCGAAAATACTTGCTTGCAAGAATTTTTTGGAAGAGGAAAAGCAAATCGTTGGAATGAGAAAATACAAAGAATTTTGTGTTTTCGAATGAGTCAGATTTTGCTTTGACGATATACAGGATAAGCGGAAGAAACGCTTTTGGTCAAAAATGTTAAGAAAACACTTGTTTTACAAGCATTTTCTTATGATACATTTTTTGACTCGTTTTCTTCCTTTGTGTAAGCAAATGGGATACCCATTTCTTGTGTTAAAATTGTCAAATCATAGTTTAAAAAATCAATTAAAAATAGAAAAGAAATATAGAAAATTTTTAACTAAACATAGAAAAGAAATTTTAATTTTTTGAGGAGGACTTAAATGCAAAATACAATCAATTTAAACGAACTTATACAAAGCGAAGTGAATAGAATTTCTTTAAAATATGGCAAAGATTTTTTAGCCTGTGATGACCTTATCAAAATCACTGGACTTGGCAGAGATAATGTGCGAAACCTTATGAGAAGCAAAACCTTTCCAACAACAAAAGTCGGCAAAAGACAAGTTGTTAGCGTTCTTAATTTTGTCACTTGGCTTACACTCAACAATGCTCAAAGTGAGGTGCAAAATGGCTAAGAAAAAAGTTTTATCAAAAACTCGCCGTGGAAATAAAGAAGGAAGTATATTTCAAAGAAAAGATGGTAGATGGGTCGGTGTTGCAACTGTCGGCTATGATGAAAATGGCAAAGTCAAAAGAAAATTTATTTACGGCAAAACAAGAATGGAAGTTGCAGATAAACTTGTGGTATTGACCAACCGAATTGAAAATCAAAATTTTGAATATGTTGACCAAAATAATCTTGCAAAATTGATGAACGAATGGTTGTTAGTTTTTAAGAAAAATCAAGTTTCGCCACGAACTTTTGAAGGAGTTTATAGCAAATATAAATTGCATATTGAGCCTAAAATTGGCAATATGAAAATTGATGAAATAACCCCTATTGTAATACAAAAAATTCTTAACCAAATGCTTGATGATGGTTTTAGTTTAGATGTTGTTAGAAAAACAAAAGTTGTTTTTAATCAATTTTTTGACTATGCTGTCCAACACGGTTTTGTGGCAAACAATCCAACACATTTAACAAAAGTTAAAAGCAATGAAAGAAAAATTTATGACAACGAAAATAAATATAAAGCACTACCACCAGAAATAAGAGATAAGTTTTTAACTTGTCTAAATGAGCATACTTTTTTAAAGCCACTATGCCTTTGTATGATGCTTGCAGGTTTGCGAACTGGCGAAACTCTTGCACTTCGTTGGAAAGATATTGACTTTCAAAATAAAACAATAAATGTTGAGCGTGCTATAACTGTTGTGCCTAAGTTTGACAGCAGTGGAAAGGTCATTGAAAGAAAAACTGTTATCAGCGACACTAAGACAACTTGCTCAAAAAGAGTTGTGCCTATGCCCGAGCTTTTAATTCAAACTTTACAAGATTACAAAATAAGCCAAGACATCAACGGAGATGAACACAACATCAATCTCACAAGTGAAAATTCTCTTGTGTTTTGCAATAACGATGGCACTGTTAGAACTTACTACGGAACAAAGAAAATCTTTTATCGATTTCTTGAAAAATATGGACTTGATAAATACAATATTCATTTTCACACTTTAAGACATACTTTCTCAAATATGTTATTTGAAGCAGACCAAAATCCAAAAGTTATTCAAGCACTCTTAGGACACAAGTCGGTTAAGACAACAATCACGACATATAATTCAGTTGACAAATCTTACTTTCAAAAAGCAACGGATGTTATAAATAAAAATTTCAAAGTTGAAGAAAGCAAGATAAGTCCAAAAGATATGGAAGATGACGAACTTGATGAAGAACTTGAAAAATTGTTAAGAGAAAAACAAGCCAGAAGGAAAAGGAATAAAGATTTTGAGATGTAAAAGTTGGCATACAAGTGTTGACTTTCAATAATTCCATGATACAATGAAAAAAAGGTTGAGAAACTTTGGGTTTCTCAACCTTTTGCATTAAAAGGAGAAAATTATGAAATTTGAAAGTTTATGGAATGGATATAAATTTCCAAACTGTGAAACTTGTAAAAAAGACTGCCAAGGCCATTTAGATTATGGAAACTTGTGCTCAAATCTAAATTATTTAAAAGATTATGCCGAAGTAAATTATGAGAAAAATAAGGAGAGTTTTAATTCGCTTAAAAGATTAACAACAAACAATAAATTAAATATATTTTCTTTTGGTTGTGGACTTGGATTTGATTACATTGGAGCAAATGAAATTTTTGGAAACAATTTTAATTACTATGGTATAGATGAAGGCGATTGGGTAATTAAAAAGACAAATGCTTATAAAAATTTTACGCCCAAATTGCCTAAAACAATTAGTTATGATGATGGCATGTTTTTATTAAATGTTGTAAAAGAAAATCCTGTAATTTGTTTTTTTAATTCACTATTTACTATTTCAAATAATTCCAACTTAAAAGAAGATTTAGTTAAAGCATTGGAGAATAAAAATAATTTTTACATTATTTGTGATTACACAATAAATAATAATTATCACATGCCAAAAGAAGAAATGGATTTTTTAAAAAGTTTAAGGAGAAAATTAAATTCTTTTCATTACAATAGCTTTGAAATTTTGGATGGAAAAGGTATAATAATGAGTGGAAAAAGAAAATAAGTTGGAGTTTATATGATTTTAAGTGTTTCTAGACGAACCGACATCCCTGCGTTTTATAGTGATTGGTTTTTTGAGCAGTTGGACCAAGGTTTTGTTTTGGTGCCAAATCCTATTGCTCGCGATAAAATTGCCAAAATAGAGCTAAAACCATTAAAAATTGAAAATGTTGAAACAAATTTACTCGGAGAAAAGAAAGTTGAAACGGCAGGCAATATCGAAGGAATCGTTTTTTGGACAAAGAATCCAAAGCCTATGTTAGAGAAACTTGACAAATTAAGAAAATTTAAATATTATTTTCTTTACACTCTCAACGCATATCCAAAAGAAATCGAAGCAAATCTTCCACTGCTTGAAGAGAGAATTGAAAGTTTCAAAATCCTTTCAAAATTTTGTCCTGTTATTTGGAGATATGACCCAATTCTTATCACTGATGGAATTGACGAAAATTGGCATATTGAAAAGTTTGAATATTTGGCAAAGGAATTAAAGGGATATACCAAACATTGCAAAATTAGTTTTTTGATTGAAAGTTATAAGGGCTGTGATAAAAATTTGCATAAACCAAATGAACAGCAAAAAGACAAAATTTTGTCTGCCATTTCTAAAATTTCCAAAGAAAATGGAATTCAAATTGAGGCGTGTGCCGAAAATGACTACTCAAAATATGGCATTGTTCCAAGTAAGTGCATAGATGGAGAAATTTTCGAGAAACTTTTAACTGAAAAATATAAAGATTTGAGTCTTCAAGTCAAACGCAAAAATAACAAACTTGATGGGCAACGCAAAAATTGCCTTTGTATGCCGTCGGTTGACATAGGGCAGTATGACACTTGCTTTCACGACTGCAGATATTGTTATGCAAAAAAATCTTCTCAAAAGTCAATGAGAGATAAATCTGTCGGCACTATTTACGAAAGGAAAACCGAGCTTGAATTTGAGTACAAGTAATGCCATGAAAAACTTTTAAAAGAAAAATATGTATAAATAAAATAAAAAAATTTATATGTAAAGTTTGACATCAATTTTGACATCAAATAACACATTTTTAGATAGTTTTAGATAGAATTAGACCGAAAGTTAAAATTTCACACTTTCGGTCTTTTTTATTGCCTAATTTTAATAAAAAAATATTTGATGTCAAAAAATGCAGCAAATGATGTCAAAAAATTAGTTATAAAAACATAATAAAACCCCGATTTTATCGGGGTTTTGGTGGTAGAGATGAGTGGACTCGAACCACCGACCCCCACCTTATCAGGGTGGTGCTCTAACCGGCTGAGCTACATCTCTATATGGTTTGTTTTAACGAGTTTAGCAACTCTCGTTGGCGTGCTCAAAGTGGTCAAATTCACCTTATCAGGGTGGTGCTCTAACCGGCTGAGCTACATCTCTATATGGTTTGTTTTAACGAGTTTAGCAACTCTCGTTGGCGTGCTCAAAGTGGTCAAATTCACCTTATCAGGGTGGTGCTCTAACCGACTGAGCTACAATCCTATATTAAGTTTTTCTCGGAATGAATGGAGTCGAACCACTGTCTCCAAACCCCAATTTTTTTCTTATCAGGGTGGTGCTCTAACCTGCTGAGCTACATCTCTATATGGTCTCTGTTTTTATGACTTTATCAGCTGTCATTTT
>CAKNIB010000003.1 GCA_930979925.1 uncultured Clostridia bacterium
TTTAAAATATTATAATATTTGACACAAAAAAAGTCAACAAAGCCCTGCCTAAAATTTGTGAAATTATAACTACAAAAAATCAAAAGTAAAATAAAATGTTTTTTACTTTTGATTATAAATTTAACTGTAATAAAACACTAGTTTTGTGTATATTCTGGATAAATTCTGTCTAGTAAGTCGGTAGTTAAAGTAAATTCATAGGTATTACTATCTATTGTACAGTTTATAAGAATGGGTGAAGAGTTGTAGTTTTCACTTGTCATAGGAGTAGATAAAGTAAATTGATATTTGTATGCAGTCTCTGTTGTACTACCCTCAATAGAGGAAACCTCAGTTTTTTCAAACTCTATCGACTCTTCATTGTAGGTAGCAGTAATCTCGCTAGGGTCAGTGTTAAAAACAAGTGCTATTGCTGTGATATTGTCACTATCATCTGTAACTACTGTAACACTATTTGTTACCACATTTTTAAGTCTTGTAACGTCTCTTATAGTATCATCGCCACAACCTACAAGCACAATTGAAGTTAAAACAAGCATGCAAGTAAAAATGGCTATTACAACAAGAGTTTTTAATGATTTTTGATTGCTTTTCATATTTGCTCCTTGTATAATTACAAGAAAAATTATAATAGACAATTTAAAACAAGTCAATCTTTTTTGAAAGTTTTTAAATTTTTATGCAAAAAGGTTGTTTTAATAGTAAAAATTAATAAAAAGCGGTCAAAAAAGCGATAAAAAGCTTAGGTTGATTGCAATAAAAGAAAAATTGTGTTAAAATATCCTCATGGTTATAAAGTCTTTAAAACTGATAAATTATAGAAGTTATAAGGATAAAACCTTTAATTTTAGTGATAAACTCAATATTTTAGTTGGAAAGAATGCTCAAGGTAAGACAAATGTTATTGAAGCAATCTTTTATGCTGTCATCGGCAGGAGTTTTAAAACATCAAAAGAAAAAGAGGTTATAAAGTGGGGAGAAAATCGCGCATATATAGGTGGAGAGTTTGAAAAAAGATACAGAGAACAAAAAATAGAACTCTTTTTTGATGAAAACAAGAAAAAAAGTATTAAGCTAGACGGAATTGCTCTTCATAAGATTGGCGAGCTTATGGGCAATGCAAATGCAGTATTTTTTTCTCCTGATGAGCTTAAACTTGTTAAAGAAAGTCCAGAAGAGAGACGGCGTTTTATGAATATTGACATATCACAGACCAATAAACGCTACTTTTACATGATAGGAAGATATGAAAAGGTACTTGCAAATAGAAATAAACTTTTAAAAAGCTCAAGTGATATAAATGTAATAAAAGAGACAATAGAAATTTGGGACAGAGCTCTTTCTGATCTTGCAGAAAAAATTGCAAATGAAAGAAAAAAGTTTATTGAAGAGCTTTCACCTCTTGCAAAACTCGCTCATCAATATATTTCAAACGGGACTGAAGATATAGAAATCAAGTATTGTAGTAGTTTTGATGATAATTACAGTGAAAAAATGTTTAAATATCTTCAAAAAAACATAGAAAAGGACTTTAAACTAGGTTACACCACAGTAGGAGTGCATAGAGACGAACTCGACATCTACTTAAATGGTAATGAGGTTAAAAATTTTGGAAGTCAAGGGCAACAGCGAACGGTAGCGCTTTCAATGAAACTTGCCGAGCTTGAGATTATAAAAAACCGCGTGGGAGAATATCCAATTTTGCTTCTTGACGATGTCTTTTCAGAACTTGACAGTCAGCGAAGACAAAGACTTTTAAAATTTACCTCAAAGACGCAAACGATTATCACATGTACCGAATTTAACGAAAAAATCGACGCAAACGTGATAAATATTGTAAAAGAAGGTTAAATAAAATAAAAATTATTTTGAAAAATTAGTTAAAAAGATTAAAATATAGAAAAAGGAGATTAAATTATGTTATATGATGAAATTAAGAAAGCCAATGTACAGGCAATGAAAGATAAGGATAGCGTAGCACGTAGTTTTTATAGTGTTATTTTAAACAAGATTATGCTTGAAAACATTAAAAAAAGAGAAAAAGGTGGCGAGGTCAACGACGAGGATATCGCAAATATTTTAAATAAGACTATAAAAGAGCTAGATGAAGAAAAACAAAATTATGCTAAGGTTGGCAACACTCAAGAGGTTGAAAACATTGATAAACAGATAGAAATAGCTAAAAAATATCTGCCAAAACAGCTTTCTAGAGAAGAAATTGAAAAAATTATCAAATCACTCGACGACAAGTCTATAGGTTCTGTTATGAAACATTTTAAGCTAAACTACAACGGCAAGTGTGATATGAAACTTGTTCAAGAGGTTTTAAAGGGTATATAATGAAGGTCTTTGCTATAAGCGACTTACATCTTTCAATAAATAACCCTAAACCTATGGACATATTTGGACCTGTTTGGGAAGGTTATGTTGACAAAATATTTGATGATTGGAAGACAAAGGTAACTGACGAAGATATTGTCCTTCTTGCCGGAGATTTTTCTTGGGCAATGAAACTTGAGGACGCTCTTAGCGACTTCAAACTACTTGAAACTTTGCCAGGTAAGAAGGTTATCATTCGAGGTAATCACGATTATTGGTGGAAATCAATATCAGCCGTACGAAATATCTTGCCTAAAGATTTTTATGCCGTGCAAAACGATGCAATCAAGTTTGATAACATTATTATCTGTGGAACTCGAGGTTGGCAGGTACCAGAAAATGGAGAGCAGACGCCAGAGAACAAAAAAATCTTTGATAGAGAGGTTATAAGACTAGAACTTACTCTTAAAGAAGCGGTAAAACTTAAAAAAGATAATGAAGAGATTATCTGCATGATGCACTACCCTCCTACCAATTTTTCAAAGGCAGACAGCGCGTTTACAAATTTAATTGAAACCTATGGCGTAAACAAGGTGGTCTATGGACATTTGCACAATGTCAAAAAGACAAGCAATGTTTTTGTAAAAAACAATATAACCTACTATCTCACATCCTGTGATATGACGGATAACAAATTGACACTAATTGAAGATAAAAATTAATAAAAAATCAAAAAAATCATATAAAAAGAGCTATTTTCAATAAAATTTGTTAAAAATTTAGTAAATTGGAAACAATTTAATTAAATAAACAATACATTTACAATTATAAAAAATACTAAATATACAATAGTATATTAATTGTTTTATTTGACAAAAATCAAAAAGTGTAGTAAACTAACACAAGACTAAAAGAAATGGAGATTAAAATGACTAAAACTAGAAGCAATCTTTTAAAAGTTTTTATTCTTATCTTTTGTATAGCATTATTTTTAACAGGCTGTGCAACGGTAAGTAATGTTACAAATAAGGACGGGAGCAAAGTATATTTTGATGATATACAATATTTTCAAGGTCAGGTAGCTGTAATTGGAGATTATCTATACTATGGAAACGGCTATACCGCATCTGATGGAGACGATTTTAATTATGATACAGCGGCAAGCACAGGTTATCTCTCACGAATTAAAATTTCTGAAAACTTGCAATACGACCTTACCGAAGATGAAGACGGATATGTTGACCCAAGTCCATTAGGAAGTGAACAGGTAAACGATGAAAAACTTATTGGATATGAAAATCAATATATGTTTGCTCTTGGTGCTTATTTATACTTTACCTCAGCAAATACCCATGTGCTAAGCGACTCAAGCAACGACTACACTCGTGTATCACTCTTCAGAGTTAAATTTAATGGAGATAAGTTTGAAGAAATTGATACGTTTAGACATGATGAAAATTCTGTGATTACCGTACAAAAAGGTTCAGACAACAATTATTACTACATTATTTACGCGCCTGTTGACAGCGAGGCAACCTCATACAATCTATATTCCATCAAAATTGGAAATAAAATGGGAGACACAGTAACTCTTGCTGAAGATGTAAATTCTGTAGCAGTGTGCGATGAAAATTCTACAATAAAGAACGTTGTTTACACAGTAGACTCTGAAAGAACATCTCATGAGACAATAGCTGTAAAGGCAGTTGATTTTGCAACAGGTGACATTACAGATTATGGTGATAACAACGATGTTGTAGGTGCTACTACACGCTTAATAAGCCGAATTGGCGACACAGTATTTTATAGTTATAGTGACTTAAAAAACACTCAAGAGATTGTTTACTACAAAGATTTAACAACTGATGATAAACTCTTCTCAGGCTCTAGCGACAAAGAATTTTATGTTTTAGCCGTTTCTGATATACAAAGAGTTGGCGATGGATATATGTTTATATCTGATGCAAGTAGCTCTGTTATGTATAAACCATCATTAAATCAAGTGGAAAATGCGCAAAATGTATTAACATCATCAGAATACACAGACATATTGTTCGTTGACAGCGAATGGATATACTACTCAAACGACACATCAATATCAAGAGTATCTGTAAGAGATATAAATAACAAACAAACATTAGTAACTATGACAAGCATTATCTCAGGACAATGTGGTTATGACGGCGAATATATTTACTTCTATGCACAACTTGAAAACACCAGTAATGATAGTGAAAACACAGACACAAACTACTATATGTATAGAGTAGACAAAACAGGTGTCAATCCAGACGGCGAGTACACGATAGATCTTTTAAGCAAAGTTGAAAAACCAAATTAAACAAATAAAAACGCGGAAAATAATATAAATCCGCGTTTTTTAATGTAAAAAATCAAAAAATCATGTTTTTAATTTTAAATATAAAATATTTAGTTTAAAAATTAAATTTCAATATTGTGATTAGCCTATTGTTATAAAATAAAAATAAATAAAAAGTACAAAAGAAAAATCGAATGACAATCCGACAATCTTAAAAACGAAATTAAAACAAACAATCATAACAAAAAATAAATTCGTTATTTATAAATTTTTATAAAATTTCACACATAGCTTAAATTATCGGCTTAGTTTTTGGTAGGTTTTTTCCGCGTGGATACTTACTATCTGTTTTCTTTACTTTCTTTAATAATAAAATATAACGCTTACTTTCAACTTCTTTTAGGTAAAATTCTTCAATTTTTTCTACTTTTGCCCCTAAAGTTGATATTGCTTTGTTGCTAAGTTCTAACTCTTCTTGTAACTTTTCTCCCTTATACATTATAACAAATCCATTTATCTTTACATATGGTATAAGATACTCAGATAAAGTTGGCAGGAACGCCACAGCTCGCGAAAGAGCAATATCAAATGTTTCTCGCCTGTTTTTTATAAAGTCCTCTGCTCTAGAATGGACAATCTCCCCTTTTAACTCCAATTTTTCAAAAAGCATATTTAAGAAATTAACTCTTTTTTGAAGACTGTCTACGAGTGTTATATTAATGTCGGGTCTTAATATCTTTAAAGGAACACCAGGGAACCCGGCGCCCGTTCCAATATCTATAACCTTTGCACCTTGTGGAATTTCCTTTTCTGGCAAAATACTATCTATAAAGTGCTTTACAACTACAGCTAAAGGCTGTGTAATAGCTGTCAAATTATACTTTTTATTTTCTTCAATCAAAAATTTATAGTAGATTTCAAACTGATTTATTTGCTTATCGGTTAAAGTGTAACCATAACTTAAAAATGTTTTATAAATAAGGTCTTTCATTGCTTTAATTAATCCTTTTTGTTATTATAAAATAAATGCCTTTCAAAAGTCAATTTTTTTATTTATATCAAACTAAATATTGTAAAAATTAAAGAAAAAATACTATTAATTTAAAAAATATCTATAAAAATTAAATAAAAATGCTTAAAAATTATAAAAAGTTGGCAAAAACACTTAAAATTTATATTTTTTTGTGTTATTATATATGTATATAGATAAACGAGGTTTTTATGGGAAAAATTATTTCTTTTGCAAATCAAAAAGGCGGAGTAGGAAAAACTACCACCTGCATAAATCTTGCCGCTTACGTTGCAGCTATGGGCAAGAAAGTTTTAGTGTTAGACTTAGACCCACAAGGCAATGCTACCAGCGGACTCGGTATTGAAAAGGACAAAGATTTAAAAACTATTTACGACTTAATATCTGGAGATACCGATGTGAACGACGTAATTAAGCAAACTATAGTAGAAAATTTGGATATTATCCCTTCAACTGTTGATTTGGCTGGAGCAGAGATTGAAATGGTTCAAATGCCACAAAGAGAAAAGATTATTAAAGGAATTTTGGATCCAATTAAAGATAGTTATGATTTTATAATGATTGACTGTCCTCCATCTCTTGGTCTTATCACGGTAAACAGTTTAACTGCAAGCGATAGCGTGATAATCCCTATCACATGCGAGTTTTTCTCACTTGAGGGATTAACTCAACTTATGAATACTATAAAGCTTATCAAGTATCATTTAAATCCGTCTATTGATATTGAGGGTGTGGTTATGACTATGAAGGATAAACGGTCAAACTTAACTGCCCAAGTTAGCGATGAGATTTTAAAGTTTTTTGGTAAGAGAGTTTTCTTTACATACATACCAAGAAACATTCGCTTAGCAGAGGCTCCAAGCCATGGCGAGCCAATACTAATTTACGAACCTTCTTCAAAGGGTGCTGAAGCATACATGTCACTTGCCGAAGAATTTTTAGATAGAAATAAAGTTAAGTATAATACAATAACAAGAGATACCAAAATAAAATTAAGAGAGGTAAAGAATAATGGATAAGAAAAAAGGTTTAGGTAGAGGTCTTGAGTCGTTATTCGCTTTATATGATGAAGAAAGTAATGAAAACATAACCAATCAAAACGCAAACCAAAATTCCAATCAACCTGCAAACACTAAGAGAGAACAAGAAGGAAACGTAACCGAACTAGATATAAATAAGATATATCCTAATCCAAATCAGCCAAGAAAACATTTTGACGAAGAGGCTTTGCAGGAGCTTGCAAGTTCCATTAAAACACATGGAGTAATACAACCGCTAGTCGTAAATAGAGAGGCTGACGGAAAATATATGATTATTGCCGGCGAAAGAAGATGGCGTGCTTCTAATATGGCGGGTCTTCAAAAGGTGCCAGTTGTAATCAAAAATTACACTGAAAAGCAAATTAAAGAAATATCCATAATTGAAAACCTTCAAAGAGAAGACTTAAATCCTATTGAAGCAGCAAGAGCAATAAAACAACTTATGGATGAGTATAATCTAACACAAGAGGCTGTTGCCGATAGAATAGGTAAAAGTAGACCATCTGTAGCAAATACCTTAAGATTGTTGTCACTATATCCAGATGTTGTTAAAATGATAGAAGACGGAAGATTGTCAAGCGGACATGCAAGAAGCTTGGTTGTAGTAGACGATACAACGCAACAGTTAAAATTGGCAAAACAAGCAGCAGATGGGAAAATGTCAGTGCGCGACCTTGAAAAAGCGGTAAAAAATTACTTAAATCCGCCTAAACATGCAAGCGCTAAAACAAACGAACAGTCATTAGAGCTAAAAGAATTGATAAATGAGATGCAAAGAGTGTTTGCAACGAAGGTTTCAGCCATAGGAAATGACAATAAAGGAAGAATATATATTGATTATTATTCTAGAGATGATTTAGATAGACTAGCAGACATGATAGAGTTATTAAAGAAAAAAGAAATAACGCTAGGTGATTTAAGAAATTACAACAAAAGACATCCTAATGGTTAAAATCACATACAACATGATAGTATAATAAAACAAGCTAAGAAAAACGTAAAACAATGAATAAAAGTATTACAGTACAATTTAGTTTAAAAATCTTAAATTTTATAAAAATTTAAAGAATAATAATCTAAAATAAATAAGTGCTAATTGTTATAAACAAAAGAAGACGAAAAAATCGTCTTTTTTTGTTTCAATACATCAAAAAAGATAAAAGCGCAGTGTTATTTTAAATGTTTTAAGTTTAAAATTACATTTGAATGCTAACGTAAAGTTAAAAATTGACGAAAGATAGTAAAAACTTTAACGTGTCATATTGGCGAGAATAAATGTTTAGCGAAAAATTATATAGTTAAGGCTTTTTCAATAAAACCTACACGTTAATATCAATAGCACAATTAAGACAAACGAATTTTATGTTAAATTTTTAAAAATTATCCTGTATAAAGACAAATTAACAAACCGTTGTTTCACGTGAAACATAGGCTAATTTACATTTATCAGGGAGATATTATAAAACTGATAATATCTGGAATGTTTCACGTGAAACAATTCGTTTAATTGGCATTTGTTGTATAAAACTACTTGTGAAGAAAAGTGTTTTTAAGGATTGTTCAGAAAATCATATAAAACGTAATGATTTATAGTATTCTAGGCACAATATTTGTTTCACGTGAAACAAATTGAATTTATTTTTCTTAATTTAAACAAAATTTGTTCTAGCGCAACAAGGATTTTGCTTAATTTTTAAGATTTTTAATTCTTATTTAATGTGATTTTGTTTAAAAGATGAGATATAAAATTTTAAAAAATTGTTTTGTTTTAGGCGATGTTTATGGTATAATTAATCACGGAGGTTAAAATGAAAGATTTAAAAGGAACAAAAACTGAAAAGAATTTAATGGAAGCCTTTGCAGGTGAGAGCCAAGCAAGAAATAAATATACTTACTATGCTTCAAAGGCTAAGAAAGACGGATATGAGCAAATAGCTAGTATCTTTGAAGAAACCGCTAATAACGAGAAAGAACATGCTAAACTTTGGTTTAAAGCTTTACATGGTGGAGATGTACCTGGTACATTGGAAAATTTATTAGATGCAGCTGCTGGCGAACATGGCGAATGGACTGATATGTATAAGAGAATGTCAGAAGAAGCTAAAGAAGAAGGTTTTGATGAACTTGCTTATAAATTTGCAGCAGTAGGAGAAATTGAAAAACGTCATGAGGAAAGATATAAAAAATTAGCTGAACTTGTAAAAGAAGGTAAAGTATTTAAAAAGACAGAGAAAAGAGTTTGGATATGTAGGAACTGTGGACATGTCTATGTTGGGAACGAACCTCCAAAGGTTTGTCCGGTATGCAATCATCCAGAATCATATTTTGAACTTTTTGTAGAAGAATTTTAAAACTATATTTGAAATAATAAAAGCGCGAGAATTTATCTTGCGTTTTTTATTATTAATTCATTGTATATAATAACTTAAAGTATACAAAGTCAATATTTGTCTTGCATTATGACAATAAGATTGACAACTAACTTATATCGCATTTTGATATAGGAAATATGTTTAACGGACCTTTATTAAAATGTCGTTCTAAAAATATTTAATATTAAATTATACTGTATTAGTTTGGTCCATCAGATATTTATAACAATGTCTTTTTAGAAATATATAATTATGCACTATAATAAAAATTATAATTAGTTTTTATTATTGTAAATGTATCTTGGCTTATTAGTAAAAAGTTTTTTAAAATTTTAGATATTATATCTCGGCATAATTGAATGCATTTTGTTTTGTTGCTTGGTATTCAATAAGTGTATGTTTACGGTGAAATAATAATATAAAATGTTTAAAGATTCTAACCTAATAATCAACGTCAACTAGATGGTGAAATATTAAATAAAGTTATGTAAAAATAATAAAATACTAGTATTAATTTCATGTTTTGATGTTCCGACATTACAAAATCTTGACCAACTATTGTAATTTAAGCCTTATTAAATGTTATGGAGTATTCCTTTTGTGTGAAATATTATAAAAATCGTTTGATGCCAGTATAAGCATGCCGGACAACATACAAGTTATTTATATGAGCATTCTAAGGTAAATATATAAAATCTTTAATAGTAAACAAAATAAAAAATCACCAGTGTTCTGGCGTTTTTGATGCATCCTCTTTCAATTTAATATCTTTTATATTCTGGTAAATTTGAGTTTAATGATTCTAAAATTTTATAATAGGTGGTTACAGATTGCAAAATGTAGTCTATTTTTTCTTTGTCTGAAAGGCGCATCATGATATTGCTATCTAACATTTTCTTACCTTTTATATCAAACATATTTTCTCTAGTTATTAAAGTCTTAAATTTATTTTGTTGTTCTAGATTTTCGAAAAAGTATTGTCTATCATTATAAAAATTATTAGTTTCTTCTTGTTTAAATAAAGATTTGATGAAATTTAGCATTTGCGTTTCCTCCTTTTATTTTATATTTAGAGGATGCATTATTAGTATAATATATTTGTAAAATTAAGGCAAGTAAATTTTTAATAAAAAATGTCGAAATTTAGTATTTTTTAATAAAATAGTTATTATTTAATAATTAAAATTTTACTCAACAAAATTCGACAAAATATACTTAAAATAATGCTTAATTTGTTTTTAATTTTTAGTAAAAAGTTATATAATTAACTTGTTTTGATGGACAGGTATGACGATATTTGTTCTTCAACAAAAAATTAAATCATATTTTAAAAGGAGAGATATTCTATGCGTTCCGACATGCTTAAAGCACTAGCTATGAAAGCTAAAAACAGAATGATAAATAAAAATTTAAGAAATACATATAGCAACATAGATGTTAAAATTATCAACAACAATGATGAAGAGTTTTACAATAAAGTAAAGGAGATTATGGACGAAGAGGACTATGTTTGTAATCCTTTGAAACGTTTAATGGATGACGATAAAATGATGAGAATGGATCCTCGTGGTAGAGAAAGATATCTACTAGAAACCATAGAGAAATATCAAGAGGCAAGACGTAGAATAGAAAGAGAACGCGGAGCTGTTAGTTAATAACAGTGCGGTTTTTGACAATTTTTGTTGGAAACATGTGGTTTGTTTAGGTTTTATCAAAATTTTACATTATCATGCGAATTTAAAATGTTTTGGCAAACAAAATTTTCACAGAGTCTAATGAAAATTACTGTTTTATGAGATGTCATACATGCAGTGATTTACTTAGAAAGAAGGATGTATTATGAGGACTACAGCAAACTCTTTGTTATATTATCATTTTTAGCCATATATTATAAAGTTATAATACAATAATTAAATTTATCAATTTTTTGTATCCTTTTGTTATAGAATTATTTAATCCTTTTAATTGTGGGTATAATATGATGAAAATATTGTTGGAGATAAACGAATAAACGTTAATTTTTTGTAATTTTGTTTAAAAGTTCTTGTAAATAGCAACTAATATACGCTATAATCATTTTGCATGCATAATCACAGAAAAAATCTGCAAAATAGCATAAAGGAGACTTTTTATGCAAAAATTGTTGTATTTTTTTATGATTTTACCTGTACTTTTTTGTTCTCAGACAAATGTTATGTCAGACTTGTTTAGTGAGGTTAGTATGGTTGAGATATACAAGGATGGTCAAGTTATAATTATGGACGAAAATCAGCAAAAGGAATTTGATGATATCTTTTGTCTTGCGATTAAAGATGCAAGACAGATGCCAGCTTTCGGAGTTAGTCTTGATCATCTCACGAAAGAGGAAATGAAAAGCGGTTATTGGGTAAAATTTATCTTTAACAAAACGATGGTTAGGTCTGATATGCCTTTTGACGAGCTTTTGTTACATGTCACAAAGGATGCGTATGGGATAAACATTGTTCGTGGTAATGACGGAGTTTATCAGGGGAGATGTTATTATTTAGATTTAGAGAATTCTTTAAATGACCTCTATGATTTCATCGATGGACTTAGTCAGAAGGGCGAGACAAAAGTTGAGTTAGAGAGTCAGGAGATAGAACCGACAATGGTTGTATCTGAAGAAGATGTAGATAGTGGTGAAGACGAAATAACTGGCGGGAATGGTAAAAAAGGTGAAGACGAGCAAACTATGACCAAAAGCCAACAAGAGTTGTTGTCACATTTAGAATAAATTAATTTTTCACAAAATAATAGAGATTTTTGCGTTTTTTTGGTAAAAAGCTTGATTTTTTGCGTTTTTTGCATTATTTTAAGAATTTAAGTTTAAATTTTTGTTTTTATTTTTATTTTTTTACTTAATGATTTATAATGTAGATATGAGTGACACAATTTGCGCGATTTCAACACCGCTTGGGCGAGGAGCGATATCTATTGTAAGGATGAGTGGTGATGATTGTTTAAAGATAGCAGAGGAGATTTTCTCTGCTAAGGGTTTATCGTATGATAGTATTACGCCAAGAATGCTCTATTTAGGCAAACTAGACTTAGGTGATGGCAAAGAAAAATGCCTGATGGTTTATTTTAAAGGACCGAAATCTTTTACAGGTGAAGATCTTGTGGAGTTTCAAATACATGGTGGAACAGTTCTTTCACAAAAGGTCTTGAAAAGATTGATCGAAAAGGGGGCAAGACTTGCCCAGCCGGGAGAGTTTTCAAAAAGAGCATTTGAAAACGGAAAAATCACGCTAGATGAAGCGGAAAACATTATCTCTGAGATAAACGCTGACAGTGAGAGCGAACTGAAAGCGGCACTTAATTTAGCGGGAGGAAGATTAAAAGAGAAAATTTTGTCCTTACAACAGGCACTAACTGAGAATATAGCTCAGATAGAAGCGACTCTTGACTATCCGGAGGAAGATTTTGAAAAGTCTGCAAAAGACCAAATATTTAGTGATGTTGAAAAGATAAAAAAGACTATAGATCATTTTGTTGAAGATTCTCAGAATGCGCAGTATATAGCTAAAGGCATTAATATAGCTATTATAGGTAGTCCAAATGTGGGTAAATCAAGCCTGTTAAATGCCTTGGTTGGACAAGAAAGAGCGATAGTAACCGACATAGAAGGCACAACAAGAGACGTTTTAAACGAAAGCGTTGCATATAAAGGGATAAACCTTAATTTTATAGACACGGCAGGCATTAGACAGTCAGAGGACAAGGTGGAAAAGATAGGAATTGAAAAATCCTTGCAGTCACTAGATAGCGCTGATGTTATTTTATGGGTTTTAGACGGCAGTAGAGAATTAAATAATTCTGATAAAGAAATTGAAAAACACTTAAAAGATTTTGATAATGTTATCACTATTGTAAATAAATCTGACAAAAAGAGACTATTAAAGTCTTATAAGGATGAAATTATCATTTCTGCTTTAAAAGAGGAAAATATAGAAGAGATTAAAGAAAAAATCTACAAAAAGGTTATAAATGAAGATATAGACTATAACAAAATAATTGTTATAAACGAAAGACAGATAGGAATTTTATTAGAATGTCAAAGTATTGTAAAAAGTATTTTGCAGGCGAAAGAAGATAGTATGGATATTATTGCCATGCTCATTAAAAATTTGTGGAATGCACTTGGTAAAATTACCGGACAGTGCGAAAACGAGCAAATTATAGATTTGATTTTTTCTAAATTTTGTTTGGGAAAATAAAATTAGTATAAAATTTATGTAAAATATCTTAAAAATTGTCGAATTTATTGCTTCGAGCAATAAATTTTTTATTTGTCTATTGAAAGTGTCGAGAATTGGTGCTATAATGAAAAAGAGGTGAAATATGAGAAATTATATAAAAGAAGAATTAAAAGCTTCAGACGAGTTTGAAAAGAGCGTTTATGACAGCTCAGTTATAGGGAAAATTAAACAAAGAGATATTAAAAAATTTTGGAAATTAGCAAACGTTTCTAAAAATGCTGATAAAGACGCGATAAATGATACAGTTTTACATTATATTTATACCATGGATAGCAAAATGTATAGCAAAATTGTTCTTACTAAGGAACAACGCCATGACAAAAAGTTTATGAAAGCGCTATATCTTTTTAATGCCGAAATGACGGAGCTATTTTTGCCTACTATAGAGCAGATGGAAGACGATGATTTTATGGCTATATATGCAAAACAAAACTATGATTTTTATAGAGCAAAAATCAATTATAGAGGAAGAATAATAGACCATGCTGTACTTACTGAGGTCTTAAAGAAGTGCGGGAGACAGGTGTTAAACTCAGAATTTATAACAAAACTTTGCAAAGAGTTGCCAAACTTAAATGTTGTCGAAGTTGTGACAAACTATATTACAAACTATGGTACTTTTAAGAAAAATGGTAAGTACACAATGGAAAGTTATGTCCCTGCTTTGTATATTGACTGCGAAGAGTCAAACAGCGAGGAGTATATTAAGAATTTGATTACAAAACTACCGCCCGTTTTGCTTGAAGACTTGAAAAATAAATTTGGAGAAGGCGTTTGGAGTAAAATTGAAGAAATAACAGACGAGAACGAGAAATAAAAGGATAAAATATGGCATCAACAAATTTTTTTAGAGATGATTTTTTAGCAATTGATGGCTATTACAAGGCTCATGGTCGTGATGCTAAGTTTATTGAGATAGAAAATATTATTTTTAAGTCAAAAAATGCAGAAGATATATTAAATTTTGCTATTTTTGTCTCTGGAGCGGACTTGCAAAGATGCGAGGATAAGATAATCGAGCTTAATAATCCAACTGTCATATGTAATTTTGCAAAACTTGTGCCAAATGCCAACAAGGAAAGACTTAAAAAAATTATCATAGACTTAAAAATGCCAAATATTATAATTTACTTTGCAAACGTAGTAGGCTATGACAAAGAGTTAGAAGATGCGATTATAGCGTTAAAAAGACCAAAATACATGGTTGTCTTTGCCTCAGAAGTAAGCGGAGTGAATATCGAGAGACTTGAGGATGCGGTTATTGCGTCAAAAGATAGCGAACAAATATTGCTTTTCTCGCGCGTAAAAGGCGCAAATATTAAAAAATTGCAGGAAATTCTTCTGAAAATAGCAAATCCTAACCAACTATTTAGACTTGCAAGTATAGAAGGTACAGACATATCGAGAATAGAGGATGAGCTTATAAGGCGTAAAAACCCAAGTGTACTTTTTAAATTCGCACGTAGCATAAAGGGTGCAAACCTTGAGAAGATTTCTAGAGCAATAAGGAAAATGGGCAACGACCACTACACGCAACTCTTTGACGAGTTTTACAAGAAACATAAAAGAGTAAATCACTTAATAGCCGAAATCCTAAACGATGAAAAAGAGTAAAATTATATAAGAAAAACATGGTTTTAACAAAACAAAACCATGTTTTTTTGTTGTTTAATTTTTGTATAATTAAATTTTTTGATGAGTTTAAAATTATATGTTAATAGTCAAATTAAAACTCGATGATAAACTTAGTTACATAAAAATAAAATTTTTTGACAATTTTCAAAAATGACGCAATTTTGCTTGACAAAAATTTCGGGGGGGGGATACAATAAGGTATCTTTTATAGCAAATATACTAATATCACTTTTTTAGCTAGCCTTTGGCGCAAGCACCAAAGTATGTGGATAACTTGAGAAAGTTATCCACAATAGAGAGTAAATTAAAAAAGTGATAAAAGTAAAAAGCGAAAAAGGGTAATGATAAATATAGGGTATTAAATTATCTAATTTATCAAATACTAAATAAAGGAGTAAATTTATGTCATTAAAAGTTAAACTATTTTCAACAATCGCGGCATTTATACTAGTGCTTGGTATAATGTTTGGCGCGGTTCTGGCAGCTGAGCAGGTACAAGTAAATATCGGCGGTACTGTATCCTTTACTGCAACCTCAGTCAATGCTAAAATCACAGGGAGTGTATCCGGATCAAATACATCTAATACATTGCCAGAAACTACAATAGATGCAGATACTACAGACGGAGCCTTGTCTATGGGTGGTGACTGGAGTAATATGCACCTTGACTTTAAAGAAACAGGCGAAGATATCACAGTAACAATCAATATTCAAAACCTATCAACAAGGACTATCTATGTAAACATGACAGATAGTACAAGCATTTCAAATGTCAATATTACAAGAAAGGCAGGTTCAAGCACAATATCTGCAACAGACGCAAACAGACAAATAACTGGCAATCAAACTCTAACTTACACTTTTACATTATCCCTTGCAAGCAAAGATGTAAGTGTAAGCAACGGCTCTTTCGATCTTGATATAGATTTAGCTAGCATTCTTCAAACTTACACCGCAACGATAACAAATAATACAGATAGTACTTTTTATGTACAAGCAGATGGAGGGCAAGTCTATACTCTAACAAATGGAAATGAACAAAGAATAACGGCGAATGTTTTATCTTTTGCTGATAGTCAGTCTGCTTTTGAAAATGCAAATACATTTGAAGTAGGAGAGCTTGATGATCCTATCCAGGCGAAAGCCCCAGGATCGTCAGGTTGTAATATTTATATTGACTCAGTCGTAGGCGCATTATATAGTGAATTTACTTGGTTTGGAGACGGTTATTCAGACTTGCCTGAAGGTAGTTATTATTTATCTAACAATTCAACAGTTTTCAATTATATTTTATCAGATAATTGCACTATTACCATCGATGACAATATTTAAATATTAAAAACAAATTTGCAAAAAGCCTATCGCTATGATAGACTTTTTTTGTTGTCAAAATAAAACGACCAGATAGGATCTTTGTGCTTTTAGATAAATTAGAAATTGTTGCTAGGCTTTTATAAAGGTATAAAGTAAAAATCAACTAAATAAATAAAATCTTTAATTCAATACTTATGAAATAGAGTTTTTTATTCGTTGTAATATCCTTATAAAATAAAAACCACCAGATTGGGCTGGATTACCCGCGCTGGTGTTTTTTTATTTTACTCATCATCTTTTGGAAAAACTATTACATAGCGGTGTGGCTCGGTGCCCTTGGATAGGGTGGTCACACGTTGGTCATCTTGAAGGGCGGTGTGGATTATTCGGCGGTCACCTGCATTCATAGGTGAAAGCTTAATGTATCTTCCGCTCTTTGCAACCTTATTTGCCGTTCTCTTGGCAAGTTCGGTAAGTGACTCAGCGCGTCTTTCTTTAAAACCTCCGATATCAAGTAAGATTTTTTTGTCCTGTTTGCCACTAACTGCAGAGAGTAATCTGCTTATTGCGTAGAAGCAATCTCCGCGATGTCCAATCATATCTCCAAGGTCATCGCCAGTTACTGTCAAGTGGATGTATTTTTCGTCTTCAAGAGACTCAATTTCAACTGTCTTTCCAGCGACTTCAAAAAGTCCTTTTAAGAATTGATAAGGGTCAACAACCTTTTCAGGTTTTTGATTTTGTGGCTCTGTCGTTACAACACTTGCAATCTCTTTGTGTTCAGGTTTTTCAGCCTTTGTAGGTTGCTTTTCTGCTTCTTTTGTCTTGGCTGGTTTTTCTGCCTTTTTCTCTTCAACCTTCTGCTCGTCAATCTTTTTCTCTTCGACTTGTTTTTCGTCTTCCACAAATTTTTTACGTTTTTCGTATTTATCTCTTGCATCCTCAGAAATAGTTACAAGGACTTTTGCCTTTTTAAATAGTCCGCCTTCATTTAAAATTTTTATATCAACGTCTTCTCTTGTAGCTTTAAGCTCTAAGAGCGCGTTTTCAATAGCTTTTTCTATAGTTTTTCCAATTCCCTCTGCTGAAAACATATTTCCTCCAATTTACTTATTAAAACTTTCTTGCATAATCTACAGTAATAGTTGTAGTATTGTCATTTTTCTTCTTTCTATTTACCAGTTTGTCCACAATATATAGTTGAAGTGGCAAGATAATTGTAGATACAACCTGACCTGTTAACATATAAATTGCAAACACACTGTTATAGAACAGAGCAAATATACCTAAAATTATTGGAACAATAATTTGCATCCACTTGTTTGCTCCTGCAACTTTAACTTCTTTGCCCTCTCGTTTGTTCTTGCGCTTTGTGTGAAGATTGTTGAGAAGTATGCTAAGAGTTGAAATGACAACGCAAAGAAGAGGTAAAATGTAGTAACCGTTTACTCGACCTCTAGCGTCAGCAAGGTCGTTCATAAAGGCGTCGTAGATAAGATTTTCGCCGTAATCAAGATTGGTTGCTCCAACTTGTGAAACAAGTGTTGAGTAGCTAATGATGGACTGAGTTGTAGGTGAGTCGGCAAGCCAGATGTTTTCTATCCAAAGGAAGCTATCCTTTGTCTCGTCATAGACCTCAACTACATAATTCATGCAGACATTTTGCACGGCAGTTGAGAAATATAAATCCTCATAGATTGCCTCGCCATTTTCGCCGACAAGCGCGTTGCCATCTTCGTCAAGCGCTGGTGTATAGTCTTCAATTAATACAATATCTTTTGAGCCTATCTCTTCGCCTTCCTGATAAACTGGGAAGACTCTATTTAATAGCGAAATTAAATATCTATTAGATGTGACAACTGTTGTTTCGGTGCTTGTTTGTCCATCTGACGAGGTCACGTTTTGGTCGATGTAACCAAAGTCAGTTTTGTAATCGGTTGTGTAAAGTGTGGATACTTTTACGCGATTGCCTTCTTCATCAAGAACATAGTCCTCGCCATCCATTTGGTACTGCACAAGATTGATGCTTTGACTACCGTCCTCGGCTGAAACAATCTCAATACCTAGGCTTTGATAGTTTCTAAAGAGCTCCTGCATATCAGCGTCTTCATATCCGCCATTTGCCATTACGTATTCGTCGATAACATTGACCGAATTTACATAACTATACTTTAAATTGTTGTAACTTGCATCTATGTTGTAAGCCGCCATCGAGTTCAAACCAGAAAATAGGGTAAAGAATATCACCATGTTGAGCGCGGTTATAAGTAACATAACAAGACAACCGGTATAATATGACCTTCCGTAATATTTTCTGTATACCTCATTTTGTTTTTGGTTCATTATTTGAGGCGTTTTTTCATACTTTGCCTTGATTTTATCAAGTTCGGGTTGCATTTTGACTTGGATAGCGTTCATTTTCTGCTGATTGTACTTGCTATATGTATCAACTATACCCCAAATAATCCTTATGACAACTGTCAAGAAGATTATCGCAAGCACGTAATTGTTGGTTACAGCTTCAAATGCTTTTATTATGCTAATCCAAAATCCCGATGGCTCAGATAATGCAAGTAAAGTGCTTAAATTAGCCATTTTGATTCTCCTTTAATATTGATAGGAAGGGGGTCATAACCACAGTCTTTGTGCCAAGGGTTGCATTTGCAAAGCCGTTTCAGTCCGATAGCAACACCTTTTATTCCAAACATATTGATTGCCTCTAACATATAATTTGAGCAGGTTGGATAAAACCTGCAAGTGTGGGGCAATAAGGGTGAAATACATCCTTTAAAAAAATAAACAGGAAGTTTGATTATAAACTTCATAGATGTCTTAAGAAAATTTTTCATGACTTTACTTTACTAAAAAGCTCTATAAGTTGTCTTTCTATTTCTTGGTAGTCAAGTCCGCAAGCGCCCACCCTTGCTTGAAGGATATAATTGTAGTTTGGCTTTGGTAGGTTATTTTTTCGAATAACCTCTTTAACTCTTCGCCTTAAAAGATTACGCTTGTTGGCCTTGCCTTCTTTTTTAGAGATAGAATATCCTATTTTATAGGCTTTGTACCTGCTTTTGACATAAAACAAATTGAAGTTTTTACTATGGACTCTTTCACCTTTTTTAAAGATATACTGAAACTGCCTGTTCTTTTTTAACCTATGGTCTGACCGCTCTTTTGTATTAAGCAGACAATTTTTTTCTTCCACGATTTCTTCTTCTCTTTAAAACATTTCTTCCGCCATTGGTTCTCATTCTTTCTCTGAAACCATGAACTTTGCTTCTTTGTCTTTTCTTTGGCTGATAAGTTCTTTTCATGTTGCGTATGCCTCCTTTTTAAATAGTAACTATCTTATTATAAAGAATTAAAAGCATTTTGTCAATTGTAAACAACCAATTTTATTTGTAATATTTTGCTCAAACGACAAAATAGCAAGAAAAATGAGGAAAAATAAACAAAATCCAGGCATTTTCTAATCTTACAAGCCTTAATGATATAGAATATAATATTCCTTCACTATCAGATTTTACTTCATCAAGTCAAGTGTTTGCACTTGCGGGCACGTATAATAGCAGAGTAGAGGTTACTTTTGGTCCTTCAGTTACAAGAATTCCTGCTTACTTGTTCTATAGCGGTGCTACTCCCAATGTAAGAATTGCGATAGTAAATATTGGAGAAAATGTAACATATATAGGAAGATACGCTTTTGATGTTATGGATACATATTTTACTAATGCAAATTTTGCAAATAAAGCAGGTTGGTTTGTTTCAACCAGTTCAACTGCAACATCAGGAACAAATATATCTGCAACAGTTTTATCAGTCGTATCACTTGCCGCTCAGTACTTAAGAACCACTTACGCAAGTTATTATTGGCACTATAACCCTCAAATCATAGAAGACTTTACATTTAACAACGGCGAACTTGTATCATACACAGGCTCTGACGCAGAGGTAGAAATACCAAACACATATTCAACAGCAGTAATAAACGGTGAAACTGTATTTGTTGAAGGCGATACTTACGCTGTTACCGCAATTGCAGACGGTGATTTAATTCCTGCTTCTGGAACAATTACAGGTGCCTTCTATAACAACCGCACGATAACTAGCGTAGTTATTCCTGACACAGTTACAAGAATAGGTGATTATGCATTTTCAAATTGTAGTAACTTAGAAAGCGTGACAATGCCTACAAGTTTGGAAGAAATAGGTTTTAGAGCCTTTAATGCATGTGAAAGTTTAACCGGAATTACATTTGCAAATAGTTTACAATCAATAGAGAGTTATGCCTTCTATGGATGCACAAGCTTAACAACTTTAACAATGCCTGCAAGCTTAAACTTTATTGGTACTTACGCATTTTCTGGTGCAGGTTTAACATCGGTAACATTCTTAGAGACAAGCGGGTGGACAGCTGGTACAACCTCATTGTCAGCGTCAAGCTTAGCAGCCGGAAGAACAGCAGCAACATATTTAACATCAACATATGTATCTCAAGAATGGGCTCGCTCATAACAAAAAAGACTTAGCAATTAACTTAGCTAAGTCTTTTTAAATATAATAAAAAATACCCTTACACTAGCGAATAGTCGCCAAGCGCTTGCTTTTAAACTTTCAACCACAACTTTTATTTTTTATTTTTTCTTTCTTATTTCAAAAATAATCTGAGATTAAAAGAAGAGTGAAAAACGAAAAATGAAAAAATAAAAGTCCAAACAAAAAATAACCTATGATTAAATAAAAGCACCCTCAAACCGCGTGGCGAAGTACACCTAACGTTTAGTAGCAAAGTCGCGCTAAATGCGAGAGAATGGAGCATTTACGTTTGGCGCGAGAAGAGAAAAAATAAGCGCCACCGCCGTAAGCGCCTCGCATATAAGCGAGGCTAGGCAGAAGCGCAATTTTTTCTCTATGGTAGCAGCAACTGGGACCCCACCCTAAAAATCTAACGATTTTCAGGGAACCCGGGCGAACCGTTTCACTGGTTCGATCCCAATTTATATAATAAAAAATACCCTCACACTAGCGAATAGTCGCCAAGCGCTTGTTTTTAAATACCCAACCTTAACTTTTCTTTTTTCTTTCTTATTTCTTATTTCAAAAATAATCTGAGATTAAAAGAAGAGTGAAAAACGAAAAATAAAAAAATAAGAATACAAACAAAAATAACCCTCGAACAAAGTTCTCGGATTATTTTTGTTTGGTAGCAGCAACTGGGATCGAACCAGTGACCTCAAGAGTATGAATCTTGCGCTCTAGCCAGCTGAGCTATGCTGCCATATTTTAAGTTGTTACTAGAAAATTATATACAAATTATACCTGTTTGTCAAGTGAAATATTAATTTAAATATATTTTTTTCTTTTGAAATGTTACTTGTTTTTTATATTTGATATATTCTGCAATTTTTGTTATAATACTACTCAAGGAGATTTTATGATACACTCAATGGCAGGCGGGGAGCTTACCACGCACGGCAAGCATGATTACGCAAAGGTAGAAATTTTAGAAGGAGAAAGAGCGGGAGATGTCCTTTGGTTTGTCTCATCCTTTCCACAGCTAAAAACTGGCGATAAGGTACTCGTGCCTTTGTCACAGTTTGCAATCACTAAAGCAAAAGTGTTAAGAGTGGACAAAGACGTTGACGAGTTTTCTTTCCCTATCCCAATAAAACGATTAAAGTACATAGTTGAAATTATAAATGAGTAACATAAAGTTTTACCATTATGTGCTTGTCAGACGCTCTCGTTTTTGGTTAATATTTAATAAAAAGTGGATAAATATGTCCACTTTTTTAATCTTGCAATAATTTTTCAAGCTCTTTGCATCTTTCTTCTTCCATGTCAGGCACGCCTTCAAGCCGATACTTTATTTTTAGGTCTTCATATTTGTGTACGCCGATGGTCTTGTAAGGCAAAAGCTCTACTTTTTCAACATTTCTTAGTTGCGAAACAAAATCTTTTATTTTTTTTATGTTCTCTTCATTGTCGTTAATGCCTGGAACTATAACCTGCCTAATCCACAACTTTTTGTTAAGTCTTTGACAATCTGCCAAGAATTTTTTAAACCTTATCATCGGCTGTCCGGTGATTTTTTTGTAGTCCTCTTCACTGACAGCTTTTAAGTCAAGAATAACAAGGTCTGTCAGCAATAGTATCTCATCATAATCACCAAAACCCACGCCTGCAGTGTCAAGCGCGGTGTTTATTCCTTCCTTTTTGCAAAGCTTTAGACACTCAAGCAAAAATTTAGGCTGGAGCAGGGGCTCACCGCCCGAAAAATTCACTCCACCAGTGCGACCAAAGTAGCTCTTAAACCTAACTATCTTTTTTACTAGCTCTTCTGGAGTCATCCTTTGGCACTCTTTATCCTTATCCCAAGTCTCAGGGTTGTGACAATACAGACAACGTAGCTCACAGCCCTGCAAAAAAACTACATAACGTATGCCTGGACCATCCACAAGCCCCATGCTTTCTATGCTGCTGATATTACCTAAAATTTCTTTTTCCATAAAACCTCTTACAAACTTATTTTAATATATAGCCCTTTATTTTGCAAGAAAAAACTCGGCTTTAAGAGATATCTCTTGTAAGCCGAGCGCCTATTCTTTTTCTTTTTCTTCTTCATTTAAAGATGTAAAGTTTTCCTTTAACTGCTCTTTGGCTTTATGAATGTCAGTGATAACTAGTTGGTGAGAGGTGTTATAATACTGACTAAGCTCAACTGTATTATAGTGCCCATCGCCAAGCCCATAATACATACAAAATAACTTGTGCCTCTTTGGCGAAACTTCCTTCATTATGCCTGGCAGTTCTTTTTCCATAAAAAATTTGCTATCTATAAGCTCGATTATTTTGTCTTCTATACTATTGTCGGCAATTTGTAGGTCCTCACTTTCTTTGCCGTCTATATATCTATATTCTTGCTCCTGCAAACTCTCTAAACTAACCTTATCAAGTCCATCACCGCGTTCGCCCTTTAATAAAAGGTAAATTAATAGGAGCTTTGACTTGTGTACAAAGGTATAAAACTGGTCAGGGAATGTCTTGTTTTTAGCATGCAAGTCTATCTTTGTCTTTGCGCACTCAAAAGCATATGAAGCAAGTTCGTCCCGCTTTATATTTTTAAAAGGTAAGTATTGATAGGCCCTTTCAGCCAATCTTTCATTAAACTCGCTTGTCGCCTTGATAAGCTTTTTGCATGCAACTTTGTCGCCTCCATATATGGCAGAAACCAGTTTTGTATACTCATTATTGTCAATAGAAATCTTTATGTTGTCAGTGTTTATTAATCTGCTTATTCTGTTGTAAACTATATCCATTATATCCTCACGAAAATAAGTATACTCAAAGTTGGCGATTTGTCAAGCCCAACTTGTCCACTTTTTGCTAAATTTAAAAATTCTTTAAAAACGAAAAACTATGATTATTAAAGATGACCAAACCCAGATAAAAATCCAATAAAATGATAAAATTTTTAACAAATTTTCAAAATGACGCAATTTTGCTTGACAAAAAAGTCGGGGGGGGTAATATAGGGTATCACTAGAAATATAGATATAATTTTTCTATTTTTTAGCCCTTCGGGCAGAGCCCAAAAAAACATTTGCAAAATCGAAAGATTTTGCAAAAAACTGTGGATAACTTGCCTAAGTTATCCACAACACAAGATTTTCAAAAATTTCAAAAATTTTTGAAAATTATGACGCCATAATGACGTCACACCTGTGACAACTATATTTTATATAAGTAAAATATGGTTGTAATCTGATAAATTATGGTATTAAATCACATAATTTATCAATACTAAATTAACCTAGCAGACCTAACATTATAAAAGCGTACCCGGTAATGGACCGCATTTGCACCCACAAAATCTTACGATTTTGCGGGGACCCGCATTACGACGAAAATTCCAGAGGAATTTTCTAGGGGGTGGAAGGGGAACTGGGACAATTAAAAGGAGAAAAATTTATGAGCGCAAAAGCAAAACTAATATCATTTATCTCAGCCTTTGTATTAGTGCTAGGTATAATGATAATCGGAGTAATATCAGCCGAACAGGTACAGGTCAACATCGGCGGTAGCGTATCCTTTAACGCAACCAATGTTTATGCAAAGGTAAGCGGAAACATCTCGGGAGCAGAGACTGGTAATAAAACCTTTTCAACTCTTACATACTCAGTTGAAGAGACCACAGGCGACGAGTCCGACTGGAGAAACCTAGCCCTAGAGTTTACCGAGACCCCTGACCCAATAATTATTAAAATAACAGTTGAAAACCTTTCAACTCAAAGAACCCTTACAGTTAATCTAGAGAACACGCTACAGGGAGAAGGTCTAGACATTGCAGTTACTAGTGAAAGTGATAGTTATACCTCAGGTACAAATGTAGAACTCCCAGTAAGCACAGGAGATGGTTCAAGCACTACAACCTTTACTTTATCTCTAACAGTAGCCAACCCTGATGAAGATTTAACAAATGTAACCTTTGGTTATATTCTAAATATGTATGATGAGAGCTCTGTGCCAGTAGATCTATCAGCATTTACCTTTACTACTAGCGGAAGCAACGCGACTTTAACCTCATACACAGGGACTGACGCTGAAGTGGTAATCCCATCTACAATATCTCTTACTCCAGATGGTACCGCAATAGAAGGTTCTGATTATACAGTTACTGCCATTGCTGCTGGCACCTCTTTAAGTGGACCTTTTTACTCAGCACGCTCAACTCTTAAAAGTATAACAATACCAGAGACAATTGAGACAATTGGCAACTATGCTTTTTATAATTGCACTGCATTAACCGAGATAAACTATAACGCAACAAATGCGAGTGATTTTTCTAACCTTAGCAATGTATTCCAAAATTCTGAACAAAACGGAGAAAGCATAACGGTAAATATAGGGGAAAATGTAATAAAATTGCCAAATTATATGTTTGGTGAAGGTACTGACGCCAGTTTTTCACCAAACATAACCACTGTTAACTTTGGAGAGAATAGTCAATTAACAAGTATCGGCGATTATGCCTTCGAGAGTTGCAATAGTTTAACTTCAATCACAATACCATCGAGTGTAACAAGTATCGGCACTTATGCGTTCAACAGTTGCGATAATTTAACCTCAGTAGACTTTGGAGAGAATAGTCAATTAACAAGTATCGGCACTTATGCCTTCGCTCATTGCAGAAGTTTAACCTCAATCACAATTCCAGAAAGTGTAACAAGTATCATTGATTGGGCCTTCGCTGGTTGTTATGCTTTAGCTGAGGTATATAACTATTCAAGTTTAACAATAACGGCTGGTAGTTCTAGTAATAATGGAGATTTAGGACAATATGCCAAAGTAGTATATAACGCAAGTGATTTAACTGGAGAAAAACCAGAGACAAGGATAAAAGATTATAATGGAGTGAGATACTATGATGACGGATTAAATACAGTAGTAGCATTGCATCCAGTATCAAGAGATGTAACAACAGTATCACTTGATAGTAGAACAACAGAAATACAAACTGGCGCCTTCTATGATTGCAGTAACTTAACATCAGTCACAATCCCATCAAGTGTAAAAAGTATCGGCAACAGTGCCTTCTATGGTTGCAGTAGTTTAGAGTCAATCGTAATGCCATCAGAAGTAACCAGTATCGGCAATAATGTCTTCCAGAGTTGCAGTAGTTTAACTTCAATAGAAGTAGATTCAGCAAATACAGCATATTCAAGTGAAGATGGAGTATTATTTAACAAAAATAAAACGAGATTAATTCAATATCCTATAGGTAATACTCGTACGTCATATATAATCCCAGAAAATGTAATAACTATCGGCTCTTCTGCCTTCAATGGATGCCGTAGTTTAACCTCAATTACAATCGGAAAGAAAGTAACCGGTATTAACTATAATGCCTTCGGTGGTTGTGCCATAGCGGAGGTATATAACTATTCAAATGTAACGACAAATTTACCTTCAAATGCTAAGATTATTTATAATCCAAGTGATTTAATAGGCGAAAAACCAGAGACAAGGATAACAGTAGTAGATAATATGCAGTACTATAATTATGATGGAGATTTTATAGCCTTATCACCAACATCAAAAAATGTAACTGAAGTAACACTAGATAATAGAACAACTGAAATACAACCTGGTGCCTTCTCTGGTTGCACTAGTTTAACCTCAATCACAATCCCAGATAGTGTAACAAGTATCGACACACGTGCCTTCTATAATTGCAGTAGTTTAACCTCAATTAACTTTGAAAATAATAGCCAGTTAACCAGTATCGGCTCGTATGCCTTCTCTGATTGCAGTAGTTTAACCTCAATTACAATCCCAGAGGGAGTAACCAGTATCGGCAATAATGTCTTCCAGAGTTGCACTAGTTTAACCTCAATCACAATCCCAGATAGTGTAACAAGTATCGACACACGTGCCTTCTCTGATTGCACTAGTTTAACCTCAATCACAATCCCAGAGGGAGTAATCAGTATCGGCAATTATGCCTTCTTTGATTGCTACAGTTTAACTTCAATAACAATCAACGCAACAACACCTCCAACACTTGGTGGTTATTATGCAATTTCTTTTAATGTGGCAAATATCTATGTACCAGCAGAAAGTGTGGATGCATACAAGGCAGCTAGCGGTTGGTCAAGTCATTCTAGCAAGATAAGTGCGATTGTTTAGATGGCAAGTGAAACTAGCACACCCTGCATGACTTTTGTAAAATATTTTACAAAAATATAAATTTTAAATAAAAACTCTAACAATGTTAAATGTTAGAGTTTTTTGATATCCTTATAATTTTGATATTTTTATTTTTTAATATTAGTGCTTTTTTTATATAAAACTTCAAGTAGCGCTTGTGGTTTTTGATTTTTTATCCGCCTATCTTCTCATGGAAGGTTCTTGCGATAACCTCTTCTTGGTGAGCGCGGGAGAGCTTGTTAAAGTTAACAGCGTAGCCTGAAACTCTGATGGTTAGGGTTGGGTATTTGTCAGGGTGGTCCATAGCGTCAATCAGTTTTTCGCGGTCAAGCACGTTGACGTTGATATGTTGCGCGCCTTGCACGAAATAACCGTCCAAGATTTGTACGAGGTTGTTGACTCTTGAGTCTAGGTCATGACCAAGCGCATTTGGTATAATAGAGAAGGTGTTTGATACTCCGTCTTGACAGCAGTCGCAGTAAGGTATCTTTGCAACTGAGTTAAGGGATGCAAGGGCACCTGAGCAGTCTCTACCATGCATTGGGTTAGCGCCTGGTGCAAAAGGCTGACCTGCCTTTCTTCCGTCTGGCGTGGAGCCTGTCTTTTTGCCGTACATAACGTTTGAGGTTATGGTCAGCGCCGATAGGGTGTGTTTAGCGTCTCTATATAGTTTATGCTTTTTAAGTGCTGAGATAAAGAACTTAACAATTTCGACAGCTATTTCGTCAGCGCGGTCGTCATCATTGCCGTACTTAGGGAAGTCGCCTTCAGTCTTAAAGTCAACGGCTATGCCGTCTTCATTTCTGATAGGTGTTACCTTGGCGTATTTGATTGCAGACAGCGAGTCGGTAGCAACAGAGAGCCCTGCCATACCAAAAGCCATCAGCCTTTCAACATGGGTGTCATGAAGTGCCATTTGACCAGCCTCATAGGCGTACTTGTCATGCATAAAGTGGATAATATTGAGGGCGTCAACATAAGTTTTAGCCACCTTTTCAAGAGTTTTAAAGTATGCCTTTTTAACCTTGTTATAGTCAAGCACCTCGTCGGTCATCTTTTCAATGCCAGAAACAACAAGCTTGCCACTCTTTTCGTCCTTGCCTTCATTTATGCTGTAAAGAAGAGACTTTGCAAGGTTGCAACGCGCGCCAAAGAATTGCATTTGCTTGCCCACTTTCATAGCAGACACGCAACAAGCAATGGCGTAGTCGTGACCGTAGATAGGGCTCATAACATCATCGCTTTCATATTGTATAGCGTCGGTGAGGATAGAAATCTTAGCGCAGAACTTTTTAAAGTTCTCAGGCAACTTGGTTGACCAAAGCACGGTGAGGTTAGGCTCTGGACTTGGGTCAAGATTGATAAGAGAGTGTAAAAATCTAAATGAGTTTTTGGTGACCAAACTATGCGTGTCGTCTATCATACCACCAATACTTTCGGTAACCCAGGTAGGGTCTCCACCAAATATCTCGTCATAGTCAGGAGTTCTCAGGTGGCGGACAAGTCGGAGCTTAATGGTAAATTGGTCAACAAGCTCTTGAGCTTCCTTCTCGGTCAGCCTGCCTTCTTTCATGTCCTTTTCAACAAAGATGTCAAGGAAGGTGGATGTTCGCCCCAAACTCATTGCCGCACCGTTGTTCTCTTTAACAGAAGCAAGGTAGGCAAAGTATGTCCACTGGAACGCCTCACGCGCGCAAGTTGCCGGCTTTGATATGTCATAGCCATATGTCTTTGCCATAGCTTTTATCTGATCAAGCGCTCTTATCTGCTCGCTGACCTCTTCACGAAGCCTTACTTTCTCTTCACAGTCTATATCTAGCATTTCAGGCGTGAGTAAGTCCTTTTTCTTCTCTTCTACTAGCCTGTCAATACCATAAAGGGCAACCCTGCGGTAGTCACCAATAATTCGACCTCTTCCGTACGCGTCAGGTAAGCCGGTGATAAGCCCGGCACTTCTCGCCTTTCTTATATCAGGAGTGTAGGCGTCAAACACACCATCATTGTGCGTCTTTCTTATCATTTGGTCAAAAATGGCTTCTGCTTTTGGGTCCATCTTTTTGTTGTAGGCATTAAGCGCATTTTTAACCATTCTAATACCACCAAACGGATTTATTATCCTCTTTAATGGCTTGTCTGACTGCAACCCTACAATGACCTCGTTCTTTTTGTCAATATATCCAGCAGGGAAGTTGTTTATGCCCGAAATATGCTTTAGGTCAACATCAAGCAGATGCACCTTCCTCTCTTTTGCAAGGAGCTTTTCACAAATAGCCCAAACCTTGCCAGTCTTTTCGCTCTTTCCTTGCAAGAAACTATCATCTCCTGTGTACTCAGTATAGTTTGAGTCAATAAAGTCAGAGATGTCAATGCCCTCTCTCCATTTTTCGCCTTTGAAAGACTTGTAGTACTGCTCTACTCTGTCCTCGCCAGCTACCTTTTCTTCTATATTTATATCTTTTGTTTGATTTTCCATGTTTTACTCCTTTGCAGTGTTAGTATATCATTTTGCTATAAAATGTTGCAAATAAAATAGAAATATTTTTGCGAGATGGGTCAAAAGTGTTGTTTTTACAACAGATTTAGGATGACTACGAAAAATAAGAAAGAAAAAATAAGAAAGAAAAGTTGTGGTTTGGATACTTTTGGGGTGACACCAAATCCATTACGCGGACTTAAGCCAAACGCTTGGCGACTGTCCGGCAGAGCAACCTAAAAACTAAGCTTTGTCACCGCTCTCAAAAACTTTTGGCTAGGGCCCATAAAATTTTATAATTTTGTGGGTGCCCTAGTTTCCCTCCCACCGGGTTCCCGCAAAACCATATGGTTTTGCGGGTGGATAGCTCCCCTTCCACCCCCTAGAAAATTCCTCTGGAATTTTCGTCGTAATGAGGACCCGCAAGGGGTATATTTTTATGACGTGAAGTTTGCGATAGACAAACACGCCTTATTATTTTAGGTAAGTCGATAATTTAGATGTACACAAGTTAAAAGTTATCCACACTTTGCTTGAAAAAATTTTTGCAAAGGATTGAGTATTGAAAACTTATGAAAACAATATTTTTGGTTAATTTATCAAATTTTTTTACATTTTTCTAAAAATTATGACAAACTTCCAAAAATGACGCAATTTTGCTTGACAAAAAGTCGGGGGGGGGTTAAAATAAATTAACTTTACTAGTAATATATATTTTCTACTTTTTTAGCCCTTTTTGGCGCTTTGCGCCAAAAAATAAGGTCCCGTAAAACCGTGAAGTTTTATGGGTAATTCTGTGGATAACTCGCCCAAGTTATCCACATCACAAGGGTTTTAAAAATTTTTCAAAATTTTTAAAAATTATGACGGCACAATGACGTCACCCTTGTGACAACTATATTTTAATTATGTAAAATGGGGTTGTATTCTAAAATTATGGTATTAAATTACATAATTTATCAATACTAAATTAGCTTAGCAAACTTAAAGTCATAAAAATGTATTAAGGCTGGAAGGGGAGCTAACCACCCACAAAATCTTACGATTTTGCGGGAACCCGGTGGGAGGGGAAAAGTGTTTTAAGCGACGTTCGCGAAGAAACACGTACGCTAGCTGTTAGCTTTGTGTAAGCAAAGCGTGTCAGCGTGAGCGTTTTGTTGCCACCACAAGAAAAGACGGAGGTGCAAAATGTCATTAAAAATCAAACTAATATCTTGTATAAGTGCATTTATTTTAATACTTGGGATGTTTATTGCCGGAGTGCTATCAGCTCAGCAGGCACAGGTAAACATCGGCGGTTCTATATCCTTTAATGCAACCGATGTCTACGCAAGGGTAACAGGTAGCGTAGCTAACGCGCAGTCAAACCCAACATTAAGCGAACTTTTGTTTACCGCAAATGATGACAGCTCACCTTCAGAGACAGCACTTGCAACTTGGTCTAACATGGATCTAGATTTTAACCAAACCCCAACACCAATAGAAATATTAATCACAGTCGAAAACCTTTCAACTGAGAGACAGCTTATGGTAAGCCTTGAAGATAATATTGTATCAAATGGACTTAATAAAACATTTACTAAGGATAACGAGGCGTATGTCACAGGCAATACAGATTTACTTCCAGCAAGCACAGGTGAAAACACAAGTACCACTACATTTTTAGTTACTCTTTCGGTTGTAGAACCTAATTTATCTTTAGAGAATATTGACTTTGGTTTTACATTAAATCTTTATGATGAAACAGCGATACCTTCATATAATGATTTTGAGTTTGAGTTAGACGAAGAAAATGGCACAGCCACAGTTACAAATTACCTTGGCTCAGGCGGAGCTGTTACCATACCATCATCTATTTCAACACGCATAGCTGAAGATGGCACAACAGAATATATTATGGGCTCTGATTATACAGTCACCGCCATTGCAGCAGGCAGTTCTTCAAGCGGACCGTTCTATTCCGCACGCTCAACGCTTACAAGTATAACCATACCAGAGACAATGAAAACAATAGGCAATTATGCTTTCTATGGATGTACAGCATTAACCGAGATAAACTATAACGCAACAGCAGCAAATGATTTAACTTCTAGTAGTTTTGTATTCGCTAATGCTGGACAAGACGGAGAAGGTATAACAGTAAACATAGGTGCAAATGTAACAAGCCTGCCAAATTACATTTTTGGTGGTGCTCTTTCACCAAATATAACCACCGTTAACTTTACAGAGGGTAGTGTATGTGAGAGTATTGGTGATTATGCCTTTAGATATTGTGATAGTTTAACCTCGATCACAATCCCAAATAGAGTAACAAGTGTTGGCGATAATGCTTTTCAAAGTTGTACTAATTTAACCTCAATCACAATCGGAGAAAGTGTAACAAGTATTGGTAATTATGCCTTCCATTATTGCGCAGCCTTAACCGAGATAAACTATAGTGCGATAGCAGCGAATGATTTAACTCAAAACAACCATGCATTTGAGGGTGCTGGGAAAGATGGAACAGGTATAATAGTAAACATAGGTGCAAATGTAAGAAGCCTGCCAAGTTATATTTTTAGTCCATACGTTATTTCGACTTCGCCAAATATAAGTACTGTTAACTTTGCAGAGGGTAGTGTATGTGAGAGTATTGGTGATTATGCCTTTAGATATTGCAGTAATTTAACCTCAATCACAATCGGAGAAAGTGTAACAAGTATTGGTAATTATGCCTTCTATTATTGCAGTGGTTTAACTTCAATCACAATCCCAGAAGGAATATTAAGTATCGGCACTTATGCCTTTTCTGGATGTGATAGTTTAACCTCAGTAGATTTTGGAGATAATAGCCAACTAGCTAGCATCGGCTCTCGTGCCTTCTATGATTGCAGTAGTTTAACTTCAATTACAATTCCAGAGAATGTAACAAGTTTAGGTAATGCTGCTTTTCATAATTGCACAGCATTAACAGAAATAAACTATAACGCAACAGTAGCAAGGGATTTATCTTCTGGGAGCAGTGTTTTCATGTATGCCGGGCAAAATGGAACAGGAATAACAGTAAATATAGGGGCAAAAGTAACAAGGCTGCCAAATTATATTTTTTATCCAAGCCAAAATATAGTTTCTTGTGGGGCAAACATAACCACTGTTAACTTTGCAGAAGATAGTGTATGTGAAAGTATCGGTTCTTATGCTTTTTCTACTTGCTATAATTTAACCTCAATCACAATCCCATCTAGTGTAACAAGTATTGGTTCTCTTGCCTTCTGGCAATGTTATGCTTTAGCAGAGGTATATAATTATTCAAATTTAGAAATAGCTAATAATACAAGTAATGGTTATGTAGGATATTATGCAAAAGTAATACATGATTTAAGTGCAGGAGCTACTAAACCTGACACAAGGATAACAGTGGTAGATAATATGCAATACTATAATTATGGTAGTGATTTTATAGCTTTAGCACCATCAATAGGTAGAAACACTTTAACAGTATCACTTGATAGTAGAACAACTGAAATAAATCAAAGAGCCTTCTATTCTTACAGTAATTTAACCTCAATCACAATCCTAGAAGGAGTATTAAGTATCGGCTCTTATGCTTTCTATGATTGCAGTAGTTTAACCTCAATTACAATTCCAGATAGTGTAATAAGTATTGGCGATTCTGCTTTCGGTAGTTGTGATAGTTTAACTTCAATAGAAGTAGATACAGCAAATGAAAATTATTCAAGTGAAGAAGGAGTATTGTTTGATAAAGATAAAACAACACTGATAACTTTTCCTGGAGGGAAAAGCGAAACATATACCATCCCAGACGGAGTAACAAGTATTGGCTATCGTGCATTTAGTTATTGTGATAATTTAACTTCAATCACGATTCCAGCTAGTGTGGCAAATATAGGTGATTATGCCTTTCAAAATTGCTATGGTTTAACAACAGCAACATTTGAAAAAGATAGCCAACTAATAGGTATCGGCTCTTGCGCCTTCCAAGGTTGCAGTAGATTAACATCAATCACAATTCCAGAAAGTGTAACAAGTATTGGTTCTCTTGCCTTCTCTGGTTGCAGTAGATTAACATCAATCACAATTCCAGAAAGTGTAACAAGTATCGGACAGTCTGCCTTCAATGGATGCAATTTTAGCACGGTAACCATAGATAATAGTTATGCATATCAAAGGGCAGGAGACACAGCTAGTGCCTGCGGAGAGCTTTTAGCAGATGCGGACACTGTATATGTAAATAGTGCACTTATTACTGAGCTTGGCACTGCTGCGAATAGTTATTTAAATGAAAACTTTGGTCAGCCTACTGATAACGGAAACGGCTACTATGTTTACACAAGAAATGCTTAACTTGTTATAATCAAAAAACTCTAGTGCCAAATGGTATTAGAGTTTTTTGTAAGGTTTAACAGTAAACTTTTCTTTTTATGCTTGACAAATTGATTGTTTTTATATATAATTAGCCATAGCAGTTAGAAAACTGTCCTTGTCTTTCATGTAAAAAATAGGTGGGGCAGGCGGGCTTAGGAAAGAGCAAGTGATGCCAAAGCCTAGTAAAGTGGAAGACCATTAGTCCAAAAGGAGGTAAAAGTATGAACAAGTATGAACTTCTCTACATCATATCTTCTGATGTTGCCGAAGAACAACGTGAAGAGCTTATCAAAAAGTTTTCTTCTTACGTTGAGAGTAAAGGTGGCACTGTTGAAGGTATTGATAAGTGGGGTATGAGAAAGCTTGCCTATCCAATTGACTTCAAGACTGAAGGATATTATGTGCTTATGAACATCACATTAAATCCACAAGAGGTTGATGCTATGGCAAAACTTATGAACATCACTGAAGGTATCGTTCGTCAACTATTTGTTAGAAAGTAATTTATAAATAGGAGAAAGATATGAATAAAGTAATTTTAGTTGGAAATTTAACTAGAGACCCAGAGCTCTCTACAACCAATGGTGGCGTATCAGTTTGCAGATTTTCTCTTGCTGTGCAGAGAAGATTTGGCAGTTCTGACAATGGTCCACAAACTGACTTTTTCAACATTGTAGTTTGGAGAGGTCAGGCAGAGAACTGTCACAAGTATTTAAAGAAAGGCTCTAAGTGCGGAGTTGTTGGCAGAATACAGAACTCATCATACGAGGCAAGCGATGGTACAAAGCGTCACACAACCGACATCGTAGCTGATGAAGTTGAGTTTTTAAGTTCTAAGTCGTCCTCTGACGGCGATATGCCATCAAGACCAAGCGCGCCAGCATCAGACACAGCTGAGCTTGAGCCTATTGACGATGACAGCTTACCATTTTAATTAAAAGGAGAATAATTATGACAGAGGTTAAAACTGAAGAGAAGGTTGAGAAGGTAGAAAAACAAGAAAAACCAGTTGTTGTTAAGAAATTCCGCAAACCTTCAAAGAAAAAAGTTTGTGCTTTCTGTGTTGCAGGCGAAAAGACAATTGACTACAAAGACGTAGCAAAGATAAGAAAATATATCACTGAAAAGGGTAAGATTTTACCAAGACGTCAAACAGGCGTTTGCTCTTATCACCAAAGAGAGCTTTGCACTGCAATTAAGAGAGCTAGAAATATAGCACTGCTCCCATACGTTGGAGACTAATTTTAAAAAGGAGGTAAATTATGAAAAAGGATATCCATCCAGATTATCATGAGGTTACCGTTACATGCGCTTGTGGAAACACATTTAAAACAAAATCAAATTGCAAAGGCGATACATTAAGTATTGATATTTGCAACAAATGTCACCCATTCTTCACAGGAAAGAAGAAGGTTGTTGACACTAGCGGTAACGTTGAAAAGTTCAACAAAAAGTATGGACTTGACCAAAAATAATCGCAAGAAGACAAAATGTAAAAGATTGGCTTTGCTTAATAAGCCAGTCTTTTTTTTATAAATTTATTTGATAAATCTACTAAAAGTGATATAATATCACAGATATGGTCTTGATGTATTTGGTGTTATGGATGACGATATTGATAACTACGAAAATAGAATTTACCTATCAATAAATGAAAGACTTTCAGGTGGTGTTATGTATAGCGACGGAGCGCTAACTTATGAGAACCCAAACTCCAGCATCACTCTCAATGTAGTGGCAAGATAAGAATAAAACAACATTAAATACACTTCAAAAGTTATTGATTTTGAGGTGTATTTTTTTAGATTTACTAATTAAATTATTTAAAATGGCAATAATACCATTATGGAAAAGATGGTTTTGCCTTTAAGTAATGGCGTAGGCTTGCAAAGCGCAGACAAACTTTGCGTTAGTATTATTGATTATAACGGAAACAAAAAAGTAGGCGGGCGGGTGGTAAAATCTCACAAAAAGTTTTGGGATGCACCTGTTGTACGCGGATTTACCTACTTTTTTAAAGGTATATATTTGTATATCTGCGCTTTTTTTCTTGAGCAATCTTTTGACGAAAAAGAGACAAAACAGGTAAAAACGACAGGAAAGATTAATTTTGCCTCTTCTTACATCATGCTTATTGCAAGTTTTCTGGTTGCCTTTTTGTTTGGCTTTTTGGCACTTGGATTACTGCCATCCTTTTTGTTTGACAAGGCGTTTGGCTATTCTAGCTATTATTTCAAAAGCTTTATGGTAGCTCTCATCCGCGTAGCAATAGTCTATATAATGCTAGTACTACTCCGTTTTTTGCCTTTTATGAGCGGACTTTATCACTTTAATGGTGCAGGCAATAATTACATGAGTGGTAAAGACGGCTCTCTTCGCGCGCGAACCTATCCTCTTAATTTTCTTAATTTTCTTGTAAATGTTTTTATTTTTTCTCTCTTTGTGGTATCATTAATTGCGGTAAATATAAACTTTATTGCCAACTTTTTTATAAACCTTGCAATTTTTCTTGTTTGTATTCCACTTATTTACGAGGTTTTAAGGTTTTTGACTGGCACCAAATATCTTTGGCTTAAGGATATAACCATTCTTACTAACTTCCTAGTATATATCAAGCCAAACACCACACATGTAGAGGTTTTAATGACAGCTGAGCTTGAGCTAAATTCCTATAACGACTTTGAAAAGATGGACAAAGATAGATATTCTATGTCCGCCCTTTATGCTGAGATGGGTACAAAACTCAAGGCGGGAGAGAGGTTCGACCAAAGCGATGTCGACTGGATAGTGGCAACCGTCCTTGGTAAAAATAGGGCGGAGATTAAACTTGTTCGCTCGGTCAGCCAAAAGGAGTACCGAGAAATCATGCGCGCTTGTGAGAGAAGGGCAAAAGGCGAGCCTCTTTCAAGTATTTTTGGCTTTGTCGAGTTTTATGGTCTTAGACTTGATGTAAACAAAAAGGTTCTTTCTCCACGCATGGAAACAGAGCTTTTGGTGGACGAGGCACTAAAGAAGATTAGAGAGTATGACTTAAAAACCGCGCTTGATATGTGTACCGGCTCGGGAGCGATTGCTATTGCGCTTGCAAAGTACTCTTCGTGCAAGGTTAGCGGAGTGGATATTTCAAAACAGGCGTTGCAGGTTGCAGAAGCTAACGCTAGCAAAAATCAGGCAAATGTAGATTTTATCCAATCCGACCTCTTCAAAGGATTGAAAAAAAATAGAAAGTATGATATAATCATATCAAATCCGCCATATGTAAAAAGTGGCGATATTGAAAAACTTGATATAGAGGTCAAAAAGTACGACCCGCGTCTTGCCCTTGATGGTGGCGAAGATGGTCTTGACTTTTATAGAGAAATTATCGAAGGCGCGCCTCGCCACTTAAACAAAAAAGGATGGCTATTTTTTGAGGTTGGCGTGGCACAAGCAGGAAAGGTACAAGAGCTTATGGAAGAGAATGGCTTTGACTGCCTTACAATAATAAAAGATTATAACAAAATAGAAAGGATTGTTTATGGAAGAATTGGTAAATGAGCTAATAGAAAAAACAGGAAAAACTAAAGAAAGATATGAAGAGCTAAACAAATTGGTCTCAGACCCTGAGGTTATAGCCGACAATAAAGAGTGGAAAAAACTAGTTAAAGAGCGTTCTCAGATAGAGGAGATAGCTTTTGCGCACGACCAGCTCAAGAAACTGCATGAAGATTATGTAAGTTGCCAAAAGGAATATGAAAAAGAGAGTGACCACGAGCTTAAAGAGATGTTCTATGAAGAGATATCAAGGCTCAAAGAGGAGATTGAAAAGAAGGTTGAAGAGATAAAGGTTCTTCTTTTGCCAAAGGACGCCAATGACGATAGCAACGTTATCATTGAGATAAGACAGGCGGCAGGCGGTGAGGAGTCAGCTCTATTTTGTAGCGTTCTTTTTAGAATGTACTCCATGTACGCGGATAAAAAGCATTGGAAGGTAGAGGTTATGGACTTAAACGAAACCGAACTTGGCGGTATTAAGGAAATAACCTTTATGGTCAAAGGCAAGGGCGCATATAGCAGATTTAAGTATGAAAGCGGAGTGCACCGTGTACAACGCGTTCCTGAGACCGAAAGCCAAGGGAGAATACATACCTCCACCTCAACAGTGGCAGTTTTGCCTGAAATTGAAGAGGTGGAATTTGAGATAGAAGATAAAGATTTAAAGATTGATACCTATCGTTCTAGTGGTGCGGGCGGTCAGCATGTAAACAAAACTGAGTCAGCTATAAGAATAACCCACCTTCCAACAGGAATTGTTGTTGCTTGCCAAGACGAAAGGTCGCAGATAAAAAATAGAGAGAGGGCAATGTCCATCTTGCGCTCAAAACTATATGAGTACTATCAAGGACAGATAGAGAGCGAATACAAGGAAGAGAGGCGTAGCCAGGTGGGAACAGGTGACCGCTCAGAGAGAGTGCGAACCTACAACTATCCACAAGGCAGGGTAACAGACCATAGAGTAAATGTTACATCATATAACATTGAAGGCGTATTAAACGGTGACCTTGACCAATTTATCGACGCACTAACACTTAAAGACCGTGCCGATAAACTAGCTCAGGCGTAAATCAAAAATTATTGTTGATAAAAACATGAGGCTTATGATAACATAGTTCTAACTAGATTATCTATAAACACTACACGAGACTTGCAAAAGGACCTGAAATTTTTCAGGTCCTTTTATGCTATAGCAAGCACTGCTTGCTATAGCATTTTGCAACCCGCTTTGTCAAAAGCGGATTGCAAAGCAAGTCTCTGTTTTATCCTTCGCCTAAGTTTATCTACTTTTAATCATTAAGCTTTTACCTTCACCCAATTTTTCAAAACCGTTTTCTATATTAAATATAGATGTCTATAAAAATATTAAAAAAATATAAAATAATTTTATAAAATTGCGTCAAATCGCTTGACAAAAAAATCGGGGGGGGTAAAATATGCTATCGCTTGTTAGAAAATAGTCTAGAGCAAACAAAGTTTGTGCTAGATAAAAAAACTTTGGGTGAGAAATATTTTAAAAATACTTAGGAGGGAGAATGGAAGAAAATTACAACAAGAATGAAGAAAACTCAAAATTAGGTGCAGAAGAAAAAGACAGGAGTAATCAAGGAACACAGAACACGCCTAATAATGCAAACAATACTAACAACAATAACTACAACAATAATAGTGGAGGTTATTATAACAATAACTACAATAATGGCTACAGTAACAACAATTACAACAACAACTATAACAACAATTACAACAATAATGGCTATAACAATTATAATAATGGGAATAATAACAATAATTATGCAAGCCAAGAGTCTAAAACTGCCATGGGAGTGCTATTTGCCCTTTTCCTTGGAGTTATAGGTCTTTTAATTGGGATGTGTATGTACCCACAAAATTCCTACGAACGCAAAACATTTGTTAGCGGTTGGATTAAAACTTTTGTGATATGCATAGCTGTTGCAGCTGTTTTTACAATAATAGCAGTTGTAGTCGTTGCTGGCTCAGCTTATTAAAAAAGTAATAAAACTATATGTGAGGATTTTCTCCAAACATATAGTTTTTTATTTATAAATATAAGGAAAATGCAATTGATACAGTATTTTACTTTGCCAAAGTTCCAGAAATGGCGATTGATGTATCCTTAAAATTACTCGGGTTTTTCATGTAATCTCTGTAGAATCTATCCGCAATCTCAAATGGCATTATAAGAAGGGAAGGCATATCTTTAATATCAATTAGCACTGGCTTGTAGTAGCCATATCTATACTTATCACTTGGGTCATCAACCGCGATTTTACCAAATTCTCCAGTAAGCCAAGTACTCAAATAGAAATTTTCAACGCCTAGGTCACTCTTATGCTTGTATAATTTTTTTATAGGTGCTACATATATACCGAACTCTTCGTGAGCTTTTCTGATAACACACTCTTCTTCACTTTCATATAACTCTTTGAAACCAGCAGGGAAGGTGTAATAAACTTTATCATCAACTTGCCTCTGCAAAACCGCAACCTTATCATCAACAACAATAATCGCCCCAACCTTTACTCTTCTCATATGCAACCCTTCTTATCTTTATGATACCATAAAACCAGCCTAAAGTAAATAGCTTTATAATGTTATCTTTCATTAAAAATCAAGTAATCAAAACCTTTACTATAATTTTTAATTATCTTTTTTAGTACATAAGGTTTAATAATGTAATCATCAATATCCTTTAGGTCAACCCATCGGTAGAGGTATTTTTCTCCTTCAATTCCACAAAATTCTTCTAGCTCTTCTAATTTTTTATGTTTTTCATCAAGTTCAACAACAAAGTTCATGGCTATTTCTTGAAATTCGACGTTATTAAAAATAAAAAAATTTTCCATAAAGAGCCTTTCTTTTGGCTCAATATCAACAAGACCGATTTCTTCTTTTAGTTCTCTTTTTATTGCCGTTTTGCAATCCTCAAACCATTCTACTCTTCCACCAGGAAGAAGATAAAAATCGTAACCCTTAATAGTGTGCAACAAAACTTTTGTTTTATTTTTGTTTAGAACTATTGCTGACACTCTAAAATTAAATTTTTTGTTTTCCTCTTTAAATGAAATCATATTATATCCTCCATAACAAGTATATCATAAAAAACAACTAAATAACACTTTATTTTATTTCTTATCTCAAAAATAATCCGATGTCAAAAGAAGAGTGAAAAGTGAAAAAAGAAGAAATAAGAGTACAGACAAAAATAACCCTCGAACAAAGTTCTCGGATTATTTTTGCCTGGTGCGGGAGATGGGAGCCCTTGCCCTAAAAATCTAACGATTTTCAGGGAACCCAAACGAACTCGCGGTTCGACTCTTCTCACGAACTAAGTATATTTTAATGTTTAGTCGCCCATTAATAAATAGAATAAAGGTACTTTCAAACCGCGTGGCGTTGCACACTTAAACTTTAGTAGTAAAGTCGTGTATTATTACATAATTTCATTCTCACACACTTTTATTTTTTCTTTTTTATTTCTTATTTCAAAAATAATCCGATGTCAAAAGAAGAGTGAAAAGTGAAAAAAGAAGAAATAAGAGTACAGACAAAAATAACCCTCGAACAAAGTTCTCGGATTATTTTTGCCTGGTGCGACAAGTGATAAAGTATCCGAACCGCCTACAAGTCCAAGTTGGTTTAGGTTATGTAAGATTAACAGTAAAATTTAATATTTTATCTATAGTTTACTAAACTTAATTCGCTTAAATTTTTTGATAATGTAATTGTTTCTTTAGAAATTTTGATAAGAGCATTGTTCACTGCGACATAATTTTCAAAACTTAATTCAAATCCCAATTTTCTTATTTCATCTTGTATGTAATGAAGTTGAATGCAATGAGGAGATTTATCAACACTTGCAAAAACAATTCTTCTAATTTTGTTTGCTCTGATCATTCCCAAAATCTTTGTGATTGCCATATTGATGTGAGTTTGTTCTAGGCATATTTCAAAAATTGGCAAATTCATATTTTCTATTTCTTCAAAAGCTTTTGGTTGCATTGCTTTTAAACAACTACCAACAATTATTATTTCATCAGAGCAATCGTAGATATTGCTTTTCAACAAATCTTTCATAAACACCCACCTTTTAGCATTTTTATTATATCATAGAACTTTCATATTTCAAAACAAAAGAGAGAAGCTTGGATTGGACTTCTCTCTTCGTTGTCCTAATTGTTGGATTTGATTATGTCCGAAAGGAGTGAGTAAACACTTTTTGCGGACAGGTTTATCAAATCTCCGCCGTTGTCAAAATAGTCCATTAAGTCGTGAGCAAACTGAAAGGCAATTTCTTTCATTTGCTTTTTGCCGAACTTACAGCAACCTATTGTGAGTTCGTTTGTGGACAAGTTGCAACGGGCGGTGTTCTTGCTTTGCAAGGAACTATTACAACAATCAAGACTATCCATTTTGTTGTTTTTCATAGTCCCTCCAAAGAATAAATCTTTGTGAGGAATAACCTATGGAATTGGTTAACAAATTGGATAAATCAAGTATAACATATTTCATAATATTTTGCTATATTTTTAACAAAAAAAAGACAAGTGGGCGTCCCACTTGGTCATCAAAGGGGAATGACTCAAAATCGAAACTTCTTCTTTTTTAGGGTGAGTCGTCTAAAAGCCTTTATTTATAGGCATTTTAGCGAACAAAAACACGATTTTGAGCCTATTCCTTATCCTGCTTACTGTAAATTTATATACTTTTCACTTAATTTAATATATAGAGATATTCATTTAACAATTATTTTGTTTCTAAATACAGTTTTCTTTTTTTATCAACATAGAGGAAAATATCTTTAAAACAAATTATTTCTTTAATTTGTTCAAGCCATTGTGGTCTATCCAAATATCCTTTTAAGATTTTTCCATCAACTTCAATTTCCCATCCATCTCCATCACAACCATCCTCTGAAGTGTTTGTTTCTGGAATGTTGATTTTTGCAAGTTCTTTTAAAGCCACTTTGTTATCAAGCTTGTATGTTTTATCGATTACAGTAAATCCACGATTATCTCCTGTGGAAAATGTAATTATTGGATTAAACTCATTGTCCTTTATCTCGATTGAAAAATATTCAATATCATAACCTAATCTCATCATACCATAATTTTTCCAAGTAAATTTAAAATTTTTCATATATGTTTCTCCATTTAATTTCTCTCTAATTCACTTTTATCTTCGTGAATTATGAATTTATTATTTTGTTGTGTCCTAAGTTTTCCCATATAAGTTTTATAACAAGGGGTAAGGTCAATTGTTGACCATTTGCCGTTCAAGAAGACTTCATTCCACGCATGTGGTATATTTTTTAAATTAACAACATTTTCATCTCGTCCTCGGATAATTTTGCAATCAACATCAATTAAATCACAAAAATCTTTAAAAACAATTGAATAAGATTGGCAAACTCCTTTATGCAATAGGATAGGAGCATATTTTTCACCACAATGAATAACGCAGTCTTTGTAAGGATATTGAATTGATGTAAAAGCATTATTATTGTTTCGCATTTTGAGAATGTCATTATCATAACTAACATTTGCAAAAAACCAGTCATAGAACCTTTTTATCAGTTCTTGTTTAGTTATAAACTTTTCGCCACTTCTTAACTGTCGCAAAATGCGATTTAATTCTTCTTTATATTCAGTTTCTAAATTTTTTCTCGCAATAGAAGCCTTTTCATTGGTTTTGATTGCTTTTATTTCGAATTTCATTTATTGATTAACTCCTTTTTTATTATATCACATTCAAAGATAATTTGGAATACTTTTTCAAAAATTTTATATTTTATGCTGACTTTTTTGAGGTATAGCGGTATAATTGGTTAAAAGGTGGTGGAATGTGAAAAAAGCAGTAATCTATGCAAGATATTCAAGTGATAGTCAGTCAGAGCAAAGTATTGATGGACAACTTAGAGTTTGCAAAGAATATGCAGAGCGAGAAAATATCAAGATTGTGGATACCTATATCGACAGGGCTATGACAGGCACAAATGACCATCGTCCAGACTTTCAAAGAATGCTGCGTGACAGCAAGAAGAAAGGTTTTGATTATGTGCTTGTGTATAAGTTTGATAGATTTGCTCGTTCTCGCCATGATAGTGCTGTGAATAAGGCGATTTTAAATCGCAATGGTGTTAAGGTTATTTCTGCCACTGAACAAATTTCGGACACACCAGAAGGCATAATACTTGAAGGAATGCTTGAAAGTTTTGCCGAGTATTATTCTGCCGAGTTATCACAAAAAGTCAAGCGTGGGCGAAAAGAAAGCAGAATAAAGGGTTTGTATGTAGGCGGTCGAGTTCCGTTTGGATACATGGTGGAAGATAAAATTGTTAAAATCAACGAAAAGCAAGCAGATATTGTTAGACAAGTTTACAATGACTATATCTCAGGTATGGGATTGAAAGATATTGCAACCAAACTTAAAAAGCAGGGAATAAAGACAAACAACGGCAATGACTGGACAATAAATCAAATATCAAGAATGCTACGAAGTCCGTATTATTGCGGAAAGGTTTATGCTGACAACACGGTTTATACAAATATCTACCCACCAATTATTAACGAAGAATTGTTTGACAGGGTTAACAAGAGTTTGCAAACAGGTAAACGCACAGCGGCACAAAAGAAAGCGCCAATTCCTTTTATTTTGTCAGGCAAACTTGTTTGTGGAAAATGCAAAGCAAATATGACTGGTGACAGCGGAACAGGAAGAAATGGCATTCACTATTATTACAAATGCGTGAATAGAAAAAGAAAACACACTTGCGATAAGAAGAGTGTTGAGAAAGACTATATTGAAAACTATGTTGTTTGTGCTGTGAAAGAGTTTTTAAAGCACAATAGACAACTGAAAGAATTATCACAAGCAGTTGCGAATATATTTAACGAATATATCGGCAAAGATGTGGTGTTAAACTCTCTTAATGCACAAATGAAAGAGATAGATAGACAACTTAATAATTTAGCAAATGCAGTGGCGAATGGAATATTCTCAAAAACAACAAATCAAAAACTTAACGAACTTGAACAAGAAAAAGAAGATTTAGAAATTAAAATTGCAAGACAAAAAGCAAAGACAATCACTCCACTTAATGCCGACAAAGTTTACAATTGGTTTTTATCATTTCAAAACATTGACACAACCGACAAACTTGCTTGTAAAAGAATGATTGATATGTTCGTGAACAAAATTGTTTTGTATGACGATTATTTTGACATATACTTCAACACTTCGGATGATGAAAGCAAAAATATTAAACTGGACAATCAAGAAGATTTTGAAGAAATAGAAAAAGAGCAACCCAGCGGTTCGGATTACTCTCACTTGGTGCGGGAGATGGGAGTCGAACCCACATGGTATTGCTACCACAAGCACCTGAAACTTGCGCGTCTGCCATTTCGCCACTCCCGCTTAATTTTTAAACAAATTATAATTTAATGATTGAGTATACTCTTGCGCAAGTTTCTTGAAACTCGCGACTTTACCCATTAAATTTGAAATTTAATGGGAGCCCAAACTGCCACTACCACCCTAAAAATCTAACGATTTTCAGGGAACCCGGTTCCGCCACTCCCGCATATTTTTTAAATTTGATTTTATCTTGTTTTTTTAGGCTACTTGCAAAAGATACCTTTGTATTATAATATATTTTTTATTTTAAGTCAATTGTCCACATATAATTTCGTCCAAAATTAGGTGAGCTTATAATAAGCCCTATTTTTTATATAATTTTAATAAAAACTTTTAATAATAAATTTAATATGATATAATAATTATTAAGAATGAAAAAAGAGACAAAATCAAAGATAATAAAAGTTGTAATTATTATTGTAGCGCTGTTGTTAATTGCGCTTGCCATTTACCTGCCACTTGAGCTGACTGGGACTATTGATAAAATAGATAGTGCCGAAGAGCTTGGGCAGATTATAAGAGATGGTGGCGTTTACAGCTACATTATATTTGTTGTAGTACAGTTTTTGCAGGTTACCTTTTTGCCCTTGCCAGCAGCAGTGACCACAATTGCAGGTACTTTAGTATTCGGACCTTGGATAACTTTAGGGCTAAGTTTGTTTGCAGTGCTACTTGGCTCAGCATTTGCCTTTTTCTTAGGCAGAAAGGTGGGGCGCCGTCTAGTTGTATGGGTTGCAGGCGAGAAAGATGCTATCAAATGGGAGGAGAAGTTAAAGCGCGGTAAATATGTATTTTTCTTAATGATGCTTTTCCCTGTCTTCCCAGATGATATCCTCTGTATTGTTGCCGGCTGTATTGGTATGAATTGGAAGTTTTTTATGATAACAAACCTAATTACAAGACCATTGTCAATCGGAGCCCTTTGCTTCTTTGGGAGCGGACAGGTTATACCATTTAGTGGTTGGGGAATACCTGTATGGATTGTGCTTGTTGTTTTAGGAATTATTGCCATTTACCTCAGTGTTAAGTATCAGCCACAAATAGAAAACTTTATAACAAAACTAGGAGTTCGACTTACAAGAAGGTTTAGACCTATTTTGAAATCTAATAGTAAAAATAATATTAAAATGCTATCCATTCCTTCAACATTTAAAATAAAACAAAATGTGCAAAATGAAAATCAAAAAAACAACGAAATAAAAATAGAAAATAATAACAAAAATAAACAAAATAATGACAAAAAATAGCTAAAAATACCTATTTTTGGTAAATTTAGCTATTTTTTGTTTATTTTTTTATTTTAAAAATTTTATACAAAAACATTTATTGTTTTATTTTAAGATATTAATCAATAAAGATAACAACTTCGCTGTCAGGTGTAACCTGCTCGTTTTTGTCTTTTAAGTCGTCAAGTTTTTGTTTCTGGTCGTTTATAACAATAGATGTAATCACAACAAAAGCTATTAGGACGATAAGTCCTATTATGCACGACCATTTAATTATTTTTTTCTTTTTTTCTTCCTGCATGTTTTTCTCTAAATCGATTATAGCACTTCTTTATACATTTTGTCCACAAAAATTTTGACAAAAGTCTTTCGATTAATAGGGAGAGAAGAAAACTTAGTAGCACATAGATGCGAAATTGTCCATAGTTTACAGCAAGATTGACAACAAACAGTAGCCCAAAAGAAAGAATTGTGGCAAGAAAGTCAAAAAATATCTTAGAATACCTGTCATTACCACTTAAAAAGGTTAAAATTTTAAAAATATCAAATATCAGTCCTCCTGCCAAGCCTGCACCAAATACGGCTAAAAAGACAAGAGGCTGAGATAGTGTCGGATAGAGCAATTACTTAAAAATCCTTTTAAGAAGAGGCTGTTTTTTGACGCTTGGCTGGTCAAGCTTTATCATGGTAAATTTTCCTTGCAAGCACACCTCGCCATCTTCAAGATTGAGCTTTTTAACCTCAATACCGCTGCCGGTAATTACCATTGAGCTCTCGACTGTCTCTAGTACAACCTGAGTCTGCGAGGACGAGACTATCTTGCTTGCTCCTTTAATAAGTAGCGTTTCGCCCTCTAAATGCAATAAATTCATACTCCCTCCAAAAGAAAAAGATTAAACATAATATGTATATTCGTTAAAAATATTAAAAATGATAGCCTTTTTAGCGAAATTATTGTAAAATAACTATATGAAAAAATTGGAGTTTATAAGCGAGGGTGGAAAAATCTCGATGCAACTAGAAAAAAGAGGACTATCATACAACTATGTACAAAGATTGCTAAGAAATAAAGATGTGCGCGCCAATAACACAAAAATTGATAAGGACATCAATTTGCCAGCAGGGTGTGAGGTTACCGTTTTTTATGAAGAACAGGAAAAGACTATAGAAAAAATATATGAAGATGACAACATTATCATAGTTAACAAGCCTAGTGGCATTGAGGTTGAGGGCGAGGGAGGTGTAGCCAAAAGTCTCAAAGCAATAGCTGTCCACAGACTTGACCGAAACACTACCGGTCTACTAATTCTTGCTAAAAATGACGAGGCAGAGAAGGAGCTTAATAAAGCTATAAAAAACAGAACAATTACAAAAAAGTATCTAGCAGAGGTGGTGGGCGCAAGCAACTTTAATGGTGAAAAAAGCGCCTATCTTGTCAAGGATAGCGATAAAAGTCTTGTCAAAATCTTTGACAAATCGGTGAAAAATTCTGTTTTAATTAAAACCATATTTAGAACGCTAAAATCAAATCCTTCATCCAGCATTGTGGAGTGCACACTTGTCACTGGCAAAACCCATCAAATTCGCGCTCAACTTGCCCACTTAGGTCATCCAATAATAGGCGATGGCAAATACGGAAGAAACGAAGATAATAAAAAGTTTAAAAAGTCAAGACAGCAACTGCACAGCTACTACTTAAAATTAAACGGACTTGAAGGCAAACTGTCCTATTTAAATGGTCAGGAATTTGTAAACTATCCAGCATTTTTAAAAAATCAAGATAAGAATTAAAAAATCTTTACAATTTGCTTGACTTGGAGTTTACTCCAGATTGTAAAATTAAACTAGATTTTTTCTTTTATGGAAATAATCAATTTAAAAGGAGAGATTATGGAAAAATCAAAAGTCTATTTTACCAAAGAAATTATCCCTGAAAGTTTGATTAAAATCTACCAAGCACTTGGCAGAGAACTCAAAGGCAAGGTGGCAGTCAAGATTTCTACAGGCGAGCCTGGTGGACACGTTTACGGCGAGGTAATGAGCGAGGGCACATTAAAACTTTTAAAAGAGAATAATATTCAAGCTGAGTATAAAACTTTAACTCCAAACATAATTAACCGTAAGGGCGACGATATATGTCCTATGGAGAAGGCGGTCAAAGATTGCAATGATTTTGAAGAGGCTTATATTTTATTGCAATATAAATTAAAAGAAATTAAAACAAATATGCAAGCCACTAAAATAATTTAAATAGCTAGGATTATATAATAAACAAAAAACCTTTTAAAATAATATAATGTTGTATGCAAAAGCATGCGACATTTTTTATTAGAGAGAAATTATGGTTAGATTTATAATAGCGCAAATTTTAGGACTGCTAGCACTTATATTAGTCTGCTTTTCATATGCCTTTAATGATAAGAAAAAATTTCTAGCCTACCAAATACTTTCAAATCTCTTTTATGCCTCTTCCTTTTTGGTGCTTAGCGTATTAGTAGGTGGTGTCAATACAATTATTTCCATAGCCCGCGTTTCCACCCTTTACATATTTGAAAGAAAAGACAAACGCCCGCCACTTGAACTTTATGTGCTCTTTTCTCTTTTGTATCTACTCTCAGGCAACCTCTTCTATCAGAGCCCGCTAGATATAATGGCAATCGTCGCTTATGAAATGTTTAATATGGCAATGTTTATACGCGACATTGAGGTCACTCGTTTTATGATGGTTTTACCAAATATTATAATAGTAATTTATAACATCTTTTCATCCACTTTTACCAATGCGCTTTTGGATTTTGTGGAGATAACAGTGCTCGTTTGCATGATTGTAAGGTTTTCATGCTCTCGACAAAATAAAAGATTTAAATATTTGCTGTAAAAACAGAGAAAATTTTAGCAAAATTGATAAATTTTAAGCTAATTTACGCTATTTTTAACGAGTTTTTACTATTTTTGTCACATGCAAATAATTTTTTAGTAATTTCTCAACATAAAAAAGAGGAGGAATTATGAAAAGATATCTATCATTTATTTTGGCTTTTGCACTAATGCTTACATTGTTTGCAGGGCTTAGCATGACGGTAAAACCTCGTGTAATTGACTCTGTCGCGTCAGCTGAAACTGTAGAATATGCAGACGAGAACGATACAAAAGAGAAGTCTGACATGGAGATATGCGTTATAGGTAGTGCTAAAAAATCGGTTACTCCAGATTACGCCAAGGTCACTGCGGTGATTGAGACTTTAGACATGGACATGAAAAAATCCAAAGATTGTAACTTTGAGTGTTTTGAAAAAGTTCTCTCAGCGCTCAAAGAGGGAGGAATAACAGAAGATAAAATCGTGCTTGATGGCTTTACTTCTTATCCTAGCTATGATTATGCGCAGGGCAAAACACTTACAGGTTACTACTCAATTACTACCTTTACCTTTGAAGTAGAAAACTTAGAGGACATTAAACAGTTTGTAGATATAGCTGTTGAAAATGGTACAACAAGCATATGCAATATTGGGTATGAGCTGTCCAGTCTTGACCAGGTATATCAAGATGTTCTTTTACAGGCTATAGAGAACGCCAAACTCAAGGCTCAAAAGATAACAGGCAATGATAATATTACGGTAAAAAGCGTAAAAGAGGAATATGTTTACTCCTGCTCATCACTTTATAGAACCTATTCTGACGTGCTAGATGGCACAAACTTGATTGGCTCTATTGAAGTAGAAGCTCGCGTAAATGTAGAGTTTGAATAGAAAAAAGTATGATTTAAATAGAAAAAGTATGTTTAAATAGAAAAAACCATCTTTTTTAGCAAAATTATGCTACTAAAGATGGTTTTTTAGGTACGCAAGAATAACACGAAAGGAATGAGTTTTTCTTTAGGCACGCAAGAATAACACGAAAGGAATGAGTGTTATTCTTATTTATCCTTATTTTCACTGCCGCTGTCATCTATTTCAGAATTAAGACTTTCAACTTGGACATTATCATTATGCTGTGCTATGTTTTTTGCAGTGCTGTCTATATCTTCAGCTTTTGTAGTGCTGCCTATATCTTCTGCTTTTACATCGTTTTCAGATATTTGTTCTTCGCCTGTCTTTACATCTGCATTGTCGCTAGCCTTATTTTTTGTATTTTTCTTTTGACCCTTGTTCTTTTTAGATATATGAAAAATACTTAGTATTTTACCTATTATCAATATAATTTGGTCGGCGTGCACCATGGAGTATCTTTTCATAAAGGCTTTGCCGGAGATAAGCAGGGCAGCAATAACGGCAGAGACTAGCGAAGCTACGACTATCTGCATAAAGCCGGTCATGCTTTCACGAATAAGAGCAGTTGCAACGGCGGCACCGGCAGCACCACTCAAGATACTGCAGATATCACCTAGAATATCTGCCACTATACTTGACACTCTGTCTGCTCTCTTTTGAAGCCAGATAGCCTCTTTTGCTCCGCGAACCTTTCTTGACGCCATAGCTCTAAAGTTTTTCTCGTCACAGGATGTGATTGCAACACCAATCATATCGGTAAGTATTGCAATCACAAGAAAAACTACAATAACGACAATAGAAATCGCAATGCCGGCTCCGTCAAGTGCCACCTCGCTAAGCACACCAAACGCCATGGATAAACTAAAAGAAAGTACAAGCACGATAAGTGGCCAGCGAAAATATTTGTTAAATTTAGATTGTTTTTTGCCTTTTTTGGGGTTATCCATTTTTCTCCTTATAAATAATTAAATAATTAATTAATATTTTACACGATTTTATTAAAAATTTCAATAAAAATTGTGTTTTTTGCGTTTTTTATTAAATTTATTGTATTATATTTATAAATTTTATTTATTTAATTATTTTTGCATAAAATTTTCTTAATTATTAAAAATAAAATAAATTGCAAAAAAAATAGAGCCAAAAGGCTCTATGAAGATAGCAGAATTAGTAAACCTTGTGTCATAGGTTCGGTCGGATTTCCCGGACTTGAAGCACTCAATGTCGCCATATGAGCAGTTTCCTTTTAAGCCAAGCGTTTCACCGAATCGCCACTCAGAACACACTATAATCCTATTTCTGCCTGCGCGAAAAACGCAACAGTCTAGAAGTTTTCCTTGGCAATCGCAAGTATTATTCTCTTTTTTTGCAGATATAGTTTCATAGGCAGATATACGCAAAGTTGGCCAGTTAAAACGTATATGTTAACACCTAATCCCAGTATATCCACTCAAAGTAGGCTACACTGCACACGGCTTTTACCGCAATGCAGGTTCTTATCCCAGAGAGTGCAACTTGTGCACCCTGATGGGTCTCCGCGAAAATTGGGACGCCGGACCGTATGCCGTTACAGCCTGCCCAATAATCTTAACTTCCAGCACCAGCCCCAGTTTGGGCAACCAAAGCCAGCACCAGAAACTTCATCGATGTGCCTTTCGACGCCATTTACTTCGTCTTCCTAATAGTACGATTGACTAGAATACTGCATCTTCGTTATATATTATATCATAATCATAAAAATATTGCAAGTGGCTTTAATTTTTACGACTTTTGTTAAAGAAAACGTCAACTAAATATCTAAATAAAAGTCTTTCTTTTTTAATTTTCCTTTCTAATTATGGTATGATTATGAAGGCACTCAATACCTTGACACCAGCGTTAACATCAATTTTGACAACCTTGATATTGCAGATATTGAGAGGATAACGATTGAGCTTTATCAAGATGACCAACTTCTTGGTAATGCAGTTTCAGAAGGGGACAATTTAGTAACACTTTTTAAAGATTGTGCCCAGTACTGGGAGGCGACAGCAGCCACCTATCTTGAAGTTAAAGGCGATAGAATAATAAGCTGTGCATTTACCACAAGAGATGAAGAGAATGACAATGGTTTTTGGGTGCGCTCTGAGTGCTCAGCAACTCCAGCAAGCGTTCCAAATAAACTTGAAGTAAAAGTTCTAGCAGGTAGCACAGAATATCTTGCCGAATACGAGGCATAAAAATCAGTTTCAGCCAAAAAACAGCCATTTTTGTTAAAATGGCTGTTTTTCTATAATTAACTAATTTTTTTGTATCTCATAAAAATATCTATAGATATCTCCCCAGTTGTTTACCTCGCGAATATATTCCGTCTCCTCAAGCTTTTTCAAATTAGCATCTCTAAAATATAGTGTTTTTATCTTTGCGTCGCTTATTTGCTGTATTATTTTATAATCATCATCAATCATAATATCAATTTTTTCTTTTTGACAAATCTCTAACTTATTATGTATACACCAATAATATTTATCAAACGTTACATTGTGTTCTTGCAATATTTTAATAGCACTATCTTTCATCTCTGACACGAGCCCACCTCTGGCAGTTATAACAACAAGTTTGTGTCCCAAATCTTTTAGACGCTGATATACAGGTAAAAATCCAGCCATCAAACCTGTTTCATTAGAAGCTCTTAAAAGATATTTTTTATTAAATCTATCTTGCTCTTCACTTGTCCAATTGTACCTTGTTTGATATTTAGGCTCTTCATAATTAATGATTTTTCTCTGTTCTAAATCTTCTATAGCAAAAATTTCTTCATAAACTCTAAACGCCACTTCGCTATCAAAGACAACTCCGTCCAAATCAATCCCTATTTTCACGCTTTACTCCTATATGTTTATCAAAATTTAGTATACATATTCTAAATTATTCTATTTGACAAGTCAATAAAAAACACAAAAAGAAGAAAACACTCATTTCATTCGTGTTGTTCTTGCGTGCCTAAAAAAATGCAGATAAGGTTACCTGCATCTTTTATTTTGGCTCCCCAGGTAGGATTCGAACCTACGGCCTATCGGTTAACAGCCGAGCGCTCCACCACTGAGCTACTGGGGAATAAGTTGTTCCTAATTAGCTATATGCTTTTTACTCTCATAAAGTTAATCATTGAGGGAAATATGAGGCAAACATCCTTTTCAGGATGATTGCTCTTATATAATATCAAATAGTTTTTCTTTTGTCAACGATTTTTTGAAGATTTTTTAAGTTTTTTGATAAAATTTTTACTATAAACTTGTAGACAAGTATTATCACAGGAAATATTTTTCTAAAATGTTTTAAGCTAGTGAAAATTACTTATCATCTCTTAACCCTTTAAATACTGGCTGGCGCATAGCACCGTCCTTGGTGAGCATCATATATTGCACAGTGCAGACAAGTTCGGGCTTTATCCAAATTATATCACCTGAAATATCTCCGAAAAATGCCTTTTTACTTTGATTTTTAAGGGCAAATGCGGTGATTATCTCTTGCTCTTCTTTTGAAATATGCAAAAACACCTTGCCTCGATAGACAAGCTTTTTCTTTTTTTCCTGTCCTAAGATTAAATCTTTGATGTTGTTATCTTCGTCAAGCGCAAAACCACAGATAAGAAAGTCCTCATCAATAAGATTTTTGACTTTTATCCAATTTTTACTGCGATTGCCAATTTCGTAACGGGAATTTTTCTCTTTTGCAACAATACCTTCAAGTCCTCGGTCTTTAGTTAGAGAAAAAAGTTTTATTCCTTGCCCGACAATATAGCGGGATATTGCCAGAAGGTCATTTTCTACTATGTTTTTTGCTAAGAACTCCTTTCGCTTAAGAAGTGGCAAGTCTGTTAAATCATCTTTTCCAAGTTGTAAAATGTCGTATGCCACAAAGTGGACTTTATTTTTGCTTGCTTCGAGCTCTATCCTTAAAGGGTCGGTCATAAGACTTCGCTTTTGAAGAGCAAAAAAGTTTGGCGAGCCATCATTATTTAGCACCACAAGCTCGCCGTCTAGTACGCAAGGCTTTTTTGCCTGCTTAAATATGCTTTTTAACTCTGGATAGATGTCAATCAGCTCTTTGTTTCTCTTGTTTCTAATATAGACGGCATCTTTTTCAAGATAAGCAATGGCACGAATTCCGTCAAGTTTTAGCTCAAATATATAGTTTTCATCGTCAAAGGGCTCTTTTTCCTCTTCAAGTAGCATGGGAGAGATGTTTTTATCTACAAAAAAGTCCATTTACGCCTTCTTTTTTATCTTGACCACTTTGCTGTCTTTTTTAAGCTCTTCAATATTTTTGACACTTTGTGTGAGCGCGTCCATAAGGTCGGTAATATTTACCGTTTTTTCGCTGTCAACCATTTTTATCTCCTTGCCTTTTGCTTTGTCTTTTATTGCTTGTTTTACGCGAGCGATGTATTCATCTTTGTAGTCACTGGCAACAAAAGTCCCGCTCATAGCGTCAATCATGGTTTTTGCAAGGGCTTGCTCCTGCTGGGTGAGTTGAGCTTTAATCGTGCTTGCCGGATTAAGTTGCACCTCTTCATCAAAAAATAGCCTTGAAAGCATTAAGTCATCCTCTTTTACCCAAAGTGCCACCACACATTCGGATGCACCAAGCATAGTCTTTGCAATTCCTACCTTGTTTTCGCTTTTCAAAGTGGTAAGTAGAAGAAAATATGCTTTTTCCGCGCCCTTGCTTTCAGGTACTACATAATATGTCTTATCAAAGTAAATAGGATTTATTTCAGAAAGTGAGACAAATTTGTCAATGATAATATTTTTATCTCGCTTGGTTTTAAGTTTTTCAAGCTCGCCTTCTTCAAAGATAACATAGTTATCCTCACTTATTTTATAGCCTTTTACAATGTCCTCATTTTTAACAACTTTGTCGCCACATTCTTCACAGGTCTTTTTGTACTGCACACGCGACTTTGTCTTTTTGTCAAGCATGTTAAAGCCGATGTCGTTGTTCTTTATGGTATTGTGTAAGGTAACCGGAATATATACCAGCCCAAAGCCGATAGATGTTTTGTAGCTATATGCCATTTTGCCTCCTTGCCTTTTAGTATGGCGCAATAGAAGTGATTTTATAATACAATGAAAATATTATTGAAAAATATAAACTGTTGTGATAGAATAAAAGAGGTGATAGAATGAAAAGAGAAATAAAAATTGTGTTAAAAAACTTAAAATCAAGACAAGAGATATACATTGATTTGGAAAAAGAAAAGCTCTTTTTCAATGGAGAAGAAAAAGAGGTCGACGTACTCGGCATTGCGAGCAGAATTTTTTCGATTATATCAAACTGGAAAGATAACTACTATAGCGATGCAATTGTCGATGGTGGCGAATTTTCAGTGTCGTTCTTTGATGGGAAAAGGTCGCGCAAGATTTCAGGAAGAGGGCTATATCCTCAAAACTTTAAAGAGCTTGCAAAGCTTATAGGGGAGGTGCAAAATGCTTAAACTAGTGGTAGATGGACAAGATATTTTTAACCCTATTGGAGACAAACTCCCTGAAATTATAGAGTATTTTGTTAAATTTTATGGAGAAAAATATAGACCGAGAATAGAAGAAAAACTAACAAATGCTCTTTTCTTTTTTGTACCAAAAAGCGAGCAAGACTCAAAGCCGTCAACCATCCTTTCATCATACTATAAAGCTAGGAAAGAAGATGTTAAATGGTCATTTTTTGATAGCTTTGATGAGAACTTTTATCAAAACATAGATGAGTATGATATACATATTGAAGCTCAAGACCTTAAAATCATAAAAGAAAAAATAGAGCAAGGCTCTTATGAAGATGCCGACAAAGTACTACTTATGATGGGCATTGAGCTTCCTGACGAAGAGGAAGAGAGAAAGCGCGAGGCCATAAAATTTTTATCCCGCAATGATTTTAAAGAGGGCGTAATAAAATGCCTTAATATGATGATAGGCGCTTGGGACAAGCATTTTCAGTCAGAAATAGAAAGGCTTGAAAAAGAAGAGAAAAAGACGGTAAAATATTTAAAAAGCATAGAAGAATTTGATGGCAAGCTTGAAGATGATTATGTTGAGGATATGCTTGATTTATTTGAAAGCTGTTTAGACAAGTTAGGCATAGAGTATAAAGAGGACAAAGAGCTCAGTAAACTCGCTGTAACTTTTATAGACTTTTTAAAAGAGGATATTGACAAAGTCACTTATGATAATAAATATTACATCGCTTTATTTAACTTTTTAGGTATGTATCATGGTGATGAAATCAAACCATACCTATCAGACCATCGCCTTCATGAGATATTTAATGATGATTTGCGTAAACAATATGAGGTCATGACTGAAAATTTTAGACGCAAGTGTTTTGAAAACAATATTTACTTTAATGATATATTGCAAAACCTATTTTCAAAAGGCAAGGTCTATGGCAAAAATCACATGGCACTTATATTATATAATTACCTTAATAATTCTTGCGATGTTGGCGCGTATATGAGTGCAATAAAGATAGATGACAGCGTTAAACCAATCTGCATTTTTCCTTTTGGACTGCTTATTGACAATGTCGTGTTAATACATGAGCTTAATCATGTGCTAGAAACAGACTTTTACGCTGATGATAAAGAGCCTTTTATACGATGTGGTTTTAACAGGCATACTATAGACACCGATGAAGAAGAGCTTGATTACTCAAAAGTTGTCTCTATTTATGACCATCTACAGCCTAAAGTTAAAAATAGCAATTGTACACTGCTCAACGAGGTTATTAATGACTATTTTGCTTCAAAGGTTGTTGGGTTAATAGGCGACAAGCTTACAATTGGTCATGCAAGCCCTTTTGTGTCCTTTTATAGCCATGCTTTTTATTTGATGTCCAATTTTATTGAAGAGAATAAAGATATTTTAATTGAAAGTAGAATGTCAAATGACCATGACTTATTCGCTCGCTTTTTAGGGCAAGAAAACTTTGATAGACTTGCAAAGGCGGTTGAAGAATTGCTATCAATAGATTTTTCAGAAGTTAGAACTCAATATAGATTATGGTACCTTGGCAAAGAGAGACTTGTTTTAAACTGGATACGTTCTATGCCTGAGGGCGAGCTAAAAGAAGAGGAGAAAAAAGTTCTCAATGCTTTTGACACCGTCAGCGAAATCAGCGTTTTTGCAAGAGAAAAGAGAAATTCTTTAAAAAATAACGATAAAAACAACAAAAATATTGAAAATGCAGTTAAAAATACAGATGATAGCGAAAATAGTTAAAAATTATATACAAAAAATAGTCTAGATAGGCTATTTTTTGTTTTTAGAAGAAATTTTAATAATTTTTGCGTATTTTTTAATAAATTTTTACTATTTTTTTAAATATTTTAGAAAATTTTTATTTTATTTTTTATTTTTATTGATTTTTGCAGAAAATAAATTTTGCATTTTTTTAATTATTATATTAATAATAATTATATTAGCCAAAAATCGTCAAAACATTTGCTTCTTTGACTAAAAACGTGGTATTATGAAAATACTAAGGATGGGAAAATGAAAAAAGGTTTATTTGGGACTATCGCGCTTTTGTTTATTGCCTGCATAACTCTCTCTGCCTGCAATAGCAAGCCAAGCGTTAGTGGAAATTTTAAAAAAGACAGCTATGTTGTGTCGATAAATGATACAATAAATTTTTATGATGAGCTAACCTCACTAGAAGGTGCAAGCATAGGTGAGGTAGAGATTGAGGTGTCAAACAGCGAGGTGTTGCAAGAGCGGGACAACACTTTTGTTGCTGTCAGCTTTGGCAATACCATGGTCTTTGCAAAATACAATGATAAAACCTTTGCCCAAACAGAAGTGACGGTCAAAAACAAATTTTCCACTCCTACAAATCTTCAGGTGGACGAAGACGGCGCTCTTTCCTGGGATAACTCCTTTGCATACTTTGATGAAAGCCTAAATACTGCCGATGATTATATTTTAGAATACGCAAATATTACCGGACTTGAAGAAATCGCAATAGATGAGCTTGAAATAAGAAGAGAAGAGATTAGTGCAACTGCTGGTTTTTCGTTTGAAGAGGCAGGCTCATACTACGCAAGACTGACAGCAAATGGGAACGACAATATTGATAGCTCTGACCCTTCTGAGTGGAAGATTTTAAACTATAACGCCATGGGACTTTTAGAGGATGTGTCTTTGATAGTTTCTGAAGAGATGGCAAACGACAGCGCAACTCTTACCTGGTTTGAAAAAGAAAACGCCTCATACGACGTTTATATAGACGGCTTTAAGGTGGCAGAAAACCTTTTAACAAATAGTTTTACCTATGATTACAGCCTAGTCCAAGAAGGACAAAGTATAGAGATAAAAGTTACCGCTAGTGATAGCGAGTCCGACCGCATAGCTTCAACCACTAGACTTGAGGTTGAAAAACTGTTAACTCCTGAGCTTTTTTATAACAGAAGCACAACCAGCAACCCTTCAGGATATTTATACATTGAAGACAATCAAAATGCATCAGGTTTTGGACTTTATTTGGTTAAGCAATCAAGCGGACGATCTTTTTACTACAATGTATCAAATGAAGAGAATGATAGAATATTTTTTGAAGAACTTGAAAGCGGTTTATACAGCCTAAACCTTAAAGCGCTTGGAGGTAGCAACCTTAGTGGTCATTTCCTAAACAGTGCTTTAGCTAGCACCGTACGCATTGCAAAACTTGCAACGCCTACAATAGATGTACAGTTTGAAGGCGAAAATGCCATTTTAACATTTAGCGGAGATAGTTATAACAATAGGTACTTGATAACTTATGCGGATGAGACCTTGATTGCAACAGGCTCTAGTTGCCAGATAGACCTCTCTGACCTCCAGCCAGGAAATTATACTTTTGCGGTTCAAGCTCTGCCAAGTCTTTCAGGTACTGATATAATACCATACATTGAAGGTGGTTTAAACAGTGAGTACATTTTAAACTCAAATTCTGCTACTTTTGACTTTACAATACTTGAAGATATTGGCTATGTAACGCATGATTTATCTCTTGACCAGTCGCAGTCCACCTTTACCTTTGCAGAGGTGCCAGGCGCAAACTATTATGAGCTTTACATAAACGGCACTTTAAATCAAACGGTTGACGCAGAGGAAGCGGTTTTAAACGGCACAGTTAGCATAACTGTCAACAACTTAAAGGATATTGAGCCACAAGAAAATAATTACGTTATAGATATCGTCGCTGGAATAAGAGTTGAAGAACAAGAACGGGCGGTTAAATCAACTTATCAAAAGACGCTTTCTATTCTTCCAGCAGTCACGGCAGGAAGCGAGCAGACAAATGGCTATTACAGCTGGAACAAAGTTGAAGGTGAGGCGTACTACACCTATCAAATCTTTAAAACGGGCAGTGATTATTCGTTAGACGGCGCCGAGCTGATTGCTGAAGGCGGAACAAGCGAAGATACCATCAATGATAGACTTGACTTTGGCTACTATGTAATTAGAGTTTATACAACATCAATAAACGAGGATAGATATTTAGACTCTACCTTCCATGACAGCGCAAATTATTTTGAAGCAAACTTTTTAGTTTACCAGCAGATAGACGCGCCTACCATAACCTTTGCGACCGAAGATGGTAGCTATGTATTATATATGTCAAAGGTAGAATATGGCGGAGGCTATACTATTGAGTTGTACTTGGACGGCTCGCTTGAAAGTACCAACAGCATTTATTTCAATAGTGACCAAGAAAGAGCGAGATACGTCTTTGCAGAGGACAGTTTTGATAGCACCAACACCTATACAGTACAGGTGAGTGCAAACAGAGGTCAGCTTGACGACAGCGCTTTGCATACTCCATCAGAAAAGAGCGAGCTTACTGTTACAAGACTAGCCCAGCCAACCTTTACCGTGCAAGAGGTGGTATCAAACGGACAAAAATCAGCAGAGAACCTTGCGGTTACTTTGGTAGACCACGCGTCACATGTTGTAATCGAGTTTGAAGAAAGTGTGGTAAATTACGACTCTGAAAACGAGAGATATCAAAACAGCATCAACCTATTTAATCAACCGGGATATGATGAGGACTTTGTCTTGACCTTCACCTATGCAAGCGGGCAGGCAGAGGGCAATAACTACTTTATAGACAGCCATCCTTACGATGTAAACTTTAAACGGGCAGAAATGCCAAGCCAGATGGCATATCAAGATGGTAACTTGACATTTACATGTAACGATGAAAATGTAGAAGGCTATTACCTTACAATCATATTAGTAAATAGTGACAACGGCAACTCATATTTTAGAGAATATGTGACAAGCAGTGGCACTATCGACCTACAAAGCATAATTGACAGGCTCTATAGTCAGGACCCTGTATTTAGTAGCAACTATGACCAAGCCGAGTCTATACAAATCGAGCTTTACTCATACAAAAATGGCTTTACCGGCGATGTATATTATCTTCCATCAGACAATGGCACAACACTGTCAGGACAGCCAATAAACATACAAAGACTTTCGCCATCAACTCTTACCTTTGATAAGGATAGCCTGACAATCAGTTGGAACCAAGTGGCACCAAACACCACATATGACATATATGTTGATGGTAGAGAAGCAATCTCAGACTACAACAATCTAGGGCAGGATAACCGCGTTAGCATTAGCCTTTCAGACTTAGGCTATGACTTCCTCACACAAAGAAGAATTTATGTAGTAAGCAAAAATGCCTCATTCCTCGACTCGGCAAACTCAAATACCATATATATTAAAGAGCTTGCCTCAGTATCCTCAATAAATGTTGCAAATTCTGACGAGGACATTGTAGTAAGCTTTAGCCTAGCTCAAGACTATGCAAGCGCACAAGGAGTGCAAGTCAATGGTAGTGACATAGAAATCAGCACCAATAGAGGCAGTTTCTTACTTTCAGCCTTCCCAGACACCCAAAACTTTACCTTTAAAGTTATAGCTGGAGAGAGCAGTTCTAACTACTATTATTACAACTCACAAGAGACTACCTTCCAGCTTATAAACCTTTCTACTCAAGATTTAACTGTTTCAATTGCAAACAATGTTATCACTTGGGATAGTGTAGCCTCTGACTTTATAGGAGCAAGTCAAAATCCTTTAAGTTACCGCTTGCAAATTGCTTGTGGAGAGCAAAACTATACAATATCTACAACCCAAACTACTTTTGACCTTCAAGCTGTAGAAGAGACAATAGGCGTAAAATTAAATGGTGATTTTGAAATCACAGTAGAGGCAATAATTGCCGACTATAACCTTACTTTATTAGGCGGACAGGCAAGAGGCTACTATGGTAGCAGGACCAGCCAGCCAGCGTCGAGTAAAAAACTTTCGGCTGTTGGACAGATAGACACTCTAGTTGTTGATGCTACTGACATGGGTAGCACTTTAGAGAATAAACTTAACGCCTCTGTTACTCTCTCATGGCAGGACGATTGGAGCAACCTAAGCCTTCCAAATGCCGTTTACTTTGAAGTGACAATAGCAGGGCAGACAAACCCAATTGTTGTTACAAATGGCACCCAAGCCCAAGACTACAGCCTCAGCCTAGTAGATGGACAATACAATCTGTCACTTTCTGGAAGATATTTCACGCAAAGCGAAACAGCCATATCAGTTAGAGTAGTTAGCGAGAATATGATAACATCAGAAGAGACAACGACTGCTGTCAACAGAATTACCAGCACCTACTCAATCTCGCTTGACCAGGAAGGCATTTTGACAATAAATGATAGCGCAAATAATTCTTACCTTCTTCAACTTACTATAGGTAGCCTTGTTGTAGAACAGGCTTACCTCTATGAGGAAGGTCAAGACAATAAGACCATCGACCTAATGCAAGAGGGCATGCTAAAAGGTGCTTATGGTAGCTATACTATATATGTTCTTGCATTTGATAGCTCATACGCTTCTCTACCTTCACTTGCCCCAGCCGAGAATATGGGTAGCAAGTTGCAGGGACTTAGCAGTGTTCTTCTTAGAGAAGACGGCAATATACATATGGAGCTATACAGTGACGACTTCGAAGGTCTTACCTTCAGCGTAAGAACGCTTGCAGGTGGTGACTATGTCTACAGAAGTTTCCTTCCAGATGGTACAACTTCAACATATTTTACACTTCATATCTTTGTCATCGTGGATAGTTTTGCTGACGCTGTATCTTTTGAGGCAGGCAGAAGCTACACCTTTGAGGTGGCAATCAATAAAAATGGTCAGGTAAACTCTGACTATCTAAGCTTTAGCTTTAGTTGTAGTGCAGATACCACTCCAACTCAATATAGAGGACTTGACCTCACAAAAGACTATATCATATTTGATGTACCAGAAAATGACGACACAGTGTCGTTACTAGCAAGGGTATACACACTGCAAGGCAGTAGCTACACCTTTGACCAAAGCCTATACTTCCTAAGTGAAGATATTCGCGGATATTGGTGTCAGGATAGCGAAACTGGCGACAGCTACTTCTCAACAACAATTGACCCATCAAATGCTAATGTCACATATACCGAGTGCTACGCGCTCAGCCTTAACGACCTACTAGCCGAGTACGAATACGGCGCGTTCTATATAGACTTTGCTCGTTTTGGACAAAGTGATGGCGAGTACAAGCTATATTATAGATATAACTATAACCCATTAAAACTTAATACTGTTAACGAAGATATAGAACAGGGCACAGATACTATAGTAAGAGTTAATGGTAACAGCCTTGTATGGCAATGGCGCGCTCCAAGTGACCTTGCCCAGTTAAGCCAGTTTAGAGCAACAAGCTATTATGTAATAATAAGGTCGCTGACAGACGAAAACGAGTCATATAAGTTTAGAACAGATACCTCTAGCTTTGACCTTAGCGAAGCAAACCTCACAGCAGGGCAGACTTATCAAATTTATGTAGTCGCAGCCTCCACAACGCGAGGAGTGGTAGCATCAAACGAGACCACAAATCCAGTTTTTGCACTGCAGTATAGCCAGCCACTTCCATTAGATGTAGTAGATGGACGATTAATGTTTAACGAAGAGTCCTTTGCCGATTCTGACTTTATGACAACCATAACCTCATACTTTGGTCAGACCTCTCATGCTCAGCCACTGTATGATATCATGGGCAATGGAACTTATCTTTCACCATACTACTTTACAACAGCAAATATTGCCGAGACCATGCTAACCATCCGCTTTACTTTGCAGGATGAGTCAGGTGCAGATACCAACACCTATTATGAGGTAACGCTTGCAGGCTATGAGCTTCTTCCAGATATAACCATTACCAATGTAAATGGAGATATCAGTGGACAGCAAAGCGCTTCATACTTTGACCTACTTGAGGCATATGTAGAGACCATACAAGATGTCAACACCGAAAACGCCGTAAGATTTAAAGCGATGGTAGAGACACTGCAGGACTCTAACCGCGGTCTAGCAGGTGGCGGGGTACTCCTTGATGATATAGCAAGAAGGGTGCCAGCCGGCAAATACTCATTGTCGATAATTCATAAAGCAAACAACGGACAAAACATTGACTCCAAAGCTTCGGTAGCAATAGATGTCTATGTGACCGCAGCCCCAAGCGTTGAGCTCAATATTGAGCAGGGCGAAAACAGTGAAAACTATTACACGGCAACCTTTGGTAGTGCTAAAACTTATGTTCCTCAAAATGCAGGTAGCGACGGCAGAGGTGAAGATTACTCATATCAAACGGTTACTCAGTATACAATGACCCTTCGATATGACTACTCAGTGACAAACAACGTAATATCTCATAGTGGATATGTGGAATTTGACATTGTCTACCTTTCAAGCGGATGGCAACTTAGATTTGCAGGCTTCCCGCTTTCAGGTGGCGTTATAACAGATGTTCCAGGCGGTGATGTTCCAGGTTTTAAAATAAATGTGACAGCACTAAAACAGATGGTTGACTCAGTTGCCGGCATGTTTGGTCAAACAATTCCAACAAATAGAGATATCAGGGTGGACGTATACGCTCGCTCGGGCGACACTGGTTATGTACTCAACGGTAAGAGCGCTTACTTCAACCTCAGGTTCCTAGAGCTTCCAACCGACAGCATAGCTTTTGAGAATGGTCAAATGACAGTAACAACCACTCTTGACAGCACAAATGCTATTCTTATGAGATATCTAGTTTCTGGCAGTGAAGTTGCAACTCAGACCTTCCCACTGACCAACGGAATTGCATATATCGACCTTCCACGCTCAGGATACTATAGCTATATTGTTCTATCAATAAATGGCTCAATATCATACAACACTATGAATGTTGAAAGTAGCACCTACGCAATAACTGGACTATATAAACTAAATAGCCCAGAACTATCCTCACAAGACAACAATCTATATATAACATATAACCCAAATGACGTATCGTTTACTACTGACCAAATGCTACACTTCTATCTTGCAAATGATGTTTCGCAAAGATGGGGTGAGGGCTATTACTACACAAGCAATCTAACAGGCGGTAGTTCAAATTATCTAACATACCACGTTGGCTCGGTAAATGCCGATGGCGAGGTAATGTATGATAGCGAACTTACAGCCTCTACCTTCTATGCATATCTACTTGGCAATAGCGGTATAGTTGAACTTTCAGAGGCGGACAGTGGCGCAAGCCATGGCGCAGACTATGTTTGGACGTTTAAAGCGCTTACGCCAACCGGTCAATATCAAAATGCAACCATGCTATTCTCTTCAGAGGTTGGCTCGCTTGACGCAAGAATGCTCAATGTAATAACTGGCAACCCTTACATTAGCGAAGGCAATATTGCTTGGGATGTACTTGAAAATCTTCCAACGCTTGAAGGCGAGGTTATCTATCAGACAACTATCAATTATTACAACCGCGTTGTCGGAAGTAGCGAGTTTGACACAACCTATATGCTGGCAGAGAGCGAAATCTTCTACACAACAGAAAACTTCCTAGACGCCGACCATATCAGCCAAAACTATGACTACTACACCATACAGGTAACTCCACTTGGCGGACGAGAGCTTTCAGCTCAAGATGCTAGTGGTGACAGCAGAGTGGTAACAACAGTTGACGGTAGATACTTCCTTGTTTTTGAAAGTGTACTTTACTCGGACGGCGGTCACGTGCTTAGAGGAAGCACTTACGCGCTTGGCGACGAGACTAGCCCACTTTCTAGAACGGACGCTCCAATACTTGCTCCAAGTGAAAGCATAAACAACAGTGGAGTGTCAAACGGCAACATTATTTTCTATATTTCTCAAGAGGTATATGGTGGCGCAATAAGTGATGAGAACAATCAAAACGCTATATCACGTCTTTCTATCAAGGCTAGATACAATAGGTCGGGAATTAGCCAGAGCGTAGAGCTTACGGGAAGATATCAGTTTGCAACAAGCACTCAAGTGGGCGCAGCAGGCTATGTCATGGTAACTTTTACTCCAAACGAAGGGCAGACAAATGATGTTAACCCAATAACCATAGATATACAAATCTACGCACAAGGCAATTTGCTTTCTAAGTCGCTTATAATAGAAAATGTATATAAATTAAGCCAGATGCGAGATAGCTACTATGATATCAGGCTTGAAGGCGACCAGACAATCATTGACTTTAGCGAATACTTTAGACTGGTATCTATCGCTGGCGATAACACATGCTATGAGATCGTAATAAGCTACAACAGCACATCAGGTGCAGGCAGTCAAACTATCACAAACGGAAGCGACAATAAGACCTTTACAATAGCAAGCAACATGACAAACTTGTCAGTGCAGGTTAGAGATAGTCAGTCATCTTCAACTGTAAATAGACTACTTATCCTTTACAGCGACACGTTATCATTTAATGTAGAGCAGACGCAGGTAACTGATGCCGAAGGCAATGAAACTCTAGTAATAAACTGGAACAGCAATGACTACAGCTTCGAGTGGAATTGGATAAACGGCGAAGACAGCTCAGACTACGAATATTATTATCAGATAAGAATGACAGGCTCTTCTCCTACTTCTGGCACAACGGCAGAGAATTATTATCTACCTCGCACTCGCGGAACAATTGAAAGCTTTACAATCAAAGCAAGACGCTTAGGTCAAAACGCAAATACGCTATACTTATACAGCCAGACGATCAACTTTGTAAGCGGTGCGCCAATAGATTATGACCTCTTCTCAGGCGGTGATGGCAGTCAGTCTAACCCTTACCTCATTGCAAATGCTGAAGATTTCTACGATATTAGTAAGCGTAATACAACAAGCGAGCAGTTCTACTTTAGATTGACGACCAATATTGAGATAGACTTTAACCAAATGGTGAGCATAGTTGACGGACAGACAACCTTTTTAATAAAAGAGTTTAATGGCTCGCTTGATGGAGGCGGTTATAGCATAACACTTTCAGCGACAGAGCTCTATGCTATGGACGAGGATTATAGTGAAAGTATCACTGGACTTGGCACAGTTAATTTCAATAGTTACTTTGCTCTCTTCCAGACAATATCAACAGGCGCAACGGTATCAAATCTTGCACTCAACCTTGACATACGCGCAACGCTTGATAACACTAACGCTCTTATAAGCCCGCTTGCTCTTGAAAACTTTGGTCAGATAAGCAACATCACAGTAAGTTCAATAACCTTGTCAAGAATTTCTGGCTCTGGTAGCGCAAACAACGTGTTTATCGGCGGTATAGTAAGTATCAACTATGGCACCATCGAAAATAGCGTAAACAATGCAAGTCTTGCCATGTCGCTCCCTCAACGCCTTCAACTCAACTTAGGTTATGGCGCGATTGCACTTATAAACGCAAGCGAGGGACTTAATACCGGAAGCATTACGAACTGCTATAACAATGGCGACATTTCACTTACTATCAGAACAGATAACACAAGTATCTACGCAAGTGGTATAGTCCTAAACAACTATGGTAGCTTAAATAAGGTGGGTAACAATGGCGACTTCTCGCTCAACTCATCTCAATACTCAGGCGTTGCATACTTTACAGGTATTGCTCTTCTAAGTGATACAAGCACGGCAGAGACAATAAGCTATTGCTTCAATAATGGCACATTTACAAATGGCTCAAGCAGAGCAAGCATGATTGCAACAGGCATAATTTACTCACTAAGCTCGGGCACAATAAATACTTTTGTAGATACCCAAGGCAATGCACTTGTTAGGACTATAAGGATAATGCCAACAGATATAGGTACAAACTATGCCTCTGTCGGCACAGATACCTCAGGACTTAACACAACCTCGCCAGTTGCAACTACTATAAATTGCGGAGACGGCTACAGCCTAAGAATTACAGCTTCGTCAGATACCGCGTCAGGATTTATAGCAACAATAGGCAGTTAAAACCTTAAAAAATAAACTGCCAAGGTTTTAAAAACAAAAAAAGAGAATATTATATATCTATGAAAAAGCTAGCACTAGCCGTAGTTATAATATTCTCTTTATTTTTTTGTGTCAGCTGTGGTCAAAAGACAGGTAGCCTTGACTACTCAGACTTTATCATGCTATCTCTTGATATTTCTTCAAACGGACAAATCGTGCAGTCGCTCGACTTTCGCGTAAACAGCTCGCAAATTGATAGCCTTAGCGAAAGTGAAGAAGAAAAATTAAAATTTACATCCAACCTTACCTCGCAAGTTAATGATATTAGAACAGAATTTCTTTTTAGTTATACCCTTAAATATATACAAAACCCAGTTGAAGAATACAAATTAAATAAAGGATTGTTAATCACCGGCTCGGCGTATAACAGCGATACCGATACCGTAGGCTTTAATATAATCTTCACTTCTCTTAGTGCTTGGAACTACTATCATTCAAGTGGCGAGAACGAGGAAGAAGAGGATAATGGCAATATCTTTTTAAAAAAGAGTGTTTCTGACGGACTTTTCCCTTTTTCAAGCTCTATAAAACTTAACGAGGAGGAGAGTATTTACGTCGGCGAGCGCTATAGGCAAAAATATATAGAGTCGGCAGAAGGGCTGTCTTTTAAAAGCGAGCTTGAGGCAAACTATAGCCCAGAGCTTATCTATAACTATTCTACCTTCTACAGCCGCCTTCACTCTGACTGCGACTTTAACTTTACCGACTCTTCCGGTCACACCCACCATGTGTGGACGGTAAATAGTAATAGCCTTACCGGCGAAAACTCAATAGAGGTATACTCTTATCAAATAAATACTGGCATGTGGTACCTCTTTGCTCTTATAAAAACTATAGTCCTTGCGGTCATATTGTATATTATCTTTGAGCGAAAAAGAATAGGCGAATATTTTAAAAACTTAAAAGACATTAAAAAGACTTAAAATATATTTTGAAAATAGAAAAAATTATTGCGTTTTTACTATTAAATTGCGACAAAAGTTACCTTTTTATATATAAAAATTCCACTTTTGAAGGCTTTTTAGGCTCAAAAGTGGAATTCTTTTATTATTTACATATTTAAGTGGTTGAAATTTTAATGCGTTTGTGCTATTATTATATGGTTAAAAAGGAAAGACTTATGATAAACGAAAAGATTAGAAACATTGCAATTATTGCCCATGTCGACCATGGCAAGACCTCACTTGTTAATGAACTTTTAAAACAAGGCTCAGTATTTAGAGAAAATCAAGCGGTAGAAGATAGAGTTATGGACTCAAACGCGCTTGAAAGGGAGAGGGGTATTACCATTTTATCAAAGAACTGCTCCTGCGTTTATAATGGAGTAAAAATCAACATTATTGACACCCCGGGTCACGCTGACTTTGGTGGTGAGGTAGAACGCGTACTTAAAATGGTAGACGGCGTGCTGCTTGTGGTTGACGCCTATGAAGGTCCAATGCCACAGACACGCTTTGTACTTGAAAAGGCTCTTGCTTTAAAACTCAAGGTTATTGTTGTAATAAATAAGATTGATAGACAAGACGCGCGTATCTCTGAGGTAATTGACGAGGTACTTGAGCTCTTCCTTGAGCTTGACGCCGATGACGAACAGTTAAACTCTCCATTTATCTTTGCCTCAGCCCGCGCCGGTATAGCAAGCGACAACAAGGATGTCCCAGGCACTAACATGAACCCACTTTTTGACAAAATACTTGAGTATATTCCAGCCCCTGAGGGTGATGATAATGGCCCTTGTCAAATGCTAGTATCCTCTGCCGAGCATAATGATTATGTCGGAAAACTTGCAGTCGGCAAGATTAGCCGTGGCACTCTTAAGGTAGGTCAAAATGTTGTACTTTGCAACTACCACGAGACAGATAAAAAGGTGCGTTCTAAAGTTGTCAGCCTATTTGTTTTTGAAGGACTTAAGAAAGTTCCTGTAGAGAGTGCAACGGTAGGTGAAATTGTGTGCGTTGCCGGACTTGAAGGTATTAACATTGGCGATACCATTTGCGATAGTGAAGTGGTCGAGCCTGTTGAGTTTGTCAAGATTGCCGAGCCTTCAGTTGAGATGACGTTTATGGTCAATGATAGTCCATTTGCAGGCAAAGAGGGCAAGTTTGTCACCTCAAGACATCTAAGAGATAGACTTTACAAAGAGGCTGTCAAGGACCTCTCACTTAGAGTGTCAGACGGCGATACTGCCGACCAATTTAGAGTATGCGGACGAGGCGAAATGCACCTGTCAATTCTAATTGAAAATATGAGGCGAGATGGCTATGAGTTTCAAGTTTCAATGCCTAAAGTCCTTATCAAGGAGATTGACGGAGTAAAATGCGAGCCAATTGATAGACTTTATCTTGACGTACCTGAAGATTGCACAGGCGTTGTCATGCAGAAGATGGGTATTAGAAAGGGTGAGCTTGTTCAAATGACACCTCATGGAAACCGCATGAAAATGGAGTTTCTAATACCATCAAGAGGTCTGTTTGGTTTTAAGAGTGAGCTTCTCACAGATACTCGAGGCGAAGGTGTAATCAACTCTATATTCTATGACTACCAGCCTTGGAAGGGCGAGATTAAGCGTAAAGAGTATGGCTCGCTTATAGCTCACGAGACAGGCGAGGCTATAGTATACGGACTATTTAACGCGCAAGAGAGAGGCGACCTATTTATCGGACCAAGCACTCCAGTCTATGCCGGAATGGTTGTAGGACAAAACCCAAAAGGTGACGATATCGTTGTAAACGTTTGCAAGAAAAAGCACCTTTCAAACTGCCGTGCTTCAGGCTCTGATGACGCTTTAAGACTTACACCTCCAAAGAAGATGAGCCTTGAAGACGCTATAGAGTTCTTAGGCGATGACGAGATACTTGAGGTTACGCCAAAGTCCTTTAGAATAAGAAAGATAATCCTCGACCATAATCTAAGGATGAGAGAGCGAGGCAAAATTCTTCGCGGAGAGATATAGAAAACGCTTTAAAAATACTCAAGTTTATGCTAAAATTATGTTGAGGGTAAGACTATGTTAATGCCAAAGGAAAGCAGAAATTTAAAAGTTAGGGCAAAAAGACTACTATGGTTTTTGTTATTTGTCTTTATCTTTGATGTCTTTATCTGCTTTCTTTTTTTTAAGTATACAAACATGCACCCAGTACTAAACGGGTTTATAATCATTTGCATTACCGGTCTTTTATACTTGCTCTTTTTGGGCATTTGTGCTAAAATTGATAAAAGAAAGAAGGAAAAACTAGAGAAAACGGGTAAAATAGACCCGTTTACCAAACAGTAGGAGGAGAATATGGCTGATTACAAGATTATGCCACATAATATTGAAGCAGAACAGGCATTACTTGGCTGTATTCTTATTGATGTACAGTCACAGGGTGACATTTTGGGCATGATGAGCGAGGATGACTTTTACACAGAGGCTCACCGAAATATTTATTCTACCATGCTAAAGATTTATCAAAAGTCCACCCCGATTGACTTTGTAACGCTGGTCTATCAGCTTGATAGCGATAAAATTCTTGACAAAGTAGGCGGTATTGAGTATGTAACATCGCTTACCAATGTCGTACCATCAGCTGCCAATTTTAAATATTATTGCGATATTGTCAAATCTGACTCACTTAGAAGAAAACTAATCTCTTCTGGTCAAAAGATTATAGAGGACGCCTATCAAAATGAGGATAAAGACAGCTCACTGCAGTTTGCCGAGAAGACCATCTTTGACCTTTCAGAGAAACAGACTCGCTCAGCTCTTGAGCATGTAGGTAAACCAGACGGCGCAGTTAAAAAGGTGCTTGACAAGTTTAATGCGATTGCAAAAGACCCAACATCCCTTAAAGGTATACCAACTGGCTACAAGGAGTTTGACCAGATTACAAATGGCTTGCAAAACAGCGACCTTATACTGCTCGCCGCAAGACCTGGTGTTGGTAAAACCTCTTTTTCAATGAATATTTTGGTCAACGCTGCCACCGAGCAGAACAAGACCTGCGCAGTTTTCTCTCTTGAAATGTCACGCGAACAGCTTATGCAAAGGGCAATCTGCTCACTTGCTAAAGTTTCTATGGCTAAGGCGTTAAATGGTAGTATGAGCGAAGAGGAGTGGAAGAGAATTTGGACGGCAACTAAGAAACTCGAGCAGTCCAATCTTTACATAGATGACTCAGCGCCAACTACGCCGGCAGATGTCCTTACAAAATGTAGACGACTCAAGGCAAAACAAAATATTGACCTTATCATGATTGACTACATCCAGCTTATGTCCTCAGGTAGCAATAGACGAGGCGAGAACAGACAAAATGAGGTCAGCGATATTTCAAGAAGTCTAAAAATCACAGCAAAAGAGTTAAACGTTCCTATCATCGTATTGTCTCAGCTTTCTCGTAGCGTTGAGAGCCGAACAGAAAATGGTCACAGACCTATGCTTTCTGACCTGCGTGACTCTGGTGCGATTGAGCAGGACGCCGATATTGTGTTATTCTTGTACAATCCTGAAAAATATAACGACGTACCACAGGAGGACGAGCCGGGCACAGTCGAGCTCATTATAGCCAAACATAGAAATGGTAGGACGGGGACGGTTAAGCTCCGCTGGATAGGCGAGTACACCACATTTGTAAACTTAAATGACAAGGTGGAAGCGCCAAGAAAAGAGGCTATAGATTATACAAAGATTGAAGAGACACCACTTGACAATGTCAACGTTGACGTCTTTGGAGATGATGAGTAAGGAGGTAAAATGGCAAAAGCGAAGGCAAGCGAAAGCAAAGATTACAAGGTAGGCAGTCCTAAAAAATGGCTGATCGCTGTTGGTATTCTTGTTTTAATAGCCATAATAGTTGTAATAATTGTTTTATGCGTACCTGGCAACACCTATAGTGCGGTTGAACGGCTAAGACAGGCAAGCCAAACATCTTTTTTGCGCAGTCAAACGGAGCAGGCAAATTATGCACGCTTTAGACAGAAGATTGGAGCCACCGTCACTCTCGGCTACTACGCAATCGAACTTGAAGACATACAAACAACGGTTGAGGTAACAAACAAGGTGATTGATTTTTACGATGACTACCTTGTGCTTGCAACTGAAAACAAGACGCTCAGTAGAAATTATAAAACTATAAGAAATAATTTTGAGGACGCGCAAGAAGCTCAAGAAGACATGAATGGCTTTATCGCTGATGGACTTAATCTGCAAGATAATTCTGAGACCTATTTAAAAAACATATATATTGATTTTAGAGAGTCCTATGTTGACTATATAAGCTCAATGACAAAAGCTATAGATGCACTTTCAAACTGCTATCAAGGTTGCTTTATTGACAACCTTTCAAATAACCTAGCGTCAACTTTGATACTTAACTCTGTAGATAATTATTTGACCGTTATCACAGGTGACTACGCAGAGCTTGTAGATAAGGACGTTAAAGGCGGTAATTTTGATAGTTACGAATATGAAACAACGGGCAAAATCACAGCATATTCAGAGTTTGTAGATAGTTATATTTTAAACCGCCAAGAGATAGTAGAGTACAATTTTACCGCTTCTCTTCAAGATAAATATCAAACTATCAACAGCTTCTTTGAGGTGTTTTCGCAGACAGACTTTGTCAGCGTGATAGACTCAATTGATGACGAGCTCAATATTACCAAGACATTCGAGGTTGAAGATAGCTCGGGTATTTACGACACCGTAAAAACATTTTTAGTTAGGGGGTAAAGCTATGAAGAAAAAAATTTTGCTTTCCGCACTGTCTCTTTTGCTAGTTTTCTCAAGTATGGCTCTTATTGCCTGCGGGGATGAGAGAGAAAAGGTCAATCCTACTACCACTTTTGAAACCACTTTGCAGAGCTTTGTCAAAGAGGATGCGCTATTTAAAAATAGTAGCGTGCAGGGGATAAATACAAAATATTACTTTAACAATTTTACAAGCAAATCTGGTGGAATTGTGCGCGAGGACGACCAAAACTACATTTTACTTAACGCCTATGCCATGAATTATATTGAAGAATACTATCCACTTCTTACCGAGCTTAAAGGCTACAAATATTCTTCTCTTTATAGTGGTCTTGACGCTCTGAAAGAAAGCTTTGACGAGGTAAAAGAGTACGCACAAAAGATTGCCGATGTCGGAGAAGAGGTAGAAGAAGAGGTCTATAACGGCTTTTTTGCAAACTATAAATATTATGCTAGAGATTTTATTAATGACGCCTACTCACTTGCAATGTCGCTTTCTGACTTTTTGATAAACAAAGTTAATTATACTTCATCTCTTGGCAGCGACATGCAAACCTTAGAGGTCGTTGAATTCTACCTTGATAGCCAAATCCTCTATGTTTTCAATGATTACAGAACCTTACTTATTGATAGCGCCAAAGGTCAACAGTTGACAAATAGTGATATCTATAATCAGGCTATATCTGATATCCAGCTCTATGCAAGCCTTGCAAGACGCACCGTTAAGATGCCTACCGCTGAAATCATGGCAGACACCATCGACCTTGCAAATCATGTCAATGGCGAGCGAGGCTACACCATGGAGGCATTAGACAACTTTTCAATCTATGACTTTATGATGACATATGACGGAGATATCACATCCTACCAAAAGGACGAGGAGGGCGCTGACGCCTACTATGCACAACTTCAAAGCTACTTTGCAGGTGATAATAACTATTTAGAGTTATTCCACAGCTACCTTGCAAATAATTTGTATGAGTAAGATTTTAATAAAACAGTAAAAATAGCTAGTAATCCTAGCTATTTATTAAGATAAGCACTTAAATTATTATTTTTGATATATTAGGAGAAAATATGGATTATAAAAAAATAGCCCAGCTTCTTTATCCTGACGTTACCGAGACGCCAGAAGATATATTTAAAAGATACCCGCGCAGACAACTAAAAGAAGGACAGGTTGTCACCCGCTTTGCACCCAGCCCAACAGGTCTTATGCATATTGGCAACTTTTTTCAAGCCTTTATAAGCTATAACCTTGCCAAAAACTCAAATGGTATACTTTTCTTGCGCATTGAAGATACTGACGAGAAGAGAAAAGTCAAAGAGGCTAAAGCGGTTATCTACGACGTTTTAGAGAGGTTTGGCATAAAGTTTGATGAGTACCAAACCCTTGACGGCAAGGACATAGGCGACTATGGTCCTTATGTTCAAAGTCAAAGAGAGGGGATATATAAGGTCTTTGCTAAAAAACTTGTAGAAGAGGGATGCGCCTTCCCTTGCTTTTGTAAAAAGACTGAAGGTAAAGAAGATGTGCTAAAACTCCGAGAGACCAAATTCTACGAGGACGACGAAAAGGAGTATGACCCTTGCCGTGACCTAAGCTACGAAGAGGTTAAAAAACATATAGACAATGGCGAGAGTTTTGCAATCAGACTAAAAACTAAAAACACAGGCAAAGAGAGGATAAAATTTTATGACCTTATCAAAGGCGAGCTTGAAGCTAAAGCCAACGCAAAAGACTTTGTGCTTGTAAAGAGTGACGGTATCCCACCTTACGCCTTTGCTCATGCGATTGACGATACTTTAATGGGCACAACTGTTGCTGTCAGAGGTGAGGAGTACATCTCTTCAACACCTGCCCACCTTGAGCTTTTTGAGGCACTCGGCTTTACTCCTATTAAGTATTGCCATAACCCTCTTATCTGCAAGATGGACGAGAATGGCAACCGCCGAAAGATATCTAAGCGCTATGACCCTGAAGCCAACATGATGTACTACTTTGAAAAAGGCTACCCAGTAGACAGCGTGCTTGAGTATCTTCTTAATATGATAAACTCAGGCTTTGAAATTTGGCGAAAAAATAACCCTGATAAACCATGGCAGGAATTTAAATTTGGTATCAATGATATCACCGCCGTTGCACCTCTTTTTGACATGGTAAAACTAAATGATATCTCTAAAAATGTAATTGCAAGACAGTCAGGCGAAGAGCTTTTTGCAAATTGGCTTTTTTGGGCAAAGGAGTATGACGCTCCATTTGCCGAGATTTTGGAGAAGAATAAAGCTAAGTTTACCAAAGTCTGCGCAATGGATAGAGATGGCGCGACAAAACCTAGAAAGGATATCTATAACTACTCCATGATGAAGGATAACTTTGATTATATCTTCTCAAGACCAACCTCTTACGAACTTGATAGCGCAGATACTGACAAAGCAAACGAGTTTTTATCTGAGTACTTAAAAACCTTTGCCATGCCATCAAGCAATGTTGAGTGGTTTGAAGGTGTAAAAGCGCTTGCCGAAAAACTAGGCTACGCAATAGATAATAAACTTTACAAACAAAACCCTGACGCCTACAAGGGCAATACCGCCAAAGCTTGCGAGTTTATTCGCGTTGCAATTACCGGACACAAAAACTCACCTTCGCTCTTTACCATTATGCAAATACTAGGCGAAGACGAAGTCAAAGCCCGCCTAAGCCATAAGTTTTAAATTGCAAAAAAATCAAAATATAGTTTTATAAAATTTAAAAAATCTTTTTGTAAAAATTAAAAAATTTTATAGAAAAATTGAGCACTTATAAAAGGTGCTCTTTTTTAATGTTTCAAATATGTTTTTTATAATAAACAATATTGTGTTTTTAATAATTATCCACATTGACTTACATTTAAAAATAAGCAAGTGACAATAAGAAAATTTAGTGTAACCGCGTAAAAATTGATAAAAATAATCAGCAAAAATAAAAAATTTCGACAATTTTTCAAAATGACGCAATTTTGCTTGACAAAAAAGTCGGGGGGGGTAATATAGGGTATCACTAAAAATAAAGATATATTTTTTCTATTTTTTAGCCTTTCGGGCAGAGCCCGAAAAAGCATTCGCAAAATCAAAAGATTTTGAAAATGACAATGTTGATAACTGCCATTGGTTATCCACAACAGGAAGAAAAAATTGCTTTCAAAAAATGGCGAGAGGAGTAATAGACTAACAAATCTAAGCATTAAGTAACTTAATTTATTAATACTAAAAAAGGAGGTATTTTAAATGTCTGCAAAAGTAAAATTAATGTCTGTAATATCACTATTTATCCTAATGTTAGGAGTAGTGATACTAGGAGTACTTGCAACGGGTCCTCAGACAATACATCTAGACGGCTCAGTAAACTTTAATGTAGGAGATAAAAGTTTATATGTTAAAGATGTAAGACTGCAAGAAGATATGTCATCCGATCCAGTAAGTCTAAAAGAAACAGGTAGGTTTATGCCAGGTTATATTAATGAAACATTAAACATGAGCCTTGGGGAAGGAAATATAAATAGCTATGGCTCAATAATGTTATATTTTGATGTTATCAATACGGTAGATAGTACAGGTAACTCAAATATGTATACAGCCTCAGCTACAACTACACAAAGCGAAGTGACAGTTTCAGCTATTGTAGATAATACGCAAGGCTATATCCCATCAGGCACAGTTGCTCCTGAAGAAATTACCTCGACAATGTCAGAAACAGCAACAATAATTGTTACAATATCAGGCACAGAAGGAACAACGGTAGATTTAAGTCAAATTACAATAACTTTAACTATAAAAGTCCTAGAGGTGTATGACTTTACTTTTACTATAAGCGGTGACACAGCAACCCTAGCCACTTATACCGGTGAGGGTGGTGATGTTGTTATTCCTTCAACCTTCTCAACAAGAGTGGTTGATGGACAAACCCAATATATTGAAGGAAATGATTATACTGTCACGGCTATTGCAGCAGGTACCTCTTCAAACGGACCTTTCTATTCAGCGTGCTCAACACTTACAAGCATTACCATCCCAGAAACTATAACAAGCATAGGTAATTATGCTTTCTACAACTGTACTTCATTAACTGAAATCAATTTTAACGCAACGGCAATGAATGATTTATCTTTTTATAATTATGTATTTTATAATGCTGGACAAAATGGGACAGGAATAGCTGTAAATATTGGCGCAAATGTAACGAAAATACCAGCAAATCTGTTCGCACCATCAGGATCTTTTAGTGTGAATATAACATCAGTAAATTTTGAAGAGGGTAGTGTATGTGAAAGTATTGGTAACAGTTTCTTCAATTATAATAATAGTTTAACCTCGATTACAATACCAGATAGCGTAAAAAGTATCGGCTCGCAAGCATTTTATACTTGTACTAATTTAAAAACAGTCACAATCGGTATGAATGTGACAAGTATTGGATATAATGCCTTCTATTATTGCAGTAGTTTAACCACAATTACAGTCAATGCAACAACTCCTCCAACACTTGGTAGCAATGCAATACCATCAAATGTAACAAACATTTATGTGCCTAGTGCAAGTGTTTCTAGGTATCGTTCAGCTAGTGTTTGGTCTAGCTTTTCTAGCAAGATAAGTGCGATTGTATAGAGCACAATTTATGATTTTATAGAATTATATCAATAAAGATATATTTAAAACCACAAAAAGCATAGCAAAAATTTGTTATGCTTTTTTGTGTTTTCTTTAAACTTTCTATGCGTTGTTTGATCTGTCAGGCTCAGCTTGGTTAACTTTAGCCCCTAGCGAATTTTTGCTTAATACCCTTATCTCAATTGGACAATTTGTCATAATTAAAAAGTCCGGGTTGTATATTATTACGAGGAGGACAAGTTGGAGGTTGCCGTTTTATGTCTCTTGGGGTTTGTCCAAGGGCTTTGCGAGTTTTTACCAGTTTCGTCAAGTGGACACTTGGTGCTTCTGTCTTCACTTTTTGGAGTGGAGGACTCACTTTTTGTCAGCATTATCCTTCATGTTGCAACCCTTCTTGCTGTGGTCATTGTCTTTAGAAAAGATATTTGGCAGATGGTGAGGCATCCTTTTTCAGAGCAGGCGATAAACCTCTACATTGCAACTATTCCAACTTGCATTATCGTGCTTATTCTTATGCCACTTGTTAATATCTCATTTGGCGGGTCGTTCTTGGCAATATCCTTCCTCTTGTCAGCAATTTTGCTTATCTTTTCCTCTCGTCAAGCAAGAAAAGTGCCAGGGCAGGCTTTTACTAAAAAGCACGCAATCATCATGGGTGTAGCTCAGGGCTTTGCAGTCTTTCCTGGCTTGTCGCGCTCGGGCACTACCATATGTGCCGGCTTGCTTTGCGGAGGAGACAAAAAAGAGTGCGCGAAATTTTCTTTTCTAATGAGCTTGCCTATCATAGTCCTATCACTTTTAATGGAAATTTACAACATCGCAGTTGCTGGACAGACGGTAACTGTAAACACAGTAGGACTATTGCTTGCCTTTATTATTGCCTTTGTGGTTGGCGTGCTTTCCATAAAAGTGATGATAAAGCTTACCGAAAAAGCAAATTTCAAGTGGTTTGCAATTTATCTTATTTTGCTTAGCATAATTAGTTTAATTGTAATTTAGTTTATCGAGGGTTTTAGTTTGAGTAGTTTTCATAATAAAAGTGGCAGTCAGTCATTAGAAGAACTTAAAAGTAGAAGAGATGGCTTAAGCGATAGTGAGGTTAAAGCGCGAAGCCAGACTTTTATCATTGATAAAACTCATAAAAATGGCATAGTTAGCAAATTTTTTGCCCAGTTTTTTGACCTGATGATAATAATCTTGTTATTTGCCTCGGTCGTGTCCATAGTAATTGGCATTATCGGAGGCACCTCCAGTGAGATTATAGATGGATGTATCATACTTTTTATAGTTCTCATGAATGCAATTTTCGGCGTGGTACAGGAGTACAAAGCCGAGAAGTCGCTTGAGGCACTTTCCAAGCTTACCCAGCCAGAGACCTTTGTGCTCCGTGATGGTCAACTTCTAAAGATAAATACAACTGACCTCGTCCTTGGCGATATTGTCTCACTTGAGGCAGGTTGTATCGTTCCGGCAGACCTACGTTTACTGGAAACTCACCAACTTCAGATAGACGAGTCCTCGCTTACAGGCGAAAGCCATGCCATAGATAAAGACGCAGAAGCTATTTGTCCTGAAAATTGTCCGCTTGGCGAGCGCAAAAATATGGCATACAAAGGTACGGTTATTGCTTGTGGGCGAGGACTAGGTGCGGTTACTGCAATAGGCGACGACAGCGAACTTGGCAAAATCGCCAAAGTTATTAAAGATAATCAAAAGGAGATGACACCTCTTCAAAAGTCCATCAAAGATGTTGGCAAGGTGCTGACCTTTCTAGTGCTTGCAATTGCAGTTTTAACCTTTATCATTGAAATTTGCATAAACCCAGCAAATATCATGGACGCCTTTTTAACGGCGGTTGCCATATCGGTGGCGGCCATCCCAGAGAGTATGCCGGCGGTCATTACCATTATCATGAGCCTTGGCGTTGCAAGACTTGCCAAACAGCGTGCCATAGTCAAGCGGATGCACTCGGTTGAGACGCTTGGATGCTGTGATGTTATTTGCTCGGACAAAACGGGCACAATCACACAAAACAAGATGACAGTGACCGCGCTCTACTCGGATGACACCTTTCAAGATAAAAAGATTAAACTCTCTGGCAATCTTCAACTGATAAGATGCGCCCTTGCCTGCAATGACTCTAGCTTAAGTAAAGGTAAGCTCGTTGGCGACCCAACCGAGATAGCACTGACCGATTTTTGCGCTAAGAATAAGTTTTCAAAACAAGAATTTAATCAAAAATACAAGAGGGTAGACGAACTACCTTTTGATAGCAATAGAAAAATGATGTCAGTGCTTATTGAGGATAATGGTCTTGCTATGTATACAAAGGGCGCTTTGGATAGTGTGCTAAATAGGTGCGATAAGATTTTGATTAATGGTCAGACAAAACCATTGACAGCAGAAGAAAAATCTAAAATTTACAAAGCAAATGATAAAATGGCAAGTGGCGCTCTAAGAGTCCTAGCCCTTGCCTACAAAAACGTGCAAAATATGACCGACTTTAAAGAGGATAGCTTAATTTTTATTGGTCTTGTTGGCATGATTGACCCGCCTCGAAAGGAGATAAAAGAGGCTGTCAAGAAATGCAGACGAGCAGGCATGAAACCTGTTATGATAACAGGAGATTATAGCCAAACCGCCTTTGCAATAGCCAGAGAGATAGGACTTGCTGAAAACTTTAGCGAGGTGACTACAGGAAGCGAAATAGCAAAACTCTCAAATGACCAACTTGCCCAGTGCATAGAGAAATACTCGGTTTTTGCCCGCGTCAGTCCTGAGGATAAGGTGCGAATTGTCGAGGCGCTGAAAAGCAAAGGTCACATAGTCGCCATGACGGGTGACGGTGTCAACGATGCGCCAAGCCTCAAAAAAGCGAACATTGGTATAGGCATGGGAATTTCTGGTACCGATGTGGCAAAGGAGGTGTCCGACCTAATAATAACTGACGACAACTTTGCAACCATTGTGGTAGCGATAGAAGAGGGTAGAAAAATCTATCAAAACATACAAAAGACGGTAAAATTTTTATTTTCTGCCAACCTTGCCGAGCTTTTTTCGCTTTTTATCGTGACGTTGCTCTTCCCTCAGTATATCTTCCTTTTCCCTGTCCAAATTCTTTTTGTCAACCTTATCACCGACTCTCTTCCAGCCATCGCACTTGGTGTTGAAAAGCCGGAGCGCGACCTTATGGACCTTCTGCCTCGTGACTCCAAAAAAGGACTCTTTTCAAATGGTATAGGCTGGTCGATTGTAATCTTAGGGCTTTTTCAAACCCTCTTTGTGGTGCTCGCATATGTGATAGGTATTAAGTGCTATAACGAAGGCATTGCGGTTACCATGGCATTTTACACACTAAACATAATACAAATGTTCTATCTTGCTTCCATGAGGACAAACGCTAGCATATTTAAATCAAAACCTCTTGAGAATAAGTTTTTCTTACTTGCCGTCGGGTTCTGCTTTGTTTTGATAGCTTTGTTCGCCTTTACTCCACTGCAAATGCTTCTAAATTTAAGAACGCTCAACCTCACTCAATGGCTGATAATCTTTGGTTTCTCATTTGCGATGCTTGTTGTTAGCGAAATTTACAAAGTTATTGAAAAGCACATAATATCCAAGAAAAACAAGTAAAAACTACAAAAAAATAGGTCAAAAACACTCTAACGACCTATTTTTTTGTTTAAAAATAAAAAAGTACTTGCAAAATGATGGATAAATAAGTATAATATAAAAGTATCTTAAAGGTATGCGGCTATGGCGGAATTGGCAGACGCGCTGGATTTAGGTTCCAGTGGGAAACCGTGCAGGTTCAACTCCTGTTAGCCGCACCAGGAAAAACAAGCCACATAGGCTTGTTTTTTGAAATAAAAAACAAGAAAGAAGAAATAAAAGTTGAGGATATTTAATATGAGTAGTTTATAGGAGTTGAACCTGCAAGGTTCATTGGGTTCCCTGAAAATCGTAAGATTTTTAGGGTGGTAGCTCCTGTTAGCCGCACCATCGGCGAAAATGGCATTGTTGCTTGTTTTCGCTTTTTTTAAAAGCGAAAAGCTACGCCCTAACATTTGTTTTCGCCTCTCGCGCCAAACGCAAATGTTTTTTGGGTACCCATAAAATCGAATGATTTTATGAGAGAAGGAGCAAACGAGCGATAATGGTGATTTTGCGTTTATCAAAACACCCTGAGCGTAGTTTGTGACGCTGGCGCGACTTACATAAGGAAGAAATATATATAGATTTTCAGCGGATTATTTTTGTCTGAATCCTTATTTTTTTATTTTTTCATTCTTCTTTTTAATCTCAGATTTTTTAAATAAAAATAATAAAGAAGAGTTGTATGGCGTTAGTAAGTTGTCAATAAAAAGTTAACCCCAACTTCTCTCTTTATTTCAAATTGACAATATAAAGTTTTTTTGATATATTATTTTTAGGAGTTAAAAGTGAAATTTGTTTGGGAAGAATATGAGATAAAAAAACATAAAGAATTAGACAGGTGGAAAGATAAGGATTTCAGTGATAATAGTGAAGTTATAAACAAATACGCAATGTTTAATGAACCTTTGTCAAATTCTTATGATTATTACTATAATCAACAAAAGACCAAAGATGTCAGAATCTTAATTGTTAAAGCAAAATCAAAATATATTGCTTTTGTCATTTGTTGTTTTTTTCAAGAAGATGGCAAAAATGTTTTAGGGATAAATCCTATTGTTGTAAATCCCCAATTGTTAAATAAAGGTTATGGTCATAAAATATTAAATGAACTTCTAAACCACACAAAAGAAATTACTGGTTGGGATATAGATAAATATTATGCAGGAATAGACATTGGCAATACAGCAAGTAAAAAATTATTTGCTAGTTTTGGTTTTAAACTTAAAAAATTGGACGAAGATGAGAAGTTTGGTTATTACTATTTAGAAAAATAAATACACTCTATTGCAACCTTATAACAATCCGCTAAAATTTTTCTCTTATGATTTGAAAAATGAAAGTTTTATGTTATTATTGTTATATATAGGAGACATTTATGAAATATCAATTACGAGAATTACGCACATGGATGATTGATGAAGATTGTGGAGTTTATGAAATGTTACAAGAAATTCCAGCAGTTGATGAATTTGAACAACATAATGAGTATAACGGCTTGTCTAAACAACAAGTTAAAGAAAAAATAGCAGCAAGAATGAGATATGCCTACGGATTCAATAATAGCGAAGATAATCCTAAATGTGAAAATTTTATTCTTTTTGCCGACAACAAACCAGTTGTTATAGGTGGATTTATGCTTGAAATGACTGATTTTTGGAAAAAGCATCGAGGACATATCTGGTATAAAACAAGACCAAGTGAAAGAAAAAAAGGATATTGTTCACAATTTACAAAAATGATTTGTGAAAGAGCAAAAGAATTTGGAATGAAAGAAGTAATTTCACAATGTGATGTAAACAATATCGGTTCAAATAAAGTTTTATTAAATAATGGCTTTGAAATATATGAAAATCCATTATGTTTAGATTGGGATGACACAAATTTTTACAAAAACAGTTTGTTTTAATTTTATTTTCATCACACATAACCACACCAATTTGGACTTGTAGTTGGTTCTGATACTTTATCACTTGTCTGTACTCTTATTTTTATTTTTTCGCTTTTCGTTCTTCTTTTAATGTAAGGCTTTCGAAAAAAAGTTGCCGTTTAAATTTTCTTATGATATAATTAAATCAGGTGCAAAATATAAAGGACGGTATTTTACTTAATTACATAAAAATGATTTAATTTTTTACAAAAATAACAATAATTAGAGGTTTTAAAATGCAGTTTGAAAGCGAAAGGGCAATTTTTAAATTTGAAGAAAGTGATAGTGATTTAATTCAACTACTTGCGGATTATTTGGATAGTCACGTTGACAATATCTACAAGTTTTTTGAAGTTAATATGCCAAAAGAGAAACTAGTGGTCAACATTATTCCGACAAAAGAAGAATTTGATGTTTTATCAAGGCAGGCTTGGGGACAATCTGAAAAATGGATGATAGGTTTTTATAAAAACAACGAAATAATCTATCTTTCATTACATGACTTTAAAAATACCGAGCACAGAGCTAAATATTTAGCACCCAAAGAGGCTTTGGAGTATTATAAAAAGACAATTGTGCATGAGTATGTCCATTATGTAAATGACATTTTTAAGAAGGTCAATAATTGTGGTTATACAGAAAAATGTTTAAGCGATGGAATTGCCACATATCTAAGCGGTCAACACGAAAACGAAGATTTGCCTTTTGATTTTACATGTGAAGATTTAATAACGAGAGGTGATATGTACTCTGGCTATTATCTAGTTACCAAATATTTTGTTGAAAATTATGACAAAGCTTTTGTTTTAGATATTTTTAAAAGTAATCGTCGTTCTAGGGAGCTTTTAAAAGATGAGCTTTTTGACAAAGCCAAAAAGTTTTATCAAAACGCGAAACATGAAAATAATCAATTAATTTGACATACAAAACAGTTTGTAATATTTCATATTTATAGTATATTGTATATCAAAAGGAACTTTTATGAGAGAAATTGATTTGGAAACATGGAAGCGCAAGGATATTTTTAATTTGTACTATCAATTTGATATCCCGCAAATTTCGCTTTGTACACCTTTAGAGGTAACTAAGGTTTACGAATTTGCAAAGTCGAAAGGTTTGTCTTTCTACTATTGCCTTTGTCACATCTTTTGCAGTGCACTTTTAAAATTTGAAGAATTTATGATACGCTCCATCAAAGGTAAAATTGTTGTTGAAGATGGAGAATTTGTCAATATTTGCGCAAACAAACAAGGTGAGGAAATTTTTAAAATTATAACTGGCAGATATTACCCTAGTATTGAAAAATTTTGTGAAGAGACTAAAGCAAAATTACAAGCTCAAACAACATTTACCGAGCCTTTGCCTGCTGATGCAAGAAGAAGTCAAGTTATTGCTTATTTTTCTTGTACTCCTTGGTTTGAGTTTACACATATAACACATCCGCAGGATGTTCAGCGAAACTCTTTTGTGCCACATATTAGCTTTGATAAAATAAAAGTCAACGAAAAAGGTGAGCGCTTTGTCAATGTTTCTCTTCAAGTAAATCATGCTGCGGTCGACGGCTTTCTTATTGCCAAATTGCTTGATGAAGTTAAATTGATAATAAACCAATTATAAAACCTAGCTTTTCTATTTATTTTTATTATCTTTTAAAATAAAAATTATAGAAAAGTTATTTTTTCAAATCATTTGTGTTTTTTGTCTATTTATGTTATTCTTTTTGAAAGAGGGCTATTATGGAAAGTTACTTAAAAAAGATAAATGACAAAGTTAAAGCAAAGCACACACAGCAAGAAGCTGAAAAAATTAAAAAAAGATATCTTATTGCTGGCGGAACAACTCTTGGACTTGGTCTTGCCGGTTTTGTAAGTGCCTTTATCACTTTTATGGTATTGTTTTTAGTCTATGAAACGGATGAGGCGATGATTGCCTGGTTTGTTGCAATACCATTTATACTTATGATTGTTGCTGGCTCAGTTGTCACTCGTATTGGTGATATGCTTTTGCGAGACGACAAGATAATGGAAGTTGAAAAAGAGAAAAAAGAGGTAAAACAGGCTATAAAAAACAAAAAATTCGAGAAAAAACTTGATAAACTTGATAAAAGTCCAATAATTGGAGCAATAGTTGGTGATGTTGCCGGCTCTGTGTATGAATTTAACAATGCAAGAACAAAACAATTCCCTCTTTTTGAAGATGACTGCAAGTTTACCGACGACACCGTTATGACACTGGCTGTATACCAAGCATTAAAAGATTGCAAAGGCGACTATACATATTTATCCCAAAAGACAATCGAATGTATGCAAAGAATAGGACGACAGTACAAACATAGTGGCTACGGCTCAAGCTTTTATCACTGGATATTTAGTGATGACCCTAAAGCCTATCAAAGTTATGGCAATGGTGCGGCAATGAGAGTAAGCGCAGTAGCTCTATTTGCAAAATCAATAGAGGAGGTAAAAGAACTTTCGCGCAAGGTTACCGAAGTAAGCCATGACCATCCAGAAGGCTTAAAAGGAGCAGAGGCTACAGCATGTGCAATCTTTCTTGCGCGCAAAGGCAAGAAAAAAGAAGAGATAAAAAGCTTTATAGAAGAAAACTATTACAAACTAGATTATGATTACCAAAATTTAGTTGATACATATACCTTTAATGAAACTTGCCAAGAGACAGTCCCGCAAGCCATATATTGCTTTTTGATTTCAAAGGACTTTGAAGACTGCCTCCGAACAACTATCTCTATAGGAGGAGATAGCGACACCTTAGCCGCCATATCTTGTGCCATCGCTGGTGCATACTACGGCGTGCCAAAGAAAATGGAGGATAGGGCGATATCCTTCCTTGACCAAACACTAAAAGATATTTTATTAAATTAATCTTTACAAATATGTATTAATTTATCAAAATGCGCTCTAAATAAATACGCTTTGGAGCGCATTTTTTATTGCCTGCGAAAAAAGGGAAAAATTGTAAATTTATTTTTGTAAAATATTTTACAAAATTTTACAAATGTGCTATATTACTATACATGGAGGCTGGTTATGGAGGACGACAAGGACATTGAAGAGACGATAACCGAAGTTTTAATGGAATTAAAATTAAAGCCTGACATTTCGGGATTTGACTATTTAAGAGAGGCGATAAAACTTTGTTTAAAAGATAGAGGCCTGCAATGTGAGATAACAACCAAGTTATATCCTTTGATGGCGAAAAAGTTTAACGTTAACGTAAAAATGATAGAGAGAAATATTAGATTTGCCATAGAATACGCATTTGGGAATAAAGGTTTGCTGGGAGTAAATCAAATTTATGGAGCGCTTATTTACACAAATGATTATCGGTTTTCTAATAGCGAGCTCATTGCAATTTTAACAGAGAAGATAAGAATAGATTTGAAGGTAAAATCAAAATTAAAAAATAAAGCGCAAAATTGTTAGCCTATTTCAAGGCTTTTTTTATTTATGCGACTTTTTAAAAACTTTTTATTTAAAATGTTTTTAATTTTAAAATAATTAATTAAAATTTTTTACTATTTTATTGATAACATTTGATTAAATTTAATTATTGTGGTACAATACTACTTGTAAGATTTATAGTTTTACAATAAAATTTTGCTTGAAAAAAGGAGAAAAAATATGGCAAACGTAATTAGAAATATGAATTTTAAACCAATAATTGAAAAACTTGAGTATGAAAGACTTGCAGAGCCACAACCAAGCACAACTATCAATATGCGTGTTTGGGATGAAATGAAGGTAGAACGCCTTCGCTCTGACGCTGTTAAGGTTATTTTAAAGCGTAACGTACAACCAGAGCCTGCTTGCATTTTTTCAATCGCACTATCAATGGGCGTTGAAGTAATTATCAATACAGCTGAGTATGAGGGCATTGAAGACCCAGTAGAGTTCTTTAAAACTAGCCCTGTTGCAAGGGTACTTGCAAGCAACATCGCAACAGTACTTGCAGGCTTAACTGTACACTCTCAAATTGGTCCAATGATAACAGCGCCAGTTGTACAATTCCCACAATAAAAAAGGAAGGATATGGATTTAATTGAGGCAATTAAGGCTCGTCACTCCGTTCGAAAATATACGGACAGGGCAATAGATGACGAGACGGCACTAAAGCTCATAGCGTTTATTGAGGAGTGCAACAAAGAAAGCGGACTTAAAATGCAACTTGTCCTAAATGATAAAGACGCGTTTAAGGGCCTGCTTGCACATTATGGTAAATTTGAAGGAGTAAGTAGCTATATTGCTCTTATTGGTAAGACTACTGCCGACCTTGAAGAGAAGGCAGGATATTACGGAGAAAAATGCGTCTTGCAAGCGCAAATTTTAGGGCTTAACAGCTGCTGGATAGCGCTTACTTTTAACAAGCGCAAAGTTATAAAGAAGTGCAAGATTTTAAAGGGCGAAAAACTTGTTTGCATTATAAGTCTTGGCTATGGTCAAACGAACGGTTATCCTCATAAAAGCAAGTCACTAGATGAGCTATGCAATTTAAGCGAAGATTGCCCTGACTGGTTTAAGCGAGGAGTGGAGTGCGCAAGTCTTGCTCCAACCGCGCTAAACAAACAGCGCTTTTACATAATGAGAGAAAAGAATAAGGTTAAACTTATAAACTTAAACGGTCAATATTCTAAAATTGACCTCGGTATAGTTCGCTACCACTTTGAAGTGGGCGCGGGCGATAATTTTGAGTGGGATAATTAAACTAGAGAGGTAAATTATGCTTATAGCATTTGGAGTGATTATAGCGGTTTTTATTATCTTTATTGTGGCTGTCTATTTTATAATGAAAAAGTCCTATAAATTTAATATAGTAGGGCGCGAAGTAGTTGTAAAAAATGCAGGCGCATATTTAAAGATATTTGTAGACCAAAAATTAAATAAAAGTTTTTATATGCCAGACCTTATAAAAGGCGAGAGCTTTGCTTTTAACGTTGATAACAATGAGTATACTTTAAAATGTCAAAGCAACTCCTTTGGCTCAAAACTGTCACTCCAAATATACAAAGGCGAGGAGCAGGTTGCAGATAATGGCGTGACGCTAAAAAAATCTAGCAAAAACATTGATTAATGCTTTAAAATAGATAAAATCGGCACTAAGCTGATTTTTTATTTGCAAAAATGCATCAATAAATGTATAATTAGTATAGTAAGTTTTAAGGAGAGCGGATGGAGCATCTAACACTTTATAGAAAATACCGACCTAAAACCTTTGAAGATGTCATCGGGCAGGAGCATATTACGCGGGCATTGCAAAATCAGATAGCCAGCGGTAAGATTTCTCATGCCTACCTTTTTACCGGCTCAAGAGGTATTGGCAAAACCTCGGTCGCAAGGATATTTGCAAGGGCGGTCAATTGCGAGCATAATGAAAACGGCTCGCCGTGTGGTAAATGTGACACCTGCAAGCGCCTAGAGAACGAAAGCGACATAAATATAATTGAAATAGACGCCGCATCCAATAACCGCGTCGACGATGTTCGAGAAATACGCGAAAAGGTCAAATTTCTGCCAGTCGGAACAAAGTATAAGGTCTATATTATAGACGAGGTGCACATGCTCACCGACAGCGCCTTCAATGCCCTTTTAAAAACGCTTGAAGAGCCACCTTCTCATGTTATCTTTATTTTGGCAACGACAGAAGCGCACAAACTGCCAGCAACCATACTTTCACGTTGCACTCGATTTGACTTTAGACTTGTTTCTGTTGAGAAGTTAACAAAGCTACTACAAAACATTTTTGACAAAGAGGGCATAGAATATGAGGTAGAAGCTCTTCGCCTAATTGCAAGCGCGGGCGAGGGTAGCGTGCGAGATACCCTTTCAATAGCCGACTGCATTGTTGCCTATTCTGAGGACAAGGCGACCAAAGAAAGCGTGCAAAAGGTGCTAGGCACAACCGACTATGACCTACTAATTAGGTATTTTGACCTATTGCGAGATAAAAACATTGGCGGAATACTAGAGTTTGCAAACGAGATTGATAGCTCTGGTAAAAACATATCAGTTTTTGTCAAAGAGCTTTCAAAACACGCAAGAAATCTTTTGATTTGCAAGTCTTGTCATAATCCAAATGACATATTAAACGCACCGCAAGAAGCGTTTGACAAACTCATGGCGCAGAGCGAGAGCTTTGACGAGCGCATTCTTGTAAGATATATGCAGGTGCTAGGTGGGGCTGAAAACGAGCTCCGATATACTCTCTCTCCAAGACTGCTTTTAGAGACCCTATCTCTGTCAGTTATGGAAGGAGATACTAGCGAAGTTGCAAAAAAAAACTGAAGTTGCAAGCATATACGGGAACGCTTAGCGCAAAGACCATTTGGGGTAAGATTGTGCTTTATCTAAAAGAGCACCGCCAAATTGCTCTGCATGTTGCTTGTGGCGATATTACAGATGTTCGGCTTGATGGCGAAAATCTTGTAATCAACATTGAAGATGGCATGATGTTAAATCTTTTAACCGAAGGCAAAAGGGAGCTAGAGAGCGCTATTCGCTGGCAGGGACTTGATTTAAACATAGTGATTAATGTAAAAAAGATAGAAAAAACTGCCGAAGAGCAGGATATAGAAAAATTAAAACAGATATTTGGTGAAAGCCTTATAATTAAAGGAGGTAGATAATGGCTTATAATAATTTCGGAGGATTTGGCGGAGGTAACTTAAACAACCTTATGCGCCAGGCACAAAAGATGCAGGAGGAAATGGCAAAAGCTAAACAAGAACTTGAAGAGACCGAGTTTTCTTCATCAGTTGGTGGCGGCATGGTTGAGGTTAAGATGATGGGTGACCGTTCTTTAAAATCAATCTCCATCAAACCAGAAGTTGTAGACCCTGACGATGTTGAAATGCTTGAGGACCTTATCGTTTCTGCAGTCAACGACGTGCTTGGACAAATTTCAAGAAAAGAAAAAGAGGCTATGCCAGCAGTGCCTGGTATGTTTTAACAAGGCTAAAGTCAGAGTGTCTTTAATTTTTGATTAAAGACTAAAAGGCGCTCTTTGGAGAATTTATGCAAGAAGATTTAATTGAAAAACTTATCGAACAATTCAGAACTCTTCCTGGCGTTGGATACAAAACAGCCCAACGCTATGCTTTTTCTATTATAGAGGGCAAAGAGGAGCGTGCAAAACGCTTTGCCTCTGCCATTCTTGAGACTAAAGAGAAGATAGGCTTTTGCAAGGTCTGTGGTAACTTTACCGACCGCGAAGTCTGCTCAATTTGTAGCACGCGTGATAGAAAAATAGTTTGCGTGGTCACCGAGCCAAAGGATATTATCTCTATGGAGAAAGTAAAGACCTACAACGGCGTCTATCATGTGCTTTTTGGCACAATTAGCCCGCTTGAGCATAGAGGACCAAATGATATCAAGATAAGAGAACTGCTTTCTCGTGTGCAAGAAGACGGCGTGCAAGAGGTTATCATGGCAACCAACCCAGATGTTGAGGGTGATGCAACTGCCATGTATATAGCAAAGTTACTTAAACCACTTGGGGTAAAAGTGACAAGACTTGCACAGGGCGTGTCTATGGGTAGCGACCTAGAATATGCCGACGAAGTTACACTTTCAAAAGCACTTGAAGATAGAAAAACACTATAAAAACAATACTTAGGAGCAATAATGATTTTTGAAGAAATAGAAGAGCTACTCAATAATGCTACATCTAAGGCGGGCTATGACGAAAAATTGTCCGTCACCTTTTCTAATATGCCTAAAATGTGCGACTTTCAGTGCAACGACTGCTTTTCTCTTGCAAAAAAATATGGTAAAAACCCTTTTGAGATAGCAGAGGATATAGTTAGTAAAATTGAAAACACGCAAGATTTTGTTTTTGAGGTGGCACGCCCTGCATTTATAAACATTAAATTAACCGACAAAAAACTTTCAGATATAGGAAATGATTATTTGAAAGACCCTCGCGGTGGGCTTGCCATGCATACCACTCAGCAAAAGGTATTGCTTGATTATGGCGGAGCAAATGTTGCAAAATCTCTTCACGTAGGACACCTTCGCCCAGCTATTATCGGTGAAAGTTTAAAAAGGCTTTATAGACTTTTAGGTGACCAGGTTATCTCAGACGTACATTTGGGCGATTGGGGACTTCAAATGGGCTTGACCGAGCTCGAACTTTTTGAAGAGGGCAAGCTTGACTACTATTTTGGCAAGAGCAAGACGCCCTATCACATCACAATAGAAGATTTAAATTACGCTTATCCTCGTGCTAGTATAAGAAAAAATCAAGAGGAAGATTTTAGAAAAAAGGCTGAGACCTGGACATATAAAATACAAAACAAAGAGGAGCCATATTATTCAATTTTTAAAGAGTTGCGAGAGCTCTCTGTCAGCGAAATCAAAAAGAATTATGCAAGTCTTGGCGCTGAGTTTGACCTGTGGTATGGCGAGAGTGATGCCAGCGATTACATACCAGAGGTATTAAAGATAATTAAAGATAAAGGTCTTGCACGCGAGAGCGAAGGTGCGCTCGTTGTAGACGTTGCAAGAGAAGGCGAAAACATTCCTCTTCCTAAAAAGGAGGGCGAGGTCCAACGTTATTCCAATCCTATGCCACCATGTATTATAGAAAAGAGTAATGGCGCCGCACTTTACGCCACAACTGATATTGCAACCATATATATGCGCAACAAAATGTTTAATAATTTGGGCCGCATTGAGTATGTCACCGACGCAAGACAGCATTTACATTTTACTCAAGTTTTTAGAGTAAGCAAACTTGCAGAAATCTCCCCAGAAGAGCAACAGCTTTTGCATATTGGACATGGCACCATGAATGGCAGAGATGGCAAACCTTTTAAGACGCGCTCGGGCGAAACAATTAAACTTGAAGACATTATTGAAATGCTTGTAGAAAAGGCGGGCGAGAAACTTAAATCAAATGGGCTTGAGTTTGATCGCGACCTTGCTCTCAAGATAGGTGTTGCTGCCATGAAGTTTGGCGACCTTATAAATAACGTCGATAAAGATTATGTTTTTGACCTTGATAAGTTTATGGCTTTTGAGGGAAAGACAGGACCATATTTGCAATACACTGCAGTTCGTATTAATTCTATTTTAAATAAAGTTAAAGACCTCTCGCAAGGTGAGTTTATTGTTGACAATGACGAAGAGCGCGAGATAATTAGGTGCATTTTAAAACTGAACTCATCATATGAGATTTGCTACAAAAACAAAACCCTTTCACCACTTTGCCTTGCAACCTATAACCTTGCAAGTGCTTTCTCAAGCTTCTATAATAACTATAATGTTATCAACGAGCAGGACAAAAAGAAACAGGCAAGTTATGTGTCACTTTTAAACCTTGTAAAAAATAAACTCGCTCAGGCGCTAAATGTGCTTGCTATTGAAGTTCCAGAAAAAATGTAAAAAATTTTTAAAAAAGGTATTTACAAATTAAAAAAAATATGCTAATATAAAGGCAAGTTAACGGAGGACTATAAATTATGGCAAAAATTAAATACACAATTTCATTAGAAGGAACTGTTATCGCAAATAGTAATAAAATACAGCTTAAAGAAAAATCTTTAGACGAAAATAATATTGGTCTGCAGAAAAACGACGTGGACAAGACTTCTGAAAACGAAGAAAGAGGAATTTAATTTTGAGGCATTTTGATGCCTCTTTTTTTATTAATTATTTTTACATATTTTTTCAAAATAAATAGAAAATAATAAAAAATTATATAAAAAATAAAAGTGGCATTTTGACTTTTTTTAGTCTGCCACTTTTTTTTGTTTACTTTTTTTACTCTCTTTCTTCGTCTTCTAACTCTACAGCTTGCTCTTTTATGGTTTCTTCTGGAACTTCCATTTCTTGGTTTGCTTTGATGTTTTCAAGCTGTTGTTGCAAAACAATTGTAAGCCCTTTATTGTTGAGTACAATTTCATTTTGCACTAACTCCTCTAAAAGAGAGGCTAAATCAACGTTTGGATACTTTGTCATGAATTTGTCGAAGATATTTGTATATTTTTCATATATAACAGCCTTTATCTCTTCGTCAGTCATTTGGTCCTTGCAATATTTTTCAATAAAGTCTTTTTTAAATGAAATATCATGCGCCACAAGTTGTCTAATATATCTTGTCCTTTCATTCTCAGGAAGTTCTCCGGTAAGTTTTTCAAGACAAAGAAAAATTCCATTGTCAGTCTTTTTAATTATTCCTGGCGCCGTGTTTCTGATATATCCATGTGCATAAACAGTTGTATTATTGACATCTCTTATTTCAGTCTCAAGATGCCCGTCACTATTTCTAAAAACGCTTACAACATGAGTATTAGTGCCATACTCAACATGCGTTGAAATTAACTGCTTGTGTCCTTTATCCATAACCACCCCTTAATACATATTTATTATATCATTTTAAGTTTATTTTGTCAAGTACATACAAATGGCCAGAAACCGACTTTTTTAACTTGTCCACCTACTTGCCACGACGCGAATATCTATAGTATTACGTTACAACACATAGTTTATCCACAATTTTCGAAAAATTTTGCCAAACTGCCCAAAATGCCGTCATTTTACTTGACAAAAAAGTCGGGGGGGGTACAATAAATTAACTTTTAATAGAAATATACTTTTTATCGCTTTTTTAGCCGGTTTTGGGCAAATATGCCCAAAAATGTGGATAACTGTGGACAGTTATCCACATTACAGAAATTGCAAAAAAATTAGCGTCCTTAGGGCTTCGCGCCCAAATAAAAACCCTAAAAACTTGAGTTTTTATCAACAATGAAAAGAAAAATAAAAAAACTTAAAAATTATGACGGCAAAATGACGGCATGTAAATTACATTTAAAAACAAAAGTGCTACAATCAAGTAAAACTAGGTATTTTATACAATAAAAAACAAATAATAAACATAGGAGAAAAGTATGACAAAAGTAAAATTAATATCATGTTTATCAATGCTCGCATTATCGTTATCAATGCTCGTTATGGGGGTACTAGCATTAGCCACTCAAACCATTACACTAACAGGCGAGGTCGGTTTTAATATAGCCGATAAGAGTGTTTATGTCAAAGATGCGAGAATTTCAGATGAAACCATAACAGGATTTATGCCAGGATATATCAATGATGGCTTAATACTTAGCGATGCTACAATTTCGGGCAGTAGCTTTGAAATATCTCTAGATGTAATAAATACAACAACAAATAACTTTGATATAGTAATAGAGTCCAGCCAAAGCGGAGTGTCGGTTACCACAGAAGCTTACATACCAGCAAACAGTACAGATTTAACAGAGATAACCTCATCAACTCCTATCACCGAGACAATAGTTTTAACAGTTACAAACTCAACCAGCTCACCAGTTGACCTAACAAATATATTAATAAAGATAGAAGAGCGATCGGCAATATCAATCAACGCAATAGCAAGCCAAACAGAGTACGGCAATGTAAGCGGTAGCGGAGAATATGACATAGGCGACATCGTAACCTTAACTGCAACAGAGAGTCAAACTGGTCGTTTTGTAGAATGGAGAGCAGATAGTGCCACAGGCAATCAGGTTTCAACAAATGCAACATATTCTTTTGAGCTTACAGCTTCAAGCCCGACGACATATTATGCAATATTTGAAGAGTATACAGCAACAATATCTGTTTATACAAACAACAGTCGCTATGGCACGGTCAGCGGAGGTGGTACATATGCTGTAGGTGATACAGTCACACTCAGAGCAACGGAAACATCTACAGGCGATTTTATAGCATGGAGAAGGGATAGTGCTTCAGGTACATCATTGTCCTCAAGTTCTACTTATACATTTATATTTACCAAAAACAGCCCTACTACAATTTGTGGATTTTTCAGCCAGTATTATGCATACATTTATGCTTATACAAACAACAGTAGTTATGGTACAGTTTCAGGTAGTGGTAGAATGCATTATGTCGGAGATTCAGTAACATTAACCGCGACGCCAACAAGCACAGGACGTTTTGTTGAGTGGCGAAGAAGTTCCACTTCGGGCACGGTAGTGTCAACGAGTCCAACTTATACATTTACATTAAGTAAAACCAGTATAACAAGATATTACGCAATATTTGAAGAAAATTATACTATTTTAGAAGGCTTTACATTTAATAACCTTACATCAAATACCGGTCAACTTGTGTCATATACAGGCACTGATACCGAAGTAGTAATTCCAAGCTCATACTCAACGGCAGTAATAGATGGCGAAACGGTATTTGTAGAAGGTGATGATTACACTGTCACAGAGATAGGAGAAAACATATTATGTTTATCTACGCTTAACGTGATCAGAACAGTAAGAATACCAGCGAGTGTAGAAACTATAGGTACAGGTGCTTTTTCAGACGCATATGCACTTGAGGAGGTTGTCTTTGAAACAGGCTCACATTTGCAAACAATAGGTAATGACGCCTTTTATAGTTGCGAACAGTTAAAGTCTATAGAAATTCCGAAATCAGTTATTACGATAGGAGATTATGCTTTCTCTGATGCAACAAGCTTATCAAGCATTACATTTGAAGCTGGTTCACAACTTGAAAGTATCGGAGAACTTGCTTTTGCTACCCAAGGTAACCTTTTAGGAAGCATAGCGATTCCAGCAAGTGTAACAAGTATAGGATTAGCAGCTTTTTCAGGGAATTTTGGCCTAACAGAATTTATTTTTGAAGATGGCATACAAATAGAAAGGATAGAACCTGATACGTTTTCATCATGTACTTCACTATCGTCTATCACAATTCCAGCAAGCGTTAATTATATAGGAGAAGGCGCTTTTCATAAATGCGACAGCTTAACAACAGCAGTATTTGAAATTACAGATGGATGGACTGCAGGTTCAACCTTATTGACGTCATCAAACTTATCGAACAGCACGACCGCAGCGACATACTTAAGATCAACTTACGGGGGTAGAGAATGGACGCGATCTTTGATGGTATATAATGATTTTGAGTTTAATGGTAACACATTGGTGTCATATACAGGGACTGCCACAAATTTAATTATCCCAAGTTCATATTCTATGGATAATGGTCAATTTGTAGAAGGTAATGATTATACAGTAACAAGTATTGACGAGTATGCTTTTATGTTTCGCACTAGTTTGGCAACAATAACGATTCCGGAAAGTGTGACAAGTATTGGTAATTATGCCATCTATGGTTGTAGTAATTTAACCGCAATAATCTTTGGAGAAAATAGTAAATTAATAAGTATTGGCGAGTATGCTTTTAATAATTGCACTAAGTTAAAATCAATAGAGCTTCCGTCCAGTGTCACAACTATCGGTGATAATGCTTTTAGTGGTTGCACTAGTTTAACAACAATAGAAGTAGATTCTGCAAATACAAAATATATGAGCGAGGATGGAGTATTATTTAATAAAGATAAAACTCAACTAATACAATATCCTACAGGGAATTCACGTAAATCATATACCATTCCTAATGGTGTAGAAACCATTGGCTCGAGTGCTTTTGAAGGATCATTGTTAACCTATATTGGGATTTCTGAAAGTGTAGAAGTTATAAGTTATTACGCTTTTTCAAATTGCACTGAGTTAACTTCAATCATTATTCCAGCAAGTGTGACAACTATCAACTATGATGCCTTCTATTGCTGTACTGATTTAACTACAGTAACAATTAAAGAAAATAGTAAATTAACAACTATCGGCGATGCTGCCTTTAACGGTTGCACTAAGTTAAAATCAATTACAATCAATGCGCTCACTCCACCAACGCTTGGAAGTAATGCGATACCAAACAATATCACAAATATCTATGTTCCTAGTGCAAGTGTGTCAAGGTATCGCTCAGCTGTTGGTTGGGCTAATTACTCTAGTAAGATAAGTGCGATTTAATGTAAAATATAAGCTAAATAAAAAAAATAAAATTCTAAAATAAAATTTTTAAAGGTTAAAGAAGCATAACAAAAATAAGTTATGTTTCTTTAATCGATATAAAGACTTAGCAAATTTATGCTAAGTCTTCTTTTAATATAGCTGGTAGAGCAGTTAAACCCAGTGTTATGGATACCCCCAACGATAAAAAGTGGCTAAGCCACCCTACAACGCGTCTTAGCGTGTCGCAGAAAGGTATAAAAAAGTTACAAAAAAGCTAAAAAATCTTTAAAAAAGTGTTGACAAGGGTGAGAGGATTGTGATAATATATTAACGCTAACCTGGAAAGGTTAGAGAACAATGACAATTAAATAATATATATGTACAAGAATTGAAACAAAGTCAATTTACTTAAAGTTATTGAGCCAAAGCACCACGTGTACGGTGCAAATCAAACTAAACCCAAGAACCGAACAATCGGTTTTAAAATAACTCCTTACAAAATGTAAATTGCGAATTTGAAAACTTGTTTTCAAATCGCCCCACATGATGGAGGGAGACTGGGAGGGGAACCAAAAGCATTTCGAGAGGAACTCGAAGGAATGCGTCTTTTAGCTGTTAGCTTTACAAAGTAGAGCGTGTCAGCGTAAAAAGTTTGGTGCCTCCACAACATTTTAGAGTTTGATCCTGGCTCAGGACGAACGCTGGCGGCGTGCTTCAAACATGCAAGTCGAACGGAGTAATTGGCGGAACAAAGACATTTCTAGAAGGTGCAAGCGTTTGAAAAATTCGAAGAATTTTTCTCCCCGCACCAGCAAGTGATGACAGACATGCAAGAGGTGTTTTTGTTCTGCCAATTATTCAGTGGCGGACTGGTGAGTAACGCGTGAGTAATCTGCCTATTACAGGGGGATAACAGAGGGAAACTTCTGCTAATACCGCATAAGACCACGGTAAGGCATCTTACAGGGGTCAAAGGGTTACTGGTAATAGATGAGCTTGCGTATCATTAGCTAGTTGGTGAGGGTAAAAGCCTACCAAGGCAACGATGATTAGCCGATCTGAGAGGATGACCGGCCACACTGGAACTGAGATACGGTCCAGACTCCTACGGGAGGCAGCAGTTAGGAATATTGGGCAATGGAGGGAA
>CAKNIB010000004.1 GCA_930979925.1 uncultured Clostridia bacterium
ACGGTCCAGACTCCTACGGGAGGCAGCAGTTAGGAATATTGGGCAATGGAGGGAACTCTGACCCAGCAACGCCGCGTGAAGGAAGAAGGTTTTCGGATTGTAAACTTCTGATCTAAGGGAAGAAGAAAGTGACGGTACCCTAGGAGAAAGCCACGGCTAACTACGTGCCAGCAGCCGCGGTAATACGTAGGTGGCGAGCGTTGTCCGGAATGACTGGGCGTAAAGGGAGCGTAGGTTGCGATTTAAGTTAGGTGTGAAAGCCTGTAGCTTAACTACAGAATTGCATTTAAAACTGGATTGCTAGAGTACAGGAGGGGTAAGCGGAATTCCTAGTGTAGCGGTGGAATGCGTAGATATTAGGAAGAACACCGGAGGCGAAGGCGGCTTACTGGACTGCAACTGACACTGAGGCTCGAAAGCGTGGGGAGCAAACAGGATTAGATACCCTGGTAGTCCACGCCCTAAACGATGGATACTAAACGTGGGAGGTATCGACTCCTTCCGTGTTGAAGCAAACGCGATAAGTATCCCGCCTGAGTAGTACGGCCGCAAGGTTGAAACTCAAAGGAATTGACGGGGACCCGCACAAGCAGCGGAGCATGTTGTTTAATTCGACGCTACGCGAAGAACCTTACCAAGACTTGACATGTACGGGCATAGTGTAGAAATACATGAAGAAATAGCAATATTTACCGTACACAGATGGTGCATGGTTGTCGTCAGCTCGTGTCGTGAGATGTTGGGTTAAGTCCCGCAACGAGCGCAACCCTTGTTCTTAGTTGCCAGCAGTAAGATGGGGACTCTAAGGAGACTGCCGTAGATAATACGGAGGAAGGTGGGGATGAGGTCAAATCATCATGCTTCTTACGTTTTGGGCTACAAACGTGCTACAATGGGTGAAACAAAGAGATGCGATACCGCAAGGTGGAGCAAACCTCAGAAAATCACTCTCAATTCAGACTGTGGGCTGAAACCCGCCCACACGAAGCCGAAGTTGCTAGTAATCCCGAATCAGAATGTCGGGGTGAATGCGTTCCCGGGTCTTGTACACACCGCCTGTCAAGCCATGAGAGTTGGGGGGACCCGAAGTCGGTGAGCCAACCGTGCAAACGGAGGCAGCCGCCTAAGGTAAAACCAGCGATTGGGGTTAAGTCATAACAAGGTAGCGGTATCAGAAGGTGCCGCTGGATCACCTCCTTTTAAAGAGAAAGACAGTCGAGGCTATGATAAATATCATAGAGCGGATAGAGATATCCCGAAGTACAAGTGTAGCTAGTCTACACACCGCTTCAATAGCTTTAAGGTGCATTAAAAAATATATATTATTTAATTAATAAAAAAGGCTAAGCTTTATCGCTTAGTCTTTTTTAATGAGTAAAGCAATGCGCCTGTTGAGCCTTTTATGTTGACAAACTAATAAAAATGTTATATAATTTAGTCATTAGGAGAACATATGATATTAACTAAAGAGGACGCTTTACAGGCTTTAAAAGAAAATGTACATTTTAAAGATTTACCACAAAAATTTAAAGAAGATAGGGAAGTAGTAAAAGAGGCAGTAAAATACGATTGCTTTTCATTAAAATACGCAGGTGCCAAGTTTCAAGATGATAAAGAGATAGTTCTTATTGCTGTTAGTTCTTGTGGTTGGGCTTATGAGTATGTTAGCGAGAGACTCCAAAATGATAAAGAGGTTCTGTTAACAGCTCTTGAAAATTTTAAAAATAATATTTCATGGGTTTCAAACTTTGAAAAAAATATCCCAACAACACTTGCTCAAGATGAGGATGTAAAAAATATGATATCAGAGTGTGAAAATGCTATTTTAGACCATGAGTATCAAAGCGACAAAGCGATGATGGAATATTATGCCAAAAATTATGATTATATAATGAAGGTTAGACATGGTGAGCCAGTAGACCAAACGGCTGAGCTAGAAGAAACTGAAAACGAGTAACAAAAAATATGTGTATTATAGAGAGGGGTAGTTATGAAAGAAAAAATATTTGAAGATCTTTATGGCATGCAAGGACATGAAGGAAACAAAAAATATAGAATTATTCCTACAGATAACCTTGAACACAGAATTCCTGGAGAACGCGAACTAACACATCTAGGAGTAGGCTATACCAGTGCATTTTATGGCATAATTGAGCAGCAGATCGGTAAAGATATATATCATGCAACTGCAAATTTACAAATAAGTTATGTAAAGTTGGTATCAGCTATCAAAACGTATAATAAGGCAAACTCAATGATAAGCACATTATCGAATGAGCTTCAATCGGCTGAAAAAGCGGTGGCAAAGGCTATAAAAGAGCTTAATGACATTGATGCCGAGCTTGATTATCTACATCAAAATCCTCAAAAAGCAACAAACTTGAAGTTACAGCTTGATGTTTTAACAAATAGACGAATTAAAGCAGTTGCAGATTTTACAAAATATGATCAAAAAAGGCAACAAATAAAAAATCAACTTTTATTAGCGAAACTTGAGAGAGATAAATACTATATGGTAGTTTTAGATAGTCATGATGATCTTGAAGCTATTATCCAAGAAGTTAAAAAGGTTGATTTAACTAAGCTTGACCGTTTTTCAAACCCAGCTTTTGAAAAAGAGGTAATAGAAGATTATGTTGCAAGTTGCGTTTTACCTGACCACAAGCAAAAGAGATATGATAACAATGTTTTTCGAACCAAAGTGTATGGCGAAGCAGAATATGAAAGGGCAAGACTTGAGGCAGAATGCATAAAAGAGACGTATGACGAGGCGCAGGCTCTTCTTCAAGAGTTGTCAGTGGCAAAAAAGCCAACAATTTCAGAAGAGAGAGCGTTAAAAGCTGATCTTTTGGCACAAAAGTGGCTATTTTCAAATGGAATAATTGAAACGGTACCAGCAGAACTTGATTCAATTAATGCAAATCGATATTACAGAATTTTAGCTGAGGAGATTAGAGGTATTCAAAGTGGAGAGGATGTTTATCTTCCTATTAAAAATGATCTTGAAAGTGGCAAGACAATTTATGAAATATCAAACGGAGAATACAGCCTACCTACAAATGATGATAGCAAGCAACCGATAGCAAATCATGCATTTATCTATAATGAGCCTTTTATGAAGATCTATAATGACCTTGAAAAATTAAAACAGTTGCAAGCTCAATCTACTAGACAAAATTCGCAATCACAAACCGCAACTATGGAGGACGGAAAAGAAACCTACTTAAGCGAACGAGAGTAAACTAAAAATAGGTGTAAAAATAACCCGTAAGGTTAAATAAGACACCTATTTTTTTATACTAATTTTTATATATCAATATTTTTGAAATAATCGCAGTCAAAGAATTCTGATAAAGACATGCCAAAGAACTCTGCGATTAAGCAAATGGTAGAAAATCTTATATCAGGTTGCCTTAATTGCATAATATTTTGTACAGTTTTCTTGCTCAGACATGTTTCTTTGATAAGCTTATATTGTGTTTTATTTTGAGCTTTTAAAAGTTCGTTAATACGCACTGCTAAAGCTTCAACTAATTTCATTTTTAACCTCCTAAACAATTCTACATTTAGGTAAATTAAAATATAGGTAAATAATATTACTCCTACGCTTGCTTTTTTATACCTATTTTGATAAAATATTTACTGGAGGTTATTATGATTACACAACTTGAAAATTCAAAAACCTGTTGCATTATATGTAAAACAGATAAATGGGAATTAGAAAGGCAAGCTTACTTTGAAAATTTAGATTTGTTAACTTATAGTGATTTAGTAAAAGAGATAAGGCTAAGCTTAGAAGAAGGATATAGATGTTTTATACTGGAAGTTAACACTATATTTGAGGCTAGTTGTCTTTCTATATTGTATGATTATCAAAAAACATATCCCGATATTATATTTTATTTTTTAGTCACACAAAATAATATTATAGATAGCAGGTTTTTGCGTATTTTATCTCCACATGTAAAATTTATGCATAAAATAGAGGACTTAAATAAAGATGGCATTTCGTTGTTGGATATATATAAATTAAAACTAAGTAATAAATTAATAATATCTTATTGTAAAGATGAGAAGAATAAAAACTTAATTGATTATGCTAATAACCTAAAAATAATAGTAAAAGAGATAGGTAAACCTCTTGCAAATAAACCTAATATGAAAAAAATTTTGTAATTATATTTTTAAAAATATATTTTATAGCCTAAAAGTAATAAATATTTTGTAATTTGAATAAATTGAAATATGAAAAAAATACATTTTGCGACAATAAAGGTTAGACGCTGGGCAAGTAATCTTGCTATAGCATTAGTAATTGCGATTGTTGGTGGCTTTGCCATTTTTGCAGGCTTAAAAGTTGTGCCAACCTCAGCAGTGAGCGGTGTTTATTACAATGGTGATACATCTTCTAATAAGGTTACCTTGATGATTAATGTTTACTGGGGTACCGAATATCTTGACGATATGCTCGCGACCTTGGCAGAAAAAGATGTAAAAACGACATTTTTTATTGGCGGAACTTGGGCTGTTCTTAATGAAGACTATTTAAACAAAATTTACCAGGCAGGGCATGAGATAGCAAATCACGGTTATCATCATAAGGACCACGATAAACTAGACGAGCAGGGCAATCTCAATGAAATCAGTACCACTCATAAAATAATTAAAGAGCTTTTGGGCGTGGATATGACTCTCTTTGCTCCACCAAGCGGAGCCTATGACAAACTCACAGTATCTTGTGCTGAAAGCTTAGGCTACCATACTATTATGTGGACACGTGACACTATCGACTGGCGTGATCATGACGCCGAGGTTATATATCAGCGGGCTATAAAGAAGGCAAAGGGAGGAGACCTAATTTTGATGCATCCAACCGATGCAACCGCTCAGGCACTGCCAAGAATAATCGACTACTTTCAATCGAACAATTTTACCTTGACCACAGTATCGGATAATATTGGGCTAATATAGAAGGAAAGCAAATTGCTTTCTTTTTTTGTAATATTTTCATAACATAATAGCCCTAAAAATAAAGCGAATAAACTTTTTTAAGGATAAAACATTTACAAAATACTTTTTATCCTGCCAGTTATGTAAGGTTACGTATCAATTTCAAAATTCGTTTCAACTTTCAAAAAAATCTAAAAAAACACAAAAATATTCTCTAAAAATTATTGTAGCACTTGTGATTATTTTAAAATTGTGCTATATTATTTGTATTAAAAGTCAATTATTCTTTTGTCTTTTAAATTTAGTAAATTTTAAGGAATTTAAAAGGAAATATATGGCTACCTTTCAAGTAAATAAAAATAATAAGGAAAAGAAGAATATTAAAAAGATTGCTGGTTGGGTAATTCTAGCTCTTTCAACCATAGTCTTTTTATTTTCGGTTACTAAGCTTGTACCAGCTTTACAACACTTTTTCCTTGGTATTCTTGGAATATTTGTTTATCCACTTTCATTTCTTGGCTTTATTATTGCACTTGCTCTTTTAAACAACAAAAAGTATGTTATGCCTAAGCGTTATGCAGTGTTTTTAAGCCTTAGTTTAGTGCTGTTTTTATCAATAATCCAGCTTATAATTGTAGGTTCTCCAAGTGGCTTGACTTATGGTCAATATATAGCGCTCAATTACTCAAAATCTTTCACTGCTGGCGGTATGATTATTGGCTTTTTGCCTACCTCACTTGCCTATCTTATGGGACTTCCTGCCACATATGTAGTTTTGTCTCTAGCTTTTATTGCCTGCCTTGCGCTGTTTATCGAGGCTGTTATATCACTTAGAAAAACATCAAATCAACAAAAGCCAATAAAGCTTCAAATTAAGAGCAAAAAAGAGGAGGAACCTCGTCCTAACCCTAGACGCTACGAAGAGGTGCGCCGTGAAATCAAAGAAGAACCTAATGTAATGCTGGATGGCAACAAAAAAGAGGAAGAGAAGAAGGAACTCTCAGCAAGAGAAAAATTGGGACTTGTTGGCAGAGGTTATAACACAAATCAGTACACCACTCAGCAAAATATTGTTTTGCCAGAAGAAAAAGAAGCTAAGGGGAAAGTCCCAGAAGGCATGTCAATCCGCGAGTATCTTCTCCAACCTCCAAAGGTTGATATGGAAAAGTTTATGGAGCATAAGCCAAAACCAAGACAGACCGCTCAAAACCAGACAAATTCTTATGCCACATCTCAACAGACACAAACTGTGCCAAATAATAATGTCACAATAAGCGAAATAAACAAAAATATTGAGGCGCTTAAAAACAACGAAGAGATTAAACCATCCTCATATGTGCATGAAGAAAGCTATGACTTTTCTCAACCTCAATCAATTCGTAGAGGTAACCTTCCTGATGTTATGCCAGAGGAGATAACAAATGAAGCTGAGGATATTATAAGGTCGGTAGTCGAGCAGGAGATACTTGAAAGAGAACCTATTGATATTGACAACAACGATTATATCGACTATGGCGCTCTTGACAATGAGCACGAGGACACGACACCAAAAGATACTTTCTCTCGGGATAGAAAACTTGAAAACAGGGAGAATTTTGGTACAAGCGAGCTAAGACGCGATAGGGACAATTTTGCTTCAACCGAGTTAAATAATGATAGACCTCAACCAGACAGTCTGAGACGTGATAGAGATATTCTTTCTCGTGATAGAAAAATTGAGATTGAAAACAACGACACATTTGATAGAAATCAGCCACAAACGGTAGAACAGCCAAAGAAGCCTGTCGATGAGATAGAACGAAGAAAGAAATTTGTCCAACTTGACGATGACAAACCTCAGGAGAAGATTAAACCATATAAATATACCAGACCACCACTAGACCTTATTACAACAAAGTCAGATGACTTGTCATCCTTTAACGAAGAAATTCCAATGAAGAGGGTGGCACTTGAAAACGCACTAGAAAACTTTGGCGTGCCTGCAAAAGTGCAAAATGTGGTTATCGGACCAACTGTCACAAGGTACGAGATAGAAATGCCAGAGGGTATCTCTGTTAAAAAGATTTTATCGCTTGATGCCGACATTGCTTACGCACTTTCAGCCAACGGTCAAATAAGAATTGAAGCACCAATACCGGGCAGAAGTATAGTAGGTATAGAGGTGCCAAACAATAAGGTAGCCAAAGTATCAATAAAAGACGTTCTTCAATCCAAAGAGTTTACTCTCAGCCCATCACCACTTACTTTTGCTCTTGGTAAGGATATATCAGGCAATGTCAAGGTATGTAATCTTCAAAAGATGCCACATCTCTTGGTTGCAGGTACCACAGGCTCAGGTAAGAGTGTATGCTTAAATACCATTATCACATCAATTTTATACAAGTCATCACCAGACGAAGTTAAGTTTATTATGATTGACCCAAAACAAGTAGAATTATCAATGTATGAAGGCTTGCCTCATATGGTTATCCCACGAGTAATAACCGACCCAACCAAAGCGGTCAACGCACTGCAGTGGGCGGTTGACGAAATGGAACGCCGATTTAATCTTATATCAGAGGAGAGAGTAAGAAATATTGGCGAGTATAATAAGCTTGACAAAGTGCTTGAATATAAAGTTAAAAAGATGCCGTATATTGTTATAATCTTTGACGAGTTTGCTGATTTTATGGCGGTAGCAAAGAATGAAATTGAGGATAAAATCAGACGCCTTGCAGGTAAGGCGAGAGCTGCTGGCATCCATTTGATATTAGCAACTCAACGTCCTTCCACCGATGTCGTTACAGGTACGCTTAAGGCAAACCTTCCAGCAAGAATTGCTTTTAAAGTGGCAGGTAGGGTAGATAGCGAGGTTATCTTAGGACAGACAGGTGCAGAGAAGCTTCTTGGCTATGGCGATATGCTTTACAAACCTGCTGACGCCGAACCAGCCAGACTTCAAGGTTGCTTTATAGACACTCCAGAGACCAAAGATATAGTAAGCTTCATCACAGAAAACAACGAAGAAATATTTGATGAAGAGGCAAACAACGCTATCAACAGCCCGGGTAAATCTAATAACGGTGGCGGAGATAGCAACAACGGCGTAGACCCACTTCTTCCACAGGCATTAAAACTATGTATTGACAACGGAGTAGCCTCAACAACCATGGTACAACGTAAACTTGCTATCGGCTATCCACGCGCTGCAAGGATAGTTGACCAAATGGAAGAGCGCGGATATATTTCAAGCGCTGAAGGCTCAAAACAACGCTCAGTATATATTACAATAGATGAATTCTACTCAATATTTGGAGATATTTATGACTAAAGAAGAACTTAAAAACAAAATAGTCTCAGCAATAAGCCTAGGCTGTGATAAAAACAAGGTGGACCTTGAAAACATGCTCGGCATGCTCAAGGAATATGGTTTTGAGTTGTCCGACGATGTGCAAGGTGCGGACATAGTAATCGTTAATACTTGTGCTTTTATCCAGCCGGCTCAAGAAGAGGCTATTATGAATATCCTTGAAATGGAAAGGCTAAAAGATAACGGCGTGATTGAAAAATTGATTGTAACCGGTTGCTTTCCAGAACGCAACTACAATTCTATGAAGGAAAACTTTCCTAAAATAGACGCCTTTTTGAGATTACGAGAAAACGAGAAGATTTGTCAAATAATAGAAGAGCTTTATGGTCTTGAGCCATCAAAGCCTATTAAAAAATATGAGAGAGTGCTAACAAACAGCCCAAGTTATGCATATTTAAAGATAGCAGACGGCTGTGATAATGCCTGCTCTTATTGTACAATTCCAAGAATTAGGGGAAGATTTCGCAGTTACGAGATGGATGATCTTGTCTCTGAGGCAAAAAACCTTGTCTCAAGAGGGGTAAAAGAGTTTATTTTAGTAGCTCAAGACACCACTCGCTATGGCGAGGACTTATATGGCGAGAATTGCCTTATCAAGCTTTGTGAGAAACTGGTAAAAATAAAGGAATTGCAGGCAATTAGACTGCATTATGCCTATCCTGAAAGAGTTACAGATGAATTACTTGACTTTATCTCTAAAAATGATAAGATGTGCAAGTATCTAGATATCCCTCTTCAACATATTGATGATGAAATTTTAAAAAGTATGAGGCGTCGCCTTGGCGAGAAAGATACGAGGGCGCTTATCGAGCATATAAAAACTGATTATCCTGAGATTGCTCTTCGCTCCACCTTTATAGTTGGCTATCCAGGCGAGAGTAGGAGACAGTTTAAAAAGCTTTGCGATTTTATAAAAGAGACAAAGTTTGACTATGCTGGTTTCTTTCCTTATTCTAAAGAGCCAAACACCGCAAGTTTCTTTATGAAAGGTCAGAAAAAAGAGTTTATAAAAAGGATGCGCCTGAGCAAAATTAAAAGCTTGCAAAATCAAATCTTTTCAGAGAAGGCAAAAGAGCTTATTGGAAAGGAAATTGAAGTTTTGGTCGACTCCTTTGACTCAAATACTGGAGAGTATCTAGCGCACAGCAGAAAAATGTCGCCATTAGTTGACTTTAATGTGCGATTTGTGGATAATGGAAATATAGATTGCTATACATATGTAAAAGTTAAGATATATGACTTTGATGGAAGTGATTTTAAAGGGGAGGTTGTATGAATACACCAAATAAAATAACATTATCAAGATTATTATTGTTACCACTGATAGTATTTTTCTATCTAGCCGACTTTATTCCTTATGGCAGACTTGTAGCTACAATTATATTTATAATTGCCTGCCTTACCGATTTTGTCGATGGCTACATAGCAAGAAAACACAACCAAGTTACCGACCTCGGCAAGTTTTTTGACACTATTGCCGATAAGGTGCTAATAATGACAGGGCTAATACTTATCATTGCAGGAGATGTAAAGGATTCTGCGCCAGTTGTTTATCCATCCTGGTTAGGTATAATATGTGCTATAATAATGCTTGCAAGAGAGTTTATTGTAAGCGCTCTTCGTCAAGTTGCAGCTTCAAAAGGCTTAGTGCTTGCTGCTGATAAAGGCGGAAAAATCAAAGCAACTGTGCAATATATTGCAGTTACTTTATACATGGCATTTGCTTTTGTTTTGAAGGATATTATCAAGGATAGAGTAGACGTTGACTCAAACACTGCACTTACGATAGTAAGATATATTCTTATGATTATCCTAATAGTAGCAACTCTTCTTACAATTTACACAGGCGCTAGCTATCTTATAAGAAATAGAAGGGTATTTAAGTCTGAAAATACTCCTAAGACGACAGAGAAAGATAACACAAAAGAAGAACAAATAGCAGGCGCAATCGAAGAAAACAAAGTAGAAGAAGCGTCAGTAGAAAACAACACAGACACTCAAACAGACGAGGAAAAATCGCAGAAATAGGCAGGGAAAATGGAATATAAGGTTTTTATATTTTCAGATGATGTAATAGATGGTCAATATAACTTTGATTTTGTTAAATTTAACAAAATTTGTGTCTATAATTTAATTGATATTGAGTCAATTAATATTGAAAAATTTGACCTAGATTGGCTCTTACCTGAAAATAAAAACCTTATTATTTTTTGTGAGAACAAAAATCTAGATAACCTTATTATTAAAAATATAAAGTATCTTTCAGGTAAAAGAACACTAATCGACGAGCAACTTGTTATCTTTGAAAAAGAAAATAGCAGGGTGATTTTTGCTCCAATTGAGTCAAATCTAAATTTACTTAACAAAGTTTTTACAAGAGAAGGTAAAAAGTTTTGCGAGTTTCACCTTTTTGGTGTAGGTAAAAGTCAGGTCAAGGACAAGCTTGAAAAGTTAAAGGGAGAAATAGATGGGTTTAACTATAAATTTATCTATGATAATCTTCTTTGCGATATAGTTTTGTCCTATAATGGCAGTAGCGAGCTTATAGATGACAATCAAGTGAAGATAGCAGGAGAGTTTAAACAATATGTTTACAGCGAAAATGAAATGACTTTGCCAGAGATTGTAACAAAAATGCTTGCCTTAAAAAATAAGACACTATCAATTTGTGAAAATGTTACAAGAGGTGCTATCACAGAAAGTTTACTCAAAAGCAATGAAAATTTTAAGATTAAAGAGGTCAAGTTTGAAGAGTTTGAACTAACCAATAATGATGTATTGTACGACAAGACGATAAAGTTTTTAAAAAGTTCAGAGGCAGATATTGCGGTAGTCACTCATGGCAAGAGGAGCCCTGATGGACTTGAGTTTATCTTTGCAATAGCCGATAACTTTGAGGTACATATTTTTAAAAATAACTTTAAGTCAGAGATAAACTCTTGTCTTGAAATGGCAAAGAATGCTCTTTTATTTCACCTTGTGAAAAAACTTCGTCAAAATGATATTTCCTTTTAAATATTGTTTTGAAAATTAAGGAAAATTTGGTAAAATATAATGTAAGAATTTGCATAAGAGGTATATTATGGAAAAGAAAGATGTAAAAAAAGACAGTAAAAAAGAGGCGCTTGACCAAGCTTTACTTCAAATAGAGAAGCAGTATGGCAAGGGCGCAATTATGAAACTTGGCGACCATGTAAACGAGCCCATTGATGTTATACCAACAGGATGTTTAACGCTTGACATTGCACTTGGCATTGGCGGAATACCAAGAGGTAGGGTGGTTGAGATTTATGGACCAGAGTCCTCTGGTAAAACTACAGTATCACTTCATATCATAGCGGAAGCTCAGAAGATGGGCGGAACCTGTGCTTTTATTGATGCTGAGCACGCTCTTGACCCAATCTATGCTGAAAAATTAGGGGTAAATTTGACAGACCTCTATGTTTCTCAGCCAGACAACGGTGAGCAAGCACTTAACATTTGCGAAACCTTGGTTAAATCAGGCTCAATTGACCTTGTAGTAGTTGACTCTGTTGCCGCTCTTACTCCTAAGGCAGAAATCGATGGCGAAATGGGCGACAACCATGTAGGTCTACAAGCTAGAATGATGAGCCAGGCTCTAAGAAAGCTTACAGGTGTTATCAATAAGAGTAACACGACGGTAATCTTTATTAACCAGCTCAGAGAAAAGGTTGGCGTTATGTTTGGCTCGCCAGAGACAACTACTGGTGGTAAGGCGCTAAAGTTCTACTCAAGCATTAGACTTGATGTTAGAAGAAAGGATGTTATCAAGGATGGCACTAATATTATAGGTAACAGAACTTGCATCAAAGTCGTTAAGAACAAACTTGCACCTCCATTTAAACAAGCCGAGTTTGACATCGTCTATGGTCAAGGTATCAGCCAAACAGGTTGCGTAATAGACCTTGCTCTTGATAAAGATATTATTAAAAAATCAGGCTCTTGGTTCTCTTATAACGACGAGAAGATTGGTCAAGGTAAAGAAAATGTTAAGGCATATCTTGAGCAAAATAAGGATATTTTTAACGAAATCTTTGCAAAGGTTAAAGAGGCTTATGGCATTGGCACTAGCGAAGAGACTACAAGCGAGCAAAAAGACTAATTTGCTATAAATGTATGTAAAAAACAATTAAAAAGATGCAAATATATTATTTCATATTTTGCATCTTTTTTGTCAGTTTAAAATAAAACTGCTTTGTCAGTTTAAAATAAAACTGCGATACTTTCGTTTTACTTAAAAGCTACAATTATTAAATAAACCATTTGTCACTTGTTTTACTTGTCTTTTGAGTTTTAATAAAATTAATTTCGTCTTCTTCTACAACGGTAGGCGACAAAGTATAATAATACTTTATTTTTACTTTTTGCTTAGGTGCGTTAAGCGGCAACGATACTGTTTGCTCACCATTTTTGCCTGTTATTGACTCTATAGTTTTGCCGTCTATTATAAATTCGTAAGTGATATAATCTTTGCTTTCAAAAGTTATCTTAGCCACGTTACTTTCGACCTTACCTGAGAAAGATGTCTTGTCAATTTTGGTAAATTTCTCTGAGATGTCACTTGGCAGATTTAAATTTGAAAATAACTCTTTTTGAGTATAGCGCTCTGGCATATAGATATTTGCAAGTACCACTCTGTGATTTTCATTAAGCTCAGTCGAGTCAATATTTTTTTCTATTATAGAAGATGGCTGTGTAAACGTGGAGTCATCGCCGGCTTTAGCAAAATAATTTTTTACAATCTCAGTTGGCTGATTGCCACCAGCATAGGTAATAGGAGTATTATCAAGATTTCCAAGCCATACACCGCAAGTCTGAGCCTTAGTGTAAGATACATTCCATGCGTCTAGGTTTTGTTTAGAACCAGGTTTGCCAACAGTACCTGTTTTAGAGGCAATGTCAAGCCCTAGACTTTCAAGCTTTTTAGCTGTTCCACTTTGCGCGCAAGTTCTTAGCATATCAGTTAAAAGAAAAGCAGAGTCCTCTCTTAGCACCTGTCGTTCTTTATTTTTGTTTACATAGATAAGCTTGTCATTCTTGTCTGTAATAAAGGCAACAAAGCGGGTAGGCGCAAACTTGCCATCACATGCAAAAGTGGAGTATGAAGAGACTAGCTGTTTTAAATTTACGCCATAAGTCATACCACCAAGGGCAAGGGTATAACTGTCATCTTTTTCATCAAAGTCAAACCCCATCTCTTCGGCATAGGCTTTTGCTTTATCAATACCCACATAGGAAAGCACTTTAACAGCCGGAATATTGATAGACTTTGATAGAGACTCTCTTGCGCTGACATAACCATGATACACACCTCCAACATTTTTAGGCGTATAGTCCGATATAGTTGTCTTTTCGTCTAGGATTTGCGAGCATGGATAGATAATATCTTCATTTAATGCAGGACCATATACAAGCACAGGCTTAATACAAGAACCTGGCTGACGCTTACTATCTAAAATTTTGTAGTTGCTATTGCCAACATAGGCCTCAACTGTATGCTTTTGGTTATTGATAACAATGCCTGCATAGTCGCAGTTAACATCCTGAGCTTTTAACGCGTCGTTTAACGCCTTCTGCTTTTCTTCATTTTGATAGGTGTAGATTTTATAGCCTTTAAGCGCTATTTGCCTTGCTGGAATGCCCAAGATATCTTCTGCCTCATCAATAGACGCCTGACTATATGAGTTTAGCCTGTTTTTTCTTTCACTATTAATATTTAATTTGATGTCACTACTTATTGCTCGCGAGTAATCTTGCGAAGAAAGCAACCCATCTTTGTTCATCTCACTTAAAACTAGATTACGCCTTGCAAGCGCATTATCATAGTTTTTAATAGGTGAGTACTTAGCCGGCGATTTGATAAGTCCTGCAAGTAACGCCGCCTCTTCAACGGCTAAATCTTTAGCACTTTTTGAGAAATAGTAGTTGGACGCACTTTCTATTCCATAGCAGTTATTGCCAAAATATATAATATTTAGATACTGCTCTAAGATTTGGTCTTTAGAATATTTAGCCTCAATCTTTTGGGCAAGAGCGACCTCTTTAATCTTTCTCTCAAATGTTTTCTCGCTTGTAAGTTGTGTGTTTTTGACCAGTTGTTGCGTTATGGTTGAGGCGCCTTCTTTAAGTTTTCTAGCTTTAATATTGTTGATCATAGCCTTGGCAATACGCTTGTAGTTGACTCCATGATGTTGGTAAAAACTTTTGTCTTCAATGGAGATAAAGGCGTTTTTGGTGTTATCCGATAAACTGTTAATACTCGCAAAAGACTTGTTAATCTCATTGTCCTCTTTGATAGGTTTATTTTCGCTATCAAGCACTTGCACTGAAATGTATGGCGAGGAGAGAGCGTTTTCATCAAGTTTGATAGCTCTTGCATTTATGTAAATAGAAGAAATATAAAGCCCAAGCGCGACAAGCCCGACTAGCAACAAAATAGTAAAAATTATAAGGGAAATCTTAATAAACTTTTTCATCTCTAGCTTATTATGCGTCAAATTGTTTAAATTATTTGCTATATATAATAATTTTTTATTTGAAAATTTTTTAGATTTATTGTATAATTTAGATATATGTCAAAAAAGAGAGAAAATTAAACGGAGAGTAATGTGAAATATTTTATAGTTACATATGGATGCCAAATGAATGTGCACGAATCAGAAAAAATCGCGGGGATACTAGAAGGCTTGGGTTACGAGGAAGGTAAAACTCGAGAGGAAGCGGATATCATAGTATTTAACACATGCGCAATAAGAGAGGGCGCAGAGGATAGGGTTCTTGGCAATGTTGGAAATCTAAAAAAACTTAAGAAAAAGAATAAAAACCTAATAATTGCAGTTTGCGGTTGTATGACTCAAAAGGAGCAGACTGCACAAAAGCTTATGAATACCTTTCCATTTATAGATATAGTCATAGGCACTTTTAACTTGCCAAAACTGGGCTACTATATTGAGGCGGTAAAGAAGGGTAGACAACTTGAGCTATTTAGTGAGGGCGACATTGACGAGGTTTTGCCATACAAGAGAACAAGCGGAGACAACGCATGGGTCAACATTATGCAGGGGTGCAATAATTTTTGCACATATTGTATTGTGCCGTACGTAAGAGGTAGAGAAAAGTCTAGAAAAGAAGAAAATATCTTAAAGGAGATTAAGGAAATAGTAGCAGAAGGTAAATACAAGAAAATAACTCTTCTTGGTCAAAATGTAAACTCTTACGGACAAGATTTGACGCCACAAATCTCTTTTGCTAAACTCTTAAAGGATATTTGCGCGCTCGATGGCGACTTTACGCTTTCTTTTATGACTTCTCATCCAAAAGATTTGACTGACGAGGTTATAGACGTAATTGCAAGTGAGGATAAGATTGAAAAATACATCCACTTGCCAGCACAAAGCGGTAACAATAGGATACTCAAACTTATGAATAGAAAGTATACCCGCGAAAAATACCTTGAAATAATAGATAAAATACGGGCAAAGATACCATCATGTCGCATTACCTCTGACTTTATAGTGGGCTTTCCAACTGAGAGTGATGAGGAGTTTAACGACACCTATGACCTTGCTGAAAGGGTTAGATTTGATAGCATATTTGCTTTTATGTACTCACCACGCGAGGGAACTGTTGCAAGTAAGATGGAAGGCCAAATACCAGACAAGATAAAACATATTAGGGTAAATAAATTACTTGCCCTTGAAAAGAAGATACAAAAGGAGGATAACAAGAGGTGAAAAATGATATTTCTCCCGCAATGAGACAATACTTTCAGATAAAAAATAATTATCAAGATTGTATATTGTTTTACCGAATGGGCGACTTTTATGAAATGTTTTTTGAAGACGCACTGACGGCTTCGCGTGAGCTTGACCTTACTTTGACTAGCAAATCATATGGTAGTGGGAAGAAAGCTGACATGTGCGGAGTGCCTTTTCACTCAGCAAAAAACTATATTGCAAGACTTGTCGCTGACGGCTACAAGGTTGCTATTTGCGAGCAATTAAACATACCAGATAAAGGCATAGCTGAAAGAGATGTCGTTCGCGTTATCACTCCAGGTACTCTCGTCGATGACGAAATGCTGGAAGGTCAAAGAAATAACTATCTTTTGTCTGTATATAAAAATGGCAATACCTTGGGTTTAAGTTATGTCGATATCTCAACAGATAGGCTAGAAGTACTTGAGACAAAAGACAACCTAGAAAGCGAGCTTACCAACCTTATTTCAAGAATTCTTCCATCAGAAGTAATAGGCAATGAGGAGGCAAAGGAGTTTTATAACAACTTGCCAATAGTGAAAACTGGAGGCCTCAATAAACTTACCACCTATTATGAGTGGGCGTTTTCTAAGTCTCGCGCTGACGATAACCTAGCAAAGCAATTTGGCGGTAATTATGAAAATGTCTATGGCATAAAGGGCAAGACAGCTATTATTTGTAGCGCAGGGGCATTATTTGAGTACTTAAACGAAACTCAAAAGCGCTTGCTTGGCAATATTAATAAGATAATAGTTGTTAAAAATAAAAGTTTTATGACTATAGACTTAAACACAAGACGTAATCTAGAACTAGTCGAGTCAAACAGAGACAGAAAGAAGGCAGGCTCTATTTTGTGGGTTATAGATAAGGCTAAAACTCCTATGGGAGCAAGGTTAATTAGAAAAACAATCGAACAGCCTCTTCAAGACTCAAAAGAAATAAACACACGATTAAATGCGGTCGGCCAGCTTACTAAACGTATTATAACTCGCGACAAACTATCACAAAGCCTTAATAATGTCAAAGATATTGAAAGACTCGCGGGCAGGATAGCTTATGGCAATATTACGCCTAAGGACCTTGTTGGCTTGCGCTTATCACTAGCCGAGCTCCCAGCCATAAAGGAAGAGCTTTCCAAGATAGATGACCCACTTTTAAAATCTTGCTATGACAGTATAGCCGACGTGTCAAACATTACCGACCTTCTCAATAAGGCAATTGATGAAGAAAACGTGTCGGGCAATCTTAAGGATGGTGGCTATATACGGGTAGGCTTTAACAAAGAACTTGATGATTACCGAAACGCTAAAATACTTGGAGATAAGTGGCTAGATGAATTGCTTAAAAAGGAAATTGCAGAAACGGGGATAAAAAACTTAAAAATTACAAGCAACAAGGTCTATGGTTACTTTATAGAAGTCAATAAAAAGGACATTGAAAAGGTTCCAATCAGATATGTTAGAAAACAGACGGTATCAAATAACGAAAGATATATAACAGAGGACCTAAAAGTAATAGAGGAGAAGATTTTAGGATCAGAAGAAAAAGCACTCAAGCTAGAGAGCGAAATTTATGCTGATATTAAAAATATATTGTCAAAATATATTTTGACATTGCAAAAGATTGCAAACGGCATTGCACTCTTAGACGTTATATTGTCCTTTGCCGAGGTTGCTGTAAAAAATAACTATGTAAAACCAACTATAAACGCAAATGTTAAACAATTAAAGATTATAGACGGTAGACACCTTGTAGTTGAGCAATATTTAGATAGAGGGCAGTTCGTGGTAAACGACACCTTGCTAGACGAAGACCAAAACAAGATAATGATTATCACAGGTCCAAACATGGCAGGTAAAAGTACATATATGAGACAGGTTGCAATTATCACCTTGCTTGCTCATATAGGGTGTTTTGTGCCAGCTAAAGAGGCGACCATTCCAATAACAGACAGAATTTTTACCAGAGTTGGCGCCAGTGACGACCTAGCATTTGGACAAAGTACCTTTATGGTTGAGATGAGCGAGGTTGCACATATTCTTGCCAACGCAACAGACAATAGCCTTATAATCTTGGACGAAATAGGTAGAGGTACGTCAACCTTTGATGGTCTTAGTATAGCTTGGGCGGTAGTAGAGCATCTGTCTAAAAATTTAAAAGCAAAAACTCTATTTGCCACTCACTATCATGAGCTTACCGAACTTGAAGGCGTACTCGATGGCGTTAAGAACTATAAGATATCGGTAAAAGAGTTAGATGATGAGGTAGTTTTCTTAAGAAAGATAGTACGAGGCGGGGCAAATAAGAGCTTTGGTATAGAGGTTGCTCGCCTTGCTGGAGTACCAAAAGATGTCCTAGATAGAGCCAAGGAGATTTCTCAAAATCTCGAAGAGGTTAATGAGAAGGTAGACTTAAATATCTTCAAAGAAAACAAGAAAAAAGCAGAAGATAATACTAAAGTTGCTCTGTCTATTCTTTCAATTCTTAAAGATATAGATATGAATAGAATAACACCAATGCATGCATTTGATATATTAAACGACTTAGCTTTAAAAGTCAAAGGAGCAAGTAGATGAAAATTAATGTTTTGGAGCCTAAGGTTTACAATAGAATATCAGCAGGTGAGGTTGTAGAGAGACCAGCATCTATTGTCAAAGAGCTTGTTGAGAACAGCATAGACGCAGGCGCAGAAAACATAAGGATAGAGATAGAAGATGGTGGTATTAAATCAATTACAGTGTCAGATGACGGATGCGGAATTGATAGAGATGACATTACCACTGCCTTTTTGCCACATGCAACCAGCAAAATAAAAGCTGTTGAAGACCTTGATAGTATAGAAAGCTTAGGCTTCCGAGGCGAAGCTCTTGCAAGTATTTCCTCAGTTTGTCAAGTAAAACTTTCAACTAAGACAAAGGACTCAGTGGTTGGATACTCGATTAAAGTCAATGGCGGTATCTTTGATGAGGTTAAGGAGATAGCAAAAGAAAATGGCACCACTATTAGCTGCTCCAATCTTTTCTTTAACACGCCAGTTCGCGCCAAGTTTTTACGCAAGCCTAAGACTGAAGAAGGGGAAGTAACTCATCTAGTCGAGCGTTTTATGCTATCAAACAGCAACATCGCCTTTACCTATTATGTAGATGGCAAACTTATATACAATACTAAATCTTGTAGTATGCAAGACATAATATATACGATATATGGTAGAGAAGTGTATGAGAACTTAGTTGAGGTTAACTTTGAAGATAGAGGTTATAAGATATTCGGCTATGTGACAAAACCAAAAATATCAAAGAGTAATAGAACCTATCAAAACCTTTTTATCAATGGCAGATGTGTTGAAAACTTTCTAATCTCTAATGCCGTACAAAGTGTATTTGAGGCGTTTTTAATGAGGGGACGCTTCCCAGTATACGTACTTTCTATAACACTACCTCCAAACTGTGTCGATGTTAACGTGCATCCTTCTAAAAAAGAGGTTAAATTTGAAAATCCAAACATGATTTTTAGTATGGTTAGACAGGCGGTAGAAAACGCACTACTTTCAACTAATCAGATTGCAAATTTCTCAGTAGATGATTATAACAACAGCTATCAAGACGCTTCAAATCCTTTTAAAAATAATAGAAGTGGCAACGAAGCAGTCAGTGTTGTAACTAGATATGAAACTAATAGTGATGGCAACAGTGAAAATGTACAGGACGAGAGGTTAACATCAGAAAACAGTCAAAGTGAAAGACTTATACGAGAAAACGGACATGAGGTGCTAGCTTCTGACTCTATAAAGCCTGTTGGTTCTTTACGCGATAGGATGACTCAAGGTAAAAGTTTCAATGTTGACTTTTTTAACAATGAGGAAAAACTATATGAGCCAAAAGAGGTGGAGATTGATGTTGATAGCTCAAGCGACCAAGATGCGACAAACAAGGCAATTGACGAGCTTTCTAAAAAATCTCTAAAAGACAAATACGATAATTCTTCGAATGGACCAACCTTTTATTTTGACCAAAGTGGCGAAAAGTTTACAGGTGAGATAGCAAAGGCTACTGAAGAAAAATTTATAAGTGCCAGCGTAAAAGATGAAATGAAAATCTTGGGCACGCTGTTTAAAACCTATATAGTCATAGAGCTTGCTGACAGCGTATATTTTATCGACCAGCATGCAGCTCATGAAAGACTACTTTATGACAAACTAGTAAGTCAAGTAGATAAAAAGGAGGTAGCAAGTCAAGACCTTCTTGCTCCTTTTACATTTACTGTTGGCGCTAAAGAGGCGGAGCAGATAGACCTTGCATTGCCTCAGCTTGAAGCTATGGGCTTTGTTATTGAGAAGGATAATTATACTTATATAATTAAATCTCTTCCTTATGTGCTTTCTTATATCAATCTTGAAGGCTTTGTTGACGAACTCGTTAAAGAGAGCGCAAACTGGGAAAGAAAACCGAGTGACTATATCCACTCAAAATTATGCCAGAGCGCTTGTAAACATGCAATCAAAGCGGGTGATAGCTTGACTAAGGATGAGTGTGCATATCTCATTGAGCAGGTGCGTAAAGGCGTAATGTTATGTCCTCATGGCAGACCAATTACGCTTGTCATCACAAGATATGAATTTGAAAAAATGTTTAAACGCGTAGTTTAGTAAGTTTGACAAATCAAAATCTTATAATAATTAAAATCTTATATTAATCAAAATCTTAACTTAAAAAGAGGATATATGAAAGACATGCCAAAGGTTTTGTTTATTTTGGGGCCAACAGGAGCTGGTAAATCTTCACTTGCAGTTGACCTTGCACTAAAATTTAATGGAGAGATTATATCGGCAGATTCTGTCCAAATCTTTAAGGAGTTTAATATTGGCTCGGCAAAGGTTACAGAAGAGGAGAAAAAAGGCGTAGTCCATTATGGGATTGATATTATCTCGCCAAAAGAAACATTTTCAGTTTATGATTATATTAATTACACCAAAATTAAAATTGGAGAAATTTTAGCTAAAGGTAAATTGCCTATCATAGTTGGAGGCACTGGACTTTATGTCAAATCTTTAATTGAGGGATACAACTTTGGCGACACCGAAAGACATGACGATTTCAGGGCTATGCTTGAAAAAGACTTGGAAGAGAAGGGTAAAGAGTATCTTTTTAATAAGCTAAAAAGCTTAGACCCAGTCCTTGCTTCAAAAATTGATAAAAATAATCCAGTTAGACTTATAAGGGCGCTTGAAATAGCAACTTTTGGTAGCAAGCAGACAAAGAAATCTTGTGACTATGATTTTAAAATTCTTGCGGTTTGCATGGATAGACAAGAGCTTTACACAAAATTAAACGCAAGAGTGGATAAAATGATAAAAGACGGACTAATTGAAGAGGTCAAAAACCTTAAAAATAAGTATGGCGAGCAGTCGCAACCGATGAAGGCAATAGGATATAAAGAGGTACTATTATACTTAAATGGAAGCCTATCTAAAAAGGAAACTATAGAGCTTATCAAACAGCACACTCGTAACTATGCAAAGAGACAGCTTACCTTTTTAAGAGGTCTTGAGAATGTCACATATATAGATAATCTTGATAAAGAAAAGGCGCTAATTACAGCAATAAATGAGGTGGAAGAATGGATGAAAAAATAAGCGAAATATTGAAAGAGACAGAAGAGAAGCTAAAACCCCAATTTGAGAGGATAGAGAAAATAGCTTTTATCAATCAAAAGAAGGTTTTAGATGCTTTTATTGAGTTAAAAGTATCCTCTCAATGCTTTAATGGTACTACTGGCTATGGCTATGATGATGTAGGTCGAGATACTCTTGCAAAGGTCTATGCAAAGGTGTTTGGCGGGGAGAAGGCGATAGTATCTCCATTGCTTACTTGTGGTACTCATGCAATTACCACTGTTCTTTACGGACTGCTCAAACCAGGCATGACCATGTTATCTATTACAGGGCTGCCATACGACACCATACATGAAACATTGTTTGGCAAGGGGAACTCCTCTCTTGAAGATTACGGCGTGAAATACCGTCAAATAGATTTAAATGACGATAGCACTTTCAAATGTGATGAGATATATAAACAGGTAAAGAAATATAAGCCAGAGGTTGTCTATCTTCAGCGCTCTCGAGGCTATAGTTCGCGTAAAGCTCTGTCTCCATTTGATATGAAAGAGGTTTTTGAAAAAATAAAACAACTATCAAAAGCTACAACAATCGTTGTTGATAACTGTTATGGCGAGTTTGTCGACACGATAGAACCAACCGATGTGGGCGCCGACGTAATAGTTGGCTCACTTATCAAAAACCCAGGTGGCGGACTGGCTCCAACAGGTGGATATATTGTAGGAAAAGAGGATGCAATTGACAGAATAGCTACTAGATATACCAACCCTTCTTTAAAGCTGGAGGTAGGCTCATACGAAATGGGGTATCGCCTTTTCTATCAAGGACTTTTCATGTCTCCACACACTGTGGCACAGGCACTAAAGGGCTCGCTACTTGTCGGTCAAATTATGGAGGATAAGGGCTATAAGGTTATACCGTCAAACGATGATATCCCTCAGGATATTGTAAAGTCAGTTGTATTTAATAATGAGGATGACCTTGTAAAGTTTGTTCAAACAGTGCAAAAAATTTCACCGGTGGATGGTTACGTTTTGCCAATGCCTTGGGACATGCCGGGGTATACCGATAAAGTTATAATGGCAGCTGGAACATTCGTCGGAGGCTCATCGATTGAGTTTTCTTGTGACGGACCTATAAGACCGCCATATATTGCCTATTTTCAGGGCGGGCTAACTTACGAGCACGTCAAAGTATTTGCTGAAAAATTATTAGAAATATATTAATATATAAGATTTTTAATGTAGAAATACTAAATAATATAGATATTAACATCTATGTTATTTTTTTTAAAATACTATCATAGATTAAAATATGACAAATAAAAACAAAAATCGATTTTTCAGAGAAACCTCAAGTTTTATACTCGACACCATAAAAGAGTGCAAAATTAGGACTATAATTATAACGTCTTTACTTTTAATAACTTTGCTTACAGGTATCATTGTGGGCATCAGGACACATAACAGCTATAATATATCAAACAATTTTGGAGTAGTGGACATTTCAGAAAACGGAGTAAGCTCTTCTACCTTTTTCACTCGGCTTTTGTCTATGCTCCTTGTATTTTTGATATTGTTTGGAAGCTCATACAATAAATACACTTGGGCTATCGGCTTTATATTTCTAGGGTATAGGTCATATCTTTTGGGACTCAATATAACCTTAATGATTATCTTTTATGGGTTCTCTGGCGTTGTGGTATCGGTAATTGTCGCGTTGCCTTGTCAACTTTTAACTTTAATTGTACTTAGTGTATTCTTTATAATGATGTCAAAAACTTTCTGCGACTACAGAAACTTTGGCGGATGTAGAATACCAAAACAAAAGACAAAAATTCTTGTTACAACTTTAATCTTACTTTTATTAATATGTATTTTAGAATCAATTTTGCTTTCTTTATTTAGTGCGAAGGTGATACTAGTCATTTAAATTGAAAATTACTCAATTTATTGAGTATAAAAAAGAATTTTTTGATAAAACTAATTAGCAAAGGAGAAGTTTTATGAAAAGATTCTTTTTATTTAGTTTAATTTTGTGCTTACTTGCAACATCACTTGCTTTTAGCATGCCTATGGTAGCTAGGGCGGAGAGTGATGTTGATATAACCAGTAAAAGTGCCTGCCTTGTAGACTATGCGTCAGGTAGCATGCTTTATGGTCACAATCCAAAGGAGCACCTTCCAATAGCCAGTATGGTCAAGATGATGACAATACTTTTGACTCTTGACGAATTTGATAAAGGTTCGCTAACCGAGGAGACCATGATTACTACTTCCGAAAACGCCTCAGGCATGGGAGGTAGTCAGGTATTTATTGACCCATATGTTGAGTACAGTGCTGGTGACTTACTTAAAAGTGTAATCATGGCATCGGCAAATGACGCCTCAGTTGCGCTAGCTGAGCATATTAGCGGTAGCGAAAAGGCGTTTGTAAACAAGATGAATCAAAAAGCAAAAGAGCTTGGCATGAATGATACATATTATGTAAATTGTACCGGTCTTCCGGCTCCAGAACAATATTCCTGCGCAATAGATTGTGCGGTAGTTCTTAAAGAGATTGCAGAGCACGAATTGTATCACAAATATAGCACTATTTGGATGGACGAACTAGTTCATCCTTCTGGTCGAAAGACAGAGCTTGTAAATACCAATAGACTTATCAGATATTACGATGGTTGTGATGGCGGTAAGACTGGCTCGACAAATGAAGCGGGTTGTTGTTTGTCAGCATCAGCCGTAAGAAATAACATGAGATTAATCTCGGTGGTAATTGGCGCAAAAAATAGCCAAACACGATTTAACGAGTGCACCAAACTTTTCAACTATGGTTTTGCAAATTACGAGAGCAAAAAGATTGTAGATAGCACTTTGCCGGCATTGAGCTTAAAGGTAAACAAAGGCAAAGTTGACAACGCAGATATCTATGCAAATGAAGATTATGCAGTAGTAGTTAAAAAAGGTGATGCTCACAATTATGAGGTAACTTATGATAGCCCAAATAAGATATCAGCTCCAACACGCGAGGGCGATATTGTAGGAAAGGCTATAATATCAAAAGAGGGTAGTGTTGTAAAAGAAATTGACCTAGAAGTTAGAGCAAACATTGACGCACTTTCTCTTAAAGACTGCTTTGACAAAGTGGTTGAAAACTGGTAGAAAATATAGAAGAGCTTTATCTAATAGGATTAAGTTCTTTTTTTTGTTAACGAAAATTTTTTAATAAAACTGCAATTTTTTGATTAGGGCTAAACTAATTTAACTTTAATAATGATGTCGAAATCAATCTCTTTAAAGGAGAATATAAGGTAACAATCATTTCTCGTTTGTAACTGGAATAAATACATATTTTTAACTAGAACGGCATTATCGGTAGCTGAAAAGTCATATTTTAAGTTGTCAATTTTTTGGTTTATTTGGTCATAGACATCTATTTGAAAGGTGCAATAATTATCTTTGACATATAGTGTGTCATCAAAAAAATCACAATTCTCGACTGGTGATAAAACAAAACTATAATCATCATTATATACAGCAACGTCGATTTGCGTTTTTGCTAGTTGTCCCTCAAGTGTTGCTGTTAAAGTCACAGTAACTTCGCCGGCGTTTATACCAGTAATTTTTTCTTCATCTATTTCAATGATATTATCTTTACTAACCTCAAAACTTATCTCAGCATTCTCGTTTGATATCGTATAATAGTTATATATACTCTGTCCAACCTTCAACGAAATATTGTTTCCGTTCATAGTTAGCGGAGTAAACACACCATCATCTTTAAACAAAAAATAAAGCAATAGTAGACCTATGCTTAAAGCTAACATAAAAAGACTTATTAGAAGCGACGAGGCTCTTTTTGTCATGTAAAAATAATAGCAAATTTTGTCGAAAAATCAAAAAGATTTTAATGCCTTTCTTTTTATTAATTAGATTTTTGTATATAAAATCTCAAGGCAAAGACAAGACAATTTTTGTCAAATTAAAATTAGCATAAATCTATGATTTTACTTGCTTTTTACTCCTTTATCTTATATAATTGTTGTGAGGCGTTTTTAGATATAAAATTAAACAAAACGTAAAATAACAGGTGTAGAAGTGGCAGAAGATACAATAAAGGATGACAAAATGGAAGAGGAGGTTACTCAAACTGAGCAACTATCTTTTGTCGACGATAAATATAGGTTTAAACTTGACAACTTTGAAGGTCCGCTTGACCTACTTTTGCACCTTATTAAAGACGCAAAACTTGATATTATGACTATTAAACTTGCAGATATTACAGAGCAGTATCTAGAATATATGCAGGATATCGATACCATTGATATGGACAAAGCAAGCGAGTTTATTACAGTTGCTGCAACACTTATTGAGATAAAGTCTAAACATCTTCTCCCAGTAGAGACAGAAGAAAGTGTCGACGAAGAGGATAGCGAAGCATTACTCCTTCAACGACTTAAAGAATATGAGCTTTTTAAGAAAACAGGGCAAAGACTAAAAGAGATAGAAGATATCAATAAACTGTATCGCGCTCCAGGTAAAGAAACTGAAAAGGTTAAAATCATTATCAAGGACATGGTGCTAGATAAACTTCTAGACGCCTTTGCAAATCTTCTTGCAAAGCAGGAGGCAAGGGGAAAGGAAAAGGAACAGCCTAAGAAAATTGTTAAAGATAGATTTACCGTTGCTGAAAAGATAGTTTCTATTAGAGGCTATGCAAGAGAGCATCGTCGCTTTCCATTTGAAGAACTCTTCACAAACGATATGACAAAGAGTGAAATGATAAATGTCTTTTTAGCTTTGCTAGAACTATTAAAGCTTCAATCGGTACGCGTAGAGCAGATGGGTATCTTTCAGCAAATTAATATTATATCAAATGAGGTACAGTCATGAATATGTTAGACTTAAAAAACTTAAAAGAAATTTTGTATTCTATCCTTTTTGTTGCAGGCGATGGAATAGAAAAGTCCTTTATAGCCGAAAAACTTGATATTAGCAAAAAGGACCTTGACAAAGCACTCGAAGAGCTTAAAAAAGACCTCTCAGGCGATGCGGGAGTTCATTTAATAGAATATAAGGATAAGGTGCAACTTGCAACCAATCCAAATTACGCAAGTTACATATCTGATGTTTTAAATCCAATACGAGAGAAGTCTTTGACACGTGCAGCACTTGAAACACTAGCTATAATTGCCTATAAACAACCTATAACAAAGCTTGATATTGAGGATATAAGGGGAGTTAACTCAGATTACGCCGTCCAAATACTTATTGACCAAAATATGATAGAGGTTGTTGGGAGAAAGGACGCAGTAGGAAAGCCTCTTCTCTTTGGTACAACTGAAAACTTTTTAAAAAGATTTGATATCAAAGATTTATCAGACCTACCTGACTATGAAGAACTACTTGAGCGCATAAAGACTATAAGACAAGAAGAGGATGATAATCAAGGCGATGGACTCTTTAGAAATGTGGATGACCTTGAGTTTAATGAAGAGCTTCCTGATTACTTAAAAGGTGAGGATGTGCAGATGATTGAAGCTGACGATCTCTCAGTTTTAGCTCAACCTGACTCGGATAACTCCTCTGATGATATTGCATAATACCACTATATAATGTATTATATCTAACATACAATATACAAAATATGCTAAAAGAGAGTATTTTGTTGATACTCTCTTTTTTGTCTCATTACTTTAGAATGTTTGAAAAACTTACTTACAAATTGTACTGCTGTTTAGAATTATTAAAGTTATGTCTGCATACTTATAAATATGTTTAAAAGAATAAAAAGTTATGGTGAGAGGTATGCTTTTGCTTCGGTAAAAGTAAAGATTAGCAAGAGAAAGGTATTTATAATAATCTTTGCTTTTCTTGTAGTAGCAGAAATAGTATTAGGAATTTTATGGGCGCTAGGATATTAAGACTAAAGGATAAACTTAAGAAAAGCCCAATACATCCCTCATTTATTTTATTCTTTTTATGGTTTGTTTTTACAAAAAATCTTTCTTCTTTTTTTATGTTTGCAGTGGTAGTGCTTTCGCATGAGTTTGGTCATTTTCTGGTTGCAAGAAAACTTGGGTATAAGCTTGATAGCTTTACTCTTGCGCCATATGGTATTAGCTTAAATTATAAGGACAAGGTGTTTGAGAGTAGAGACGAGGTATTAATAGCTCTCGCTGGTCCTCTTGTAAATATTATTTTAAGTTTAGTGCTAGTATCGCTTTGGTGGGTTGTGCCAGATATTTATAATTATACCGATACTTTAGTCAGCCAATCTTTTTTGCTTGGAATATTTAATCTCCTGCCTTGTTATCCGCTAGACGGTGGAAGGATAATGGTAGGACTTCTTCAAAAGACTTTGTCGCGAGATAAAGCAATAAAAATAACTAGGATTTTTAATTACCTTTTTTCAGCATTGCTGTTTTTACTATTTTTTATAACATGTTTTATAGATTTTAATCCTACTCTATGTTTATGCGGTGTCTTTTTGATAATAGGGATAATAGACTCAAAATTTGAATGTAAATACCAGCCGATTTCTCTTTTAAAAAAGGAAAATAAAAACTTCTCTAGACCAAGTTTTTATACGGTTAGTAGCGATGTTAAACTCTCTAGTCTTTTAAAACATATTGAGCTTAATAAGTTGACCATTTTTGTGGTATCACTTAAAAACGGAAAGACAATATTTTTAGACGAAGAAAAAGTTAAGCGACTAGCACTTAACTTTTCAATAAACACCACTCTTTCAGAGATTTTTAAACAAGAAAAGGAATAAGAGCGTCAATATTTTTCCTTTCAAGCTCTTTAAGGTTAAGAAGTATTTCGTCAAGTTCTTTTGAGACATTTTTGTGGTCTGCCTGGTCTTTTATACAGGTTACAAAACCCATAAATGTTCCAAGAAGCATTAGCTCCGCGATGTGACGGGTGGTCTTATCGGTCATTGTAGACATATTGATTGAGCTCCAAAGCTTTGCCTTTTCAAGCCAATTATTGTCCTTTATGCCTTCAATTTTTTCAGCTTTAGCAAAAAGCTCGCACTCCTTTTCAAGCGCAATATACTTGTCCTCTTCATTTGCAAGCTCTTTTTGCAAGTTGCTGTCCTTAACCTTAGGCAAAATATCCTCAATAGATTGTACTGCTGTACGTATATTTTGATATATTGCGTTGATATACTCAGTTATAAGTTCTTTATCTTCCATAAATTCCTCCTATTATTGTTTGTGTAATTATTGTGATTTTTATACTATCCATGCATACATTTTTTAACTTTGTAGAAAATAAATACATGAGAAAGTCGACAAAAATTTTATTAATTATCTTTATTTTAGTAACCATCCCATCCCTTGTGCTTGGTGGCTCTATTATCTCGGGTATTAAAGCGACCGATACAGGTTTTATCTTTGACTTTGACGCTAAGGGAATAATCGCACTTATCTTGACCTTAATATCAGTCATACTCGGTAGTATTCTCTATACAAGATTTTTAATGTCACTAAAACTTGACAAACTGCTTTTCTTCTCAAGCATACCATTGATTGTCATATATGGCGCTATCATGTTTTTACTTGCCGACTTATCAAACATTGACTCAAATTTGGCAAAATCGGTAAGGACGCTTTTAAACATGTCTCAAGATAACGCTTATAACACCATTCTTTGGGCAATTCTTGTGACCATAATTTTTATTGTCATTTTATCGATAAATTATCTTATTATTAGCAAGCCTGTTACCAAAGTGGAGCGGGTAGTTTCTCGTCTTGGCGATGGCAAGGTTAAGGAGGACAACTTCGCAATAGGCGGAGGTAAACAGTTTAAAAATATTGAGCATGGACTTAATAAGATAAACAACAATTATAGAGAGAGCGACAATTCTTTAAAAACTGCCGATTTAAGAAAACAAAAGTCGCTACCTAAACAAATGCTTAGATTTTTTGGGAGGAATGCTATAACAGAGCTAGAGCTAGGAAGAACAGTCAAGAAAAAAGCCACACTTCTTTATATAAAGCTAGAAAACCTTTCAGACTCCAATACATTAGAAGATAACTTTACTCTCTTTAACTCCTATCTCAATGTTTTATCACCAATTATACGGCGCTCCTCAGGCTTTATTGATAGATATGTTGGCAGTGGGCTCCTCGCAGTGTTCGCAAAGGCAGAGGACGCCATAAATTGCTCATTACAACTATCTAGGACTATTCGAATAACAAATAAGTCTGACAAAAACAAGATTTTACTTGATGAGCGTATCTCTCTATTGTCTTCAAATGTATCTTTTGGACTAAAAGATGGCAAACTGCCAACAATAGTATCAAATGATATAGAGGTGCTTGAGAAAATTGACAAAATAGCCAAGTTTATGTCTGTTAAGATGGTATTTACGAAGTCGGTAATAGATGACTTGCCTATTAGATATAAGCTCGCATATAGGTATATTGGATTTTTGGATATACATGAGATGAGGGAGGTTATGTTGTTTGAAGATATAGATGTCTATCCTAAAAACATCGCAGAAAAATTGGTTAAAAACAAGGGACTTTTTGAAAGAGGAGTTATATGTTATAACAACGGTAAGTACCAAGAGGCATTAGACTATTTTCGCGAAAACCTACAAAGATATCCTAAGGATAGCGCAGGTTATGTCTACTACAATAAAACAAAAGAGAAGTTATCGTAAAAATTTATGCTAGCTTCAATAAAAAGATTTGTTTTGTTTAAAAGAGATTTTACGTTTAAACGATGGCAGGGAATTTGTACTTTACTATCATATTGTTTTACTTGACAAAAATAGCAATTATTGCTATATTCTTTATATGAAATTATCAAGGAAACAGGATTTTCAAATCTGTCCAAGATGTGGACTTAAAAGCCTTGTCGGCGTAGAAAGTTGTCCAGAGTGTGGGCTGATTTTTTCACGCCTTGATGTTGCGACAAACAAGGATGCAAAGAGGAAAATCTTGCGCCATGATAGAGACTTCATAATTCGTACAACCAAGTTGCCTAGTGATGTAAGCTTTGTTAAACTATTAGTATACAGTATATTATTGGGACCAACTGGCGCCCATTGTTTCTATGTAGGAAGGTATCTTAGAGGCTCAATTCTTCTTACTAACTTTGTTTTTATGCTCATGCTTGTTATATTTAACGCAGAGATAGCAGTGGTTAGCGAGGGAGCCCTTTTAGGAGTTCTTTCAACCCTTTGTGGCTTTGTACTTCTAATGTGGCCGTGGGATGTTTTTATGATAATCTTTAAAAAGTTTAAAGTGCCAGTAGCTATAGATATAGACGGCGATATAGAAAGAGCAATAGATATAGCACTTACTAGCGAAAGCGAGCAAAAAGACGGCGAGCAAACAAAAGAAGACGAGCCTGATAATAATAAAGAACAAGAGGCAAAAGGCTCAAAAGAGGAGAATAAATGAGGATTGTAGTAGGAATAAGTGGCGGAGTAGACTCTTCAGTTGCCGCTTATCTATTAAAGCAGCAGGGACATGATGTTATCGGTCTTTTTATGGTCAACTGGGAGGACAAAGATGGCACCTGCACAGCTGAAGAAGATTTTGAAGATGTCAAAAGGGTATGCAATAAGATAGGGATACCTTATTTTTCGGTAAACTACACTAAGGAATACTATAATAGAGTGTTTGAGTATTTTTTGGAAGAATACAAAAAAGGTAGAACGCCAAATCCTGATGTGCTTTGCAATCGAGAGGTTAAGTTTGGACCATTTTTAGAGCAGGCTAAAAAGCTAGGTGCGGACAAAATAGCTACCGGTCATTACGCTAAAAAGATTGAAAAGGATGGCAAATTCTATCTTGCCAAAGCTGACGATTTAAATAAGGACCAATCATATTTTTTAAATCAGCTTAGTCAAGACCAGCTTTCAAGCGTTATTTTCCCACTTGAGAATATCGACAAGCCTACTGTACGTGAAATTGCACACAAGCTTGACCTTGTCAATGCTGACAAAAAGGATAGCACGGGGATTTGCTTTATAGGCGAGCGCAATTTTAAGAATTTTTTGAAGGAGTATTTACCTGCAAAGCCTGGCAAAATCCTAGATCTTGAAGGTAACGTCGTTGGTCTGCACGATGGACTAATGTATTACACACTTGGTCAGCGTAGAGGTTTAAATATTGGTGGAAGAAAGGGCGGTAATGGCGAGCGCTGGTTTGTTATAAAAAAGGATTTAGCAAATAATATCCTCTATGTATCGCAGGGGGAGGATGACCTCTTGTATAGCGATTATCTTTTAGCGAGTGGCATGAATTGGATACCAGAAATGCCAAAGGAGAAAACATTTGATTGCTTTGCTAAATTTAGATATCGTCAGCCTGACCAAAAAGTTAAAGTTACCATTTTAGATAACGATAAAATACGAGTTGATTTTGCTGAGAAACAACGCGCCATAACTCCAGGTCAATATGTCGTACTCTATACAGAAAATGGTATTTGTCTAGGTGGCGGTACTATTGATGAAAGTTTTAGGGCAAATGGCGAAAAGATAAGCTAGTCAAAAACAATAGTTTTTTGTATAAAAAATACATTTTTAGCCAATCTAATTGTAGGAGGTTAAAAATGATAGTAGCAAATTACATCGCACTCATTATTCTTTTGATTGGTGGGTTAAATTGGGGACTTGTTGGTCTTTTCAACTTTAACCTAGTTGCATGGATAAGTATGGGCAACAGAATTGTTGAAAGAATAATATATATTCTCGTGCTAATCGCTACCATTTGGCTCATAATTGCATCAGCAATTGATGGTGGCATAGTACTCACAAACGCATTATATAATAAAACTGTTTAGACAAAAAAGAAGTTATAATAAACCTAATACTTACTATAACTTCTTTTTTTATACTAAATCAAAATAATAATTATTCCACACATGATAAAGCCTAGAGATATTAGTTTATTTTTTAAGTTAGGCTCTTTAAACATGTAAGCACCAAATATGACAGATACAATCGTGCTAATTTGTTTGATAATTGAAACAACGGAGAGTAAACTGTCTGGCTCGCTAAGACTTTTAAAGAAAAGCTGGTCATCAAGCACTAAAATAGCGCCTGCTAAATAAATGTAAAAGTTTTTCCAGTCAATTTTTCGTACAAGCATCTTTTTGCTTTTTATACAAGCAAGAAAGAAAAAAATCCATAAGAAGGCGGAGACAAATAGCATAAACCACCATTGCATTTGCATGGACGAAATAGATCTTAAGGCGACCTTGTCTATAATGGCAGAGCACTCGCTACAAACACAGCCAAGTATAAAGAAAGTTATGCATTTTATTCTTGCCTTGTTTGAGGGGATAACCTTTTCGTCTTCCTTTTTCGTGTTTTTGTTTAAGAAAAACAGACCAAAGAATATAATGGCAACGCCAATAAAACGATACCAAACGATAGGCTCGCTAAAAACCAAAATTGCAACTACAAATGATATGACAACTTTAACGGCGGTAAAAGGTTGTAAAGATGAAATCATATAATTTTTTAGCGCCACGAGTTCAAAAAGCCATGCAAGGGCTACAATTAAGGATTTGCCAAGAATAAGCAATATGTACTCCCAACTGAGCGTTACAGCCTGTCCAAAATCCCATGAGATTATAATAAACCCAAAGGAAACGAGCATTGCGAGCACGAAAAAATATTGCTATACATAACAGCTTTTTTCCTAAAGACTGCATAGAAACCGTTTAAGACTGCGCCAATAATCGCGCAAATAATCCACATAGTTTTATAATAACACAAATAGTTTGATTTTCAAACAAATTAATTGATAATATTTCTTTGCCTATCAATTTCATACAAAAATATGGATGTCGCACAAGCTACATTAAGAGAATCAATTCCTTCTCGCATATCAATTTTGGCGAGTAAGTCACTATGTTCGTTAAGAAACCTTGATAGACCATCAGTTTCATTACCAATTAAAAGTAGGGTGGGTTTGTTAAAATCAACCCTACTTATATTTGTCGAACCTTGCAAGGATGTAGCTACCACTTGAAGACTACTAAATTTTTCTTTTAAAAGTTTAACATAGTTCTCAAATTCTTGCCCGGACTCTAAAAACTTAAAAGGTACACGAAAAAAGGAACCCATAGAAGCGGTGACAACTTTTGGGTCGTAAATATCAACACCGTGTCCCATGTAGAGCAGTTGGTCAACATCAAACGCGTCACAACTACGAATAATAGTACCGAAATTCCCTTTCTTTGCAGGTCTATCTAGTAGTACAAATAGAGGATTATTTTTTAAGCCGTTTAGGTCAAACTCCTGTTTTTTTATATTGACGATTGCGACAATTTCGCTTACATCTTCCTTGTCGCTGATTTTTGCCATCAACTCGGGAGAGAATTGGTAGCATTTTATATTTAAAGAATTGATTGTACCTTTAGCCCAATTAGATAATTTTGCGTAATCAGAAATAATAAAGCAATCAATCTGCCAGTTATTATCGATAGCATTTTTAATGTTTTGTACGCCTTCAACGAAAAACTGCTGTTTTTTACTTCGCTTGAGCCTATTATTTTTTAACGCTTGGATTTCTTGAAACGTTGAGTTTTCTTTACTTACACTTATGATTTTCATTCTTCATCCTCTCTCATTTGAAGGGCAGATAGACAGTATTCTATTATTGTTTTAAAACAATTATCTCTATCGTTAGATGTATCAAAATATTTAATATTGTTTTTATTGCACAACGCAAGATTTTCTTTATCTATAGCCGATATATCTCCCCAAAGTTTAATTAAAGTTTCATTATTGTAATTTTTTGTATAGTCATCGCTTTGCTCGTAACTTCTTATAATGTCTAAAATCTCGTCATTAGAACGCCCACCAAAGCCAAGACACAACACTATGTCTTCATCCTTTACGAAATCAATGACCTGTTTTATGTTTAGAAGAGCACAGTCAAATATTGTGTTACATTTTGAAAACTTTTCGTTCCAACCAATAAATTCTCTAGCAAAAGCGGGGAATATCTCTTGACGAAGTTGACTATTTTTGTTTCCCCAGTCTTTTGCGTGTTGTTCGTCAATTTTTTGAAACCCATTTCGTAAAGCTTCAGATACGATTAGGTTGAAGGATGGCAAAACGCTTTTTAATCTTTTTGCTAGGGTAGATTTACCCGTTCTTGCAAGACCGCATATTATTATCATAACAAAAACCTTTTACATAATACTACAATATAAAGTATTATGTCTTACATAATACATACTAAATATTGTGTTTGGCGCAGAGGACAGGATTCGAACCTGCGGAGGCTTTGACACCTCACACGCTTTCCAAGCGTGCGCCTTAAACCACTCGGCCACCTCTGCAAAAGCTATCTTAAATGCTATATAAATTTACCATTTTCAAAAAGTTTTGTCAAGAACTTATCAAATTATTTTGTATCTTTAATTTATTATTTGGTGTACTCGTCTTTTTGTCTGCCCTTGAGAAGTTTAGGAAGAATATTTTTGACAAAGCGTATGATTATAAGTTGGCAAAGCTTTATATAAGTTTGACAACCTTTAAAAAGAACTTAATAAAAAACCGCGAGAGATTCTCACGGTCTTTTAGAGGTAACACTCAATTATTCTTCGTCCATTTCATAATGAGAGCCAGAATTTTGAGTTGCAGGGAAACGTTGACCTTTTTCAAGGTAGCAACTTCCGCCACATCTGCCATCTTTGTCATAGCAAGAGTAGTTACCAGATTTTGGTGCTTGTTCACCAGGTTTCCATTGTTTACTCATTTTCAACCTCCATTAGTATTGTGTGCAGGTGAGGCAAGAATATACAAATTATTGACAAAAATTTTTTGTTTTTGCCTAAATACGTTTGCTTGCAATTAAAATAATTGTTATAATATTTTTGTGAGGTAATGTATGATAAAAATTTGTACAGATAGTTGTGTTGATATAAATAAAGACCAAATAGAAGATAACAATATCTCTGTTTTGCCACTTAGCATTATTCTTGGAGATAAAGAATATCTAGACGGGGTGGACATCACTCCAAAAGAGATTTTTGCTTATGTTGAAAAGACAGGACAACTTCCAAAAACTGCAGCAAGAAGTATTGAAGACTTTAAAACTTTTTTCAATAATCTTTTAAAAGATGGCAGTGAAGTTATCTATATGGGTATATCAAGCAAACTTTCATCAGCATTTAACTATGCATGCCAGGCAAAAGAAGAATTGCAAAATGATAGACTTCACATTGTTGACAGCAAGTCGCTTTCTACAGGTATTGGTCTGCTTGTTTTGTATGCATGCAACCTTATTAAACAAGGACTATCTTGTGAGGAGATTTGCAGGAAGTTAGAAAAACAGACGGACTTAAATCAAGCCTCATTTGTGGTTGATAAACTTGACTATCTCTACAAAGGAGGAAGATGCTCTGCAATGGCTCGTTTTGGTGCTAACTTACTTAAAATAAAGCCGAGACTTGAGCTTGTTGACGGTAAGATAGAAAACACTGGGAAGTATATGGGTAAATTTAATAATGTAATTTATAAATACATTGATGACATGCTTGCTCTTCATCCTAAAGCAAAAAAGGACCTATGCTTTGTAACGCATACCTGTAAAGATCTAGACTTTGTAGATGAAGTTGTAAAGTATGTAAAGTCAAAAAATATCTTTGATAATGTGGTATCATCGGTAGCTGGGTCAACCATCTCTTGCCACTGCGGTGAGAATACTTTAGGAATACTTTACTTGCTTGAAGAGTAATTTGTGTAGTTTGGAGGACTTATGTTAGATTGTCTATTTTGTAAAATTATAAAAGGTGAGCTTCCATCATATAAGATTTATGAGGATGAGTTTACATATGCCTTTTTGGATATTAGTAATGATGCAAATGGTCATATTCTAGTAGTACCAAAGGCTCATTGTACAAATGTTTTAGATGCTAAGCCAGAGGATTTATCACATGTGATGCAAACTGTGCAGAAAATATCCAAACATCTTGTTGAAAACTGTGATTTTGAGGGTGTTAACATATTAAATGCTAGTGGTGCTTACGCCGAGCAAAGCGTTTTTCATCTTCATTTTCATATTTTGCCTAGGAACGAAGGAGATGGGCTTCACGTTTTTCCTACGCTTAATAAAAATGACCAAACGCTTGAAGAAATATGTGAAAAATTAAGGATTAAGTAATGAAAAATATAACATTATATACAGATGGTGCCTGCTCGGGCAATCCAGGAAAGGGTGGTTGGGGAGCTATTCTTATGTATAACGATGCCAAAAAAGAAATCTCAGGCGGAGAGAGCCAAACTACCAATAATAGAATGGAACTTACTGCAGTAATAAAAGGTCTTGAGGCGTTAAAAGAGGAGTGCAATGTTGACATTTATAGCGACTCTGCTTATGTTGTCAATGCTTTTTTGCAGGACTGGATAACTAACTGGCAGAATAACGGATGGAAGAGCAAAAAGGGAATGGTCTTAAATATTGACCTCTGGCAAAGACTAATTGAGCTTACTAAAAAACACAATGTGACCTGGCACAAAGTAAAAGGTCATGCCGACAACGAGTTTAACAATAGATGTGACGCCCTAGCAAGACGGGAGATTGCAAAAATAAAAGATACATAATTCTATTTGTAAAAGATGATAACATTTCGCATTAAAAATCACTTTGTCAAAGCTTTGACAAAGTGATTTTTTCTGTTTTATAAATGATTTTAAATAGTTTTAGATTTTTATTTTATTTCTCCGACCATAAATTTTACATCATTTCGAAGGTCTTTTCCATATTTAGTGTAGTCATCATAAAAGGCTGATGCTACCTCAGGCGGCATAAGTGGAATGTTTGGGATATCAGAAATTTCAATAAGCTTTGGAATATAAACGCCATTGTTTCGGTTTTCTTCAAACTCTTCGCCTTCTCCTGAGCCAAACTCGCCAGAGAGCCAGTCAGCTATGTAAAAATGCTCTATACTATTTTTGTTTTCATAAGTATATACTTTTTTAGTCGGCTTAACAATAAGGCCAAACTCTTCAAATACTTCTCTTTTTACACACTCTTCTTCGGTTTCAGTTCCTTTCATGCCACCACCTGGAAAAGTATAAAAAACTCTGCCTTGTCTTTCACGATACATTGAAACCATTTTACCTTCGTGAATAATTATTGCTCTTGCTCTAGCTCTTTTTTCTTCCATGTTAATTTCTCCTATTTTTTAATTCGATAATAACTTTATTTTTCTTTTTATTAAAATATAAATTTAATCTGTATTAATTAGCTTTTCGTATATAAGCTCATAGATGGAAGGCGCATTTAACTTCCACTTGTGTATGGCTTCATTTGCAGCTTGTCTTGATGGAGCTTTAATGTTAAGCACAAACATTGGTTTTGTAATAAGTGGCTCATATATTTTGAGTTCTACATTATAAGAGCCATCATCATTTTTAGAGTAGGTCGCACTGTACTCTTGTGAAGATTTTACATTTAAACGGTTTGCTTGTAGGTAGGCGGAGATTTCCTCACGCAATGCTAGCGGAACGCGTCGATAAAGGTGAGAAAGACATTCTCGTCCTTCATAGGTAAGGGCAAAAAGTTCTTTGCCTTCTTCTGGATTTCCTATAGTATACAAAAGCTTGCTATCAACCATATCATGAATAATAGCCTTGCAATCCATATAATTTTTTATCCATGCATTTTTTACGCTACAAATATCAAGAATGGAATCTTCAGTAAGAGGTATTTCCATTTTATCAATTACAAAAAGCATTATAAGTTTATCTTGAACACGCTGTTCTTTATCTGTAAGTACCTTGTCCATTGAAATATTATAACATCTTTTTAAAATAAATCAAATTTTTTATTTAACAATCTTTAAAATTGTTTGTTTTTTTGAGCTTATAATGTTAAAATACTCTTGAAGAGGTAATTATGGAAAATAAATTTGACGCTTTCTTTGAGGCGTGTGATGATTTTATAAATTGTAAATTCTTGGTAGCTGAGTATAAACTTCAAAGGATGTTACAAGTTCTTTCGCTGAATGAAGAGATATGTTCTTTAATAGGCGAGTGTCTTGAGCAGTTTAATCGCGACCGTGAGTTTGCAAAAGCCTTCATACAAGACGGTCACGGAGATTACATATGCGACCTGCCAACAGAGGAATATAAAGTAATCGCTTTTGTATTTTGCACTTTGGTTGATATTGATAATAAAAAGATTGACCTCGTTGAGTTTGTTAAACGCTTTTATGGAAGGGAAGAAAATCCTTTCAAGGCTTTTATAAATCAAATGGTAGTACCTTTTAGAAATTTACTAGCAGATGCTTTTGGCTATCCAAAATTGAAAGTTGATGGCGTAGAGCTAAATGAGGAAGATTATCAAGATTCTGAAGATGACTATCAGGAAGACGATGAAGAAGAGGAAGATGACGAAGACTTTGACGAAGATGATGATAGAGATGAGCTCTCTCAAGATGAATTTTTAAAGGTTCAAAAGCTGGCTGTACAGATTATGAGCGAGCTTCAATATTACGACCAATCTCATAATAATCGTGATGCTATTGTTGTTTGTAAGGCTATAGTCAAGACAACAGAGCTAAGAGATAGCGATATAACTTATTCTTTAGCGCTTGCGCTCAAAGCTTGTAAGGCAAAGCAGGTAAAATTTTTGGTTCATGAAATTTTAGATATTTTAAATATATAATTTTATAGATTTTAATATAAATCAAAAAAGAGGCTATCAGATTGATAGCCTCCTTTAGATAAAAAAGTAACTCCAAAAGCACTAACTTGTTTCAAAAAAGTCTTTTACTTACCTTTTTATAAAAAGAAATCATATGATTTCATTTTTACTATTAAAAATAGTATGGCACTATTATAAAGTGTGATGCAAGGTTTGTCAATACCTTTTTTTGAAAAATTTTGCCAATTTTACAAAAATATTGTCACGAGTAACAGACTTATTATAGTCGAAAGTATAGCGTGCGTTACTTTTTGGAGTATAAATAGTTTTATCGGCATCCTTAAACTGTTGAGCATGGTAATAGATTGAAGAATGGTAGAAATACCCCCAAAACTTATCACAAATGTGCAAGCGACAACTGAAAATGCTCCATGTATGTTGGTTGAAATATCAAGACAGCCTTTTGTTATTTCAATTATTCCTTCTAGCACGCATGATATTTGTGGTGGAAAGAGGTTATATATCGGCGATAGCGAGGTTATGACTACAAAGAATATCGCAATTATTGTTCCAACTGTAATAATACTTAAAGCTGAGTCTATAACCATGGTAGAGAGATTTTGAGTATTTGTTTTTTCAGTGTATTCTATTTTTTCTTCCTTAACTTTGATGTTCCTATAAAGCATACCATTTAATAGAGCGCCAAGAATATGCGAGATAAATATAATATAGCCGAAAGTCGCGTTTTTTAGCATGCCAATTCCTACCGCGCCGATAATAAACATAGGTCCGGACGTGGAACAAAAGGAGGTCATTTTAAAGGCGTCAGATTTTGTTATCTTGCTTGATAAATATAGGTCAGCAGTCATTTTGGCTCCTACTGGATAGCCCGATATCATGCTTGTTATGAAAACATATGAGGAGACTGGTGGGGTTTTAAAAAGCTTGTTGCAAGATTTTTTAAAGAGGTTTGAAAACTTTTCTACTATGCCAAGTGAGGTCAAAACTTTTGTAAAGAAGATAAAGGGTAGAACGCTAGGTAGAACATTAAAAGCCCAAGCAGATATACCGTTAAGCGTCACATTTATATAGAGACTTGGGAATATGACCATATTAATAATGATATAAATTATAAAAATTGATAAAAAAATACTATATTTTTTCATTTACTGACCTCAAAAATTTGACAACAAAGTTATAAAATAATATAATAGAATTATTGTAATCGTCTGGACAAAACCAGCTTGTACAAATATCGCTTTTTATCAATTTATTCAATTTTTATTTGATTTAGAAGGGGAAATAAATGAAAGTTAAAGAACTATATAAAAAAGCTAGGGACTTAAAAAAGACCATAGTCTTTTCTGAGGCTAGCTTCAGTGATAGAACCTTAGAGGCTGTAAAATATATCCAAAAGAAAAAAATAGCAAGACCTATTCTTATTGGCGATGAAAGCGCGCTAGTTATTAGGGATAAGTCACTTATGGATTTTCACATAATAAATCCAAAAACCTTTCAAAATAGAGAGGACATTGTAAAAAGACTTTATGAAAAACGTAAAGACAAGGGTATGACAATGGAAGAGGCTGAGAAGTTAGCGCTTGACCCGTACTACTTTGCAACTCTTCTTGTTGACGCGGGCTTTGCGGATGGCATGGTAGCTGGGGCTGAAGCTTCGACGGCAAATACCGTTAGACCTGCTCTTCAAATAATAAAGGCTAAGAAAAAGGGTGGAATTGTATCTTCTTGCTTTGTAATGTTTGGAGATAACAAGTTTTTAAAGGATAAATGCTTGGTAATTGCCGACTGTGGCGTGATAATGCATCCTAATGAGGACGAGCTCTGTCAGATAGCGCTTCAAAGTGTAGAAACCTATAAATGCTTAGGTCTTAAGGATCCTAAAGTTGCATTCTTATCTTTCTCAAGCAAAGGCTCAGCTAGCGACCCAAGTGTGGAGACCGTACAAAAGGCATATCAAAAGTTTAAAAAGAGTGGGGTTGTCTGTGATGGGGAATTGCAGTTCGACGCTGCCATGATAAAAGAGGTGGCTGAGCATAAAGCTCCAGAAAGTCCTATAAAAGGAGATGCAAATATATTGATATTCCCAGACCTAAATAGCGGAAATATTTGCTATAAGGCTATGCAATATGTTGGCGGATTGAATGCTATCGGCCCAATTTTACAAGGCTTAAATAAACCTGTAAACGACCTATCTAGAGGTTGTTCGGTTAAAGATATAGTTACAGTTACAGCGGTAACAGTATTACAAAGTAATAAGGAGGAGAAATGAAAATTTTAGTTATTAATGCAGGGAGTTCATCTCTCAAATTCCAGTTGTTTGACATGGACAACGAAAAGGTTATAGCAAAAGGAAATTGTGAAAAAATTGGACTTGCAGGCTCATTTATAAGCTACAAGACTACAGGCGACAAAAAAGAGGTTATGGCTGATATGCCAGACCATAACGTTGCAGTTAAAAAAGTTTTTGATGTTTTGACAGATAAATCAGAGGGCGTAATCAAGAGTGTTTCTGAGATTGACGCTGTAGGACATAGATTTGTGCAAGGTGGATGGCTGTTTGATAGAAGCGTAATCATAGATGACGAGGCTGTAAAAAAACTTGACCAGCTTACAGACCTTTCTCCACTTCATGCTCATGCAAACATGGCAGGGTATAAAGGTTGTGTAGCCCTAATGCCTAATACTCCACAAGTTGCCGTATTTGATACATCTTTCCATGCAACTATGCCAGCTAAAGCGTATATGTATGGTATCAAATATGAAGATTATGAGAAATATCATGTAAGAAAGTACGGTTTCCATGGCACAAGTCATAGATATGTACTTGCAGAGACTGCAAAACTCTTGGGTAAAAAACCTGAAGAGGTTAACATCATAACTGTGCACCTTGGTAACGGCTCATCAATAACAGCTATAAAAAATGGTAAGAGTGTAGATACAACCATGGGCTTAACTCCACTTGAAGGACTTATCATGGGAACACGTTCGGGTGACTTAGACCCAACGGTAGTTAGCTATCTTGGTAATAAGAAAGGCATGACCGCTGACCAGGTGGTAAGCTATCTTAATAAACAATGTGGTATTTTAGGGGTAAGCGGTGTTTCAAGTGATATGAGAGAGCTCAACAGTGCTATAGAACAGGGTAATGCTAGAGCAAGACTTGCACTTGATATGCTCATTTACAGAGTTAAAAAGTTTATTGGTTCATATATGGCTGTGCTTGGTAGGGTAGACGCCATCACATTTACAGGCGGAATTGGTGAAAATCAAGAGGACTTAAGAGAAGGCTCACTTGAAGATATGGAAATCTATGGTATTGAAATAGATAAAGAAAAGAATAATCATCTGCCACGAGGAACAACTGAGGAGATTAGCACGCCAAACTCTAAGGTGAAAGTTTATAGAATACCAACTGACGAGGAGTTACTCATAGCTCGCGACACAAAAGCTCTTATTACAAAGTAAAAATGGTATTTATTTACAAAGCAAAAAAATAAGACAAATTTAAGAAATGTGAGATTAACTATTTGATTAAAAAATATAAAAAATAAATTTAGATGAAATAGCGTTAAATACTTGACAATAGATTGTAAAATAGCTATAATTAAAAAGCATGATTAATAATTTATCAATAATTTAAGGAGGATGAAATGGCAGTTCCAAAGCATAAAGTTTCTAAAGCTAGAAGAAATACAAGACATTCTGCAAATTCTAAAGCAGTTATGCCTACACTTGTTGAGTGCCCACAATGTCATGAGATGAAACAACCTCATACTGTATGTAAGAAATGTGGAACTTATAAAGGCGAAACAGTAATAGCAAATAAAGAAGAAAAGAAGTAAGCTTTAAATTAAATAAATAAGTTTAAGTTTTCCTCTCGTCCGATTTTTCTTGGGCGAGAATTTTTATTTATACAATAATACAATATATTGTATTTTGTATGTTAGACATAATAGTATATATTGTAGTAGTTTATAAAACCAAAAAAATTCAAATATGATTTGCAATATTTTATTTTTTTTGCTATTATAAAAAGTGATCAATTTAAGGAGAAAGTTATGAAAGTAGTTGTAGATGCCTTTGGCGGAGACAATGCACCTCTAGAGATAGTTGAGGGTGCAGTTTTAGCACTAAAGAAACATAAGGATTTAGAGGTTATCCTTTGTGGAAAAGAGGATAAAATTAAAGAGATATTAAATGGAAGAGAGGAGCGCATTGAAATAATAAATGCCGATGACGTAATTACTAATGATGACGTGCCAACTGAGGCTATAAGGCATAAGAAAAACTCATCTTTAGTCGTTGCGTATGACACTTTAAAGACAAGAGATGATGTTATTGGACTTGTTACTGCTGGAAGTACAGGTGCCGTTCTTGCTGGAGCTATAATGAAGATAGGACGAATTAAAGGTATATCAAGACCAGCGTTAGCCCCAATTTTACCAACTAAAAAGGACAGCGATGTTATTATAATAGATAGCGGTGCCAACATTGATTGCAAACCAGTAAACCTTTTGCATTTTGCTCTTATGGGCTCGGCATATTATTCTATAATTTACAATGTTGAGTCTCCAAGAGTGGCATTACTTAACAATGGCGCTGAAGAGGAAAAGGGTAACGAGCTTGCTAAAGAAACCTTCCCACTTTTAAAGAATGCTCCAATTAACTTTATAGGCAACAAAGAAGGTAGCGATTTTATGAGTGGCGATGTAGATGTTATGGTTACAGATGGCTTTGCTGGCAATGCACTTTTGAAAGGTACTGAAGGTGCTGTTTCTGCCGTTGTTTCTATACTTAAGAAGAGCATTAAATCTCACTTTTTAAGTATGATAGGCGCTATCTTTATGAAGAAAACATTTAAGGATATAAAAAACAGGGTAGATATACAGAAGAAGCACGCAGGTTCTCCTCTTCTTGGATGCAAAAAGTTAGTAGTTAAAAATCATGGCTCATGTGCAAGAGCTAATATTTTGGCATCTATTGAGCAAACAATGAAATTATATGAAAACAAATTAAATCAGAAGATAGAAGAGGCTATTTTAAAGCTTGAAGAAACTGAAAACTAACTATAACTACCTTATTCAAGGAGAAAATACTTTGATAAAATATAAATTTAAAAATGATGAGCTTATAAAAAGAGCGTTAACTCACTCATCAAAATCTGAAAAAAATTATGAAAGGCTAGAATTTTTGGGAGATAGTATCCTTGACTTTTTGGTTGGCGAATATTTCTTTCTAAACTGCAAGGAAGATGAAGGAAAGTTGACAGTCTTAAGAAGTCATTATGTATCAGAGAACTATCTAGCTCAAATTTTTGACAAACTCAAACTTGAAAAGGATGTATTGCTAGGCAAAAGTTACCAAGGCGAAATTTCTCGTGCAATAAAAGGTGATGTTATTGAGGCAATTATCGCAGCAATTTATCTAGATGGTGGACTTAGCAAGGCGAGAGACTTTATATATCAAAATTTTGACCTTCAAGGATATAAGAATATTGTAGATGATAACTATAAATCAAAGCTCCAAGAACTTGTACAAGGCAATTTTAAATGCAAAATGCAATATGTAACACTGCCAAGCGAGGAAGGTTTTACTTCAAGCTTTTACATGGATGAAGATAAAATCGCCTCTGCAAGTGGCAAAAGCAAACAAGAGGCCGAGCAACAAGCGGCTAAAAAGGCGATAGATAAACTTTTCTTAATTGATAACTAATTTTTGATTTGTCAGCTTTTGTAAATACAAAAACGACAAAAAATGCCAAACTTTTAGACAAAACATTTTGAAAAGTAATTTAAAATTTGTTATACTTAAGTTAAGATGACAAATTTTAGATTATTTAAGCACTTTAAGAGGTTTTTATGATATTCAAAAAGATAGAGATGGTTGGGTTTAAATCCTTTGCCGACAGAACTATAATAGAATTTAACGATAACTTTACAGCCATTGTTGGACCTAATGGTTGCGGTAAAAGTAATGTGTCTGATGCTATACGATGGGTACTCGGCGAGCAAAGTCCAAAGACCTTGCGTGGTGACAGCATGCAGGACGTTATTTTTAATGGTACAGAGAAGAGAAAGAGTTTATCATATTGCGAAGTTACCTTAACCTTTGATAATAGCACTAGATTTTTTAATTTTGATTATGATGAGCTTGCAATTACAAGAAAGCTATATCGCTCGGGTGAGAGCGAGTATTTAATAAACCGCAACACCTGTCATCTTCGTGATATAACCAATCTTTTATATAACAGCGGTTTAGGTAAAAATGGCTATTCTGTAGTAAGTCAGGGTAAAGTTACCGAGCTTGTCGATGCAAAACCTGAAAATAGAAGGGCAATGTTTGAGGATGCTGCCGGCATTTCTAAATACAAAAACGACAAGCGTGAGGCTGAGCGTAAGCTTGAGCGAACTACTGATAATTTAACTCGTGTTAAGGATATACTTTCTGAGATTGAAAGGCAGATGGGACCTTTAAAGAAACAGGCAGAAAATGCCAAGAAATATCTTGAGTACAAAGGCAAACTTAAAGATTTAGAGGTCAACGCATATATCTATCAATATGAAAACGCAAATGACGTCAAGGAAAAGATAAACTTAAAATTGGATGCTTTAAACAAGCAAATAGATATTCGTCAGCAAGACCTTGATAAAACCTCAGCTGACTATGACAAGAGCATGTTTGACCTTACTAATTTTGACAAGGTGCTATCTGACTTAAACGAAAAAATACTTGAGCTCACTGTCAGCTTAGAGAAGCAGGAAAGCGAGACAAAAATTGCTAGAGAGCGTATTAATTATACATACAAAGAGAATGATAGGCTTAATTTAGATAGGTCAAATAGTCAAACAGCCATTGAGGTTTGCGAGGAAGAAAAAGAGACAAAACTCCAAACACTTGTAAAGTTAAATGCTGACCTAGAAGCTCTTGAAAAGTCTTTTGATGAGCTGTCTGAGGAGTATTCTAAAATTGCAAATGAGCTTACCTTAAGTGAAGATGAGGCGGGACAAGGTCAGCAGAAGATAATAGAAACCTTAGGCTCTCTTAGTGATATCAAAAGTTCTGTCTCTCGTCTTTTAGCTGAGAAAGAATTACTGTCAGGCAGTCTCAAAAACTTAGAAGAAGACTTATCAAATTTATCTTCAAAAGGTGATGAAAATAGGAAATTACTTAAAGAGAGTGGCTCGCTAATAAAAGCTAAAGAGGAAGAGCTTGCCTCTGTTAAAGAGAAAAATGATAACCTTGCAAGTAAGAACTACTTAGCCGAGAGAAGGCTTAAAGAACTTGAGAGTGAAAAGGCAAATATCAATACTCAAATAAAGGTCTACGAAAATAGAAAGAAACTTTTAACTGACCTTCAAAATGAGTACGAAGGATATTCTTTTGCAATCAAAAAATTGCTTAGAGAAAGCGAGCGTAACTCAGCTTTAAAGAAAAACATTGTTGGTGTAGTAGCTTCCTTGATTAAGGTGCCAGAAAAATTCGAAACAGCTATAGAGGTAGCTCTTGGTGGCGCTGTGCAAAACATTGTTACCTATGATGAAGAGGGTGCAAAAGAGCTTATTAAATTCTTGAAAGACAACTCTTTTGGTAGAGCAACATTCTTGCCAATTACTTCAATGAAACGCCGAAATTTTGACACAAAACTTCTGCAAGGCAAGAGTGGATGTTTTGGACTAGCAAGTGAGCTTGTTGACTATGACAAAAAGATAGACAATGTTGTAAGTAACCTTTTAGGCTCTACCGTTATTGTAGACACACTTTTTACTGCAGTTAATCTTGCAAAATCAACAGGTTATGCTTTTAGAATAGTAACGCTTGACGGCGATGTTGTAAATCCTCAAGGTTCTTTGACCGGCGGTAGCAAAAAGGCTGAGTCTTCTAACCTAATTGGACGTGAGCGCGAGATAGAAACGCTTGGCATAGAGATTATCAAGCTTGAAAAGCGAATTAGCGAAATAGATAAAGAGATAAAAGAAAGCTCAAGCTTATATGAGGAGCAGAAAAAATCGATAGAGGAGCTTTCAAATAAGAAAAGCGCTCTTGAGGTCGATATAGCCTCAGAGAAAGAAAAGTATAACAAGTTTAGCACTATTGTAAGCGAAGTCGAAGATAACTACAAAGTAGCAGAGATGGAAGCCGAAACCGTTCGCAATAAAATTAAGCTCATCTCTGACGAACTTGAACGCTCTGAAAAGATTGAGAGTGCGCTTTCTGGTAATAAGGTTGACGCTGACGAGCTTATTAAAGAGAAGAGAGAGAAGTTTGAAAAACTCAGGGCTGAGCGTGACAGAATAAACAACAATATTTTAACTGTAAAAGTAGAAATTGCTGAGGCTAGAACAAAGGTTGCATCAGTTAAGAGCGATATTGAGCGTATTGATAACGACCTTGGCAGGTATAAACTTAATATTGTCAACTTAGATGAGCAGATTGCTAAAAATAATGAGTTTATTTCTTCTTGTGAAAACATGATTAAAGAAAAACTTGCCTCAGCACCATCTTCTGCTAAGAAAACCGAACTTGAAGAGCAGATAAAGAAAAGAGGCGAAGTAGAAGCGAGCAAAGTTAAATTGTCAGACGCTATTAAGGAGCTTGACAACAAAAAGTCAGCTATTATGGATGAGCTTGCGGGCTTGAGAGACAAGAAGTTTAGAGAGGAGATGAACCTTTCTAAAGTTGACACCGAACTTGAGCAAATGCAAGAGCGTATATACGAGGAGTATTCACTATCATACAGCACCTGCTTAGACTTAAGACGGGCAGATTTTGATATTGAAGTGGCTATGCCAGAGATTAGTAAACTCAAAAAAGATATCAACGCACTTGGCTATGTCAATGTCAATGCTATAGAAGATTGCAAAGCATTGCTTGATAGATATGACGACCTAAACGGTCAGGCACAGGACCTAGAAAAAGCGCAGGATGATTTAAACAAGATTATCAAAGACCTATCAGGTATTATGATTGAAAAGTTTAACAACGAGCTAAGCAGAATTAATGAAAGCTTTAAACTTACATTTAGAGAGCTATTCGGCGGTGGTACTGCCAAACTTGCGCTGTCTGATGAAAATGACCCGCTTGAGTCTGGCGTGGAGATTTTTGCTCAACCACCTGGCAAAAAGATACAGAACATGACTCTTCTTTCGGGTGGAGAAAAATCTCTAACCGCAATGGCTGTAATATTTGCTATACTAAGGATAAAACCTCTCCCATTCTGTCTATTTGACGAGGTTGAGGCTGCACTTGATGATTCTAACGTCGAGATTGTGGACAAATATCTTAAGAAACTTTCTACTGATACACAGTTTATTCTTATAACCCACAAAAAGCCTACAATGGAATATGCGAACGCTCTTTATGGTGTTACAATGGAAGAAAAGGGTGTATCAAAGATTGTTTCTGTTCTGCTTTCAGATGCTATTAAGCATGCTCAGGAGGGTTAATAATGGGAATTTTTAAAAAGATAGGTAATGCGCTAAGAAAAACTAGGGAGGCACTTGCTAGAAAAATAGATGCTCTTCTTAGTCATGGCGAGCTTGACGACGACTTTTATGACGAACTTACCGACATTTTGATATCGTGCGATATTGGTGTTAGAACTAGTATGGATATAGTTGAAAGTTTGAGAGTTAGGGCAAGAAAAAACAAACTTAGAACATCAGAAGACGTAAGAAAAGAGCTTAAAGACATCTTAAAAGAAGAATTTTCTGAAGTTGACGAGCTTAACATTGAGTATCCTGCCATTATTACGATTATAGGCGTAAATGGTGTTGGAAAGACTACCACTATTGGAAAGCTTTCAAAATACTTTAAAAATCAAAAGAAAGAGGTCACTCTTGTCGCTGCTGATACCTTTAGAGCTGCCGCGTCAAGCCAATTAAATGAGTGGGCAGAGCGTACAAAGACCAGGATTATAAAACACGCGGAAGGTGCGGACGCTGCAGCGGTGGTATTTGATGGGATATCGAGCGCCAAGGCAAAGGGCACGGATGTGCTTTTGGTTGATACAGCAGGACGCCTCCACACTAAGACCAACTTAATGGAGGAACTTAAAAAGATTGATAAAGTTATCAATCGAGAATATCCGGAAGCGCATAAATATAACCTTATAGTACTTGATGCCACAACTGGACAAAATGCATTAAATCAAATCAACGCCTTTAATGAGTTTGTTAAAATTGATGGCATAATACTTACAAAACTTGATGGCACGGCTAAAGGCGGAGTGGTGGTTGCTATAGAAAAAGAGTATCACCTTCCAGTAGCCTTTGTTGGCGTTGGCGAGGGGGTTGATGACCTTGAAAAATTTGACTATAATGACTTTATAGATAATTTATTCTAAATCCAAAATTAATTAAAAGGAGTATATTATGGACGAAGAAGATTTTGAAGAGATTAACTACAAATTTGACACACAGCTTTTACTTGAAGGCAAAGACCTTTCAGATGATGAGGTAAGAGACTACATCACAAAAAACATTGAAGGAGACTGCCTTCTTGTAGTAGGTGATGACGAACTACTTAAACTTCATTTTCACACAAACACACCTTGGAAGGTGCTTGAGTACTGTGCAACCCTTGGCGAGATTTACGACATAGTAGTAGAGAATATGCCTCGTCAAGCACAGGGACTTAAAGGCTAAATTATTAAATAAGTCTTTAGTTTTCTTTACATGAAAATTTTTGCAAATTTTTTCGTGCAATTTTTTTGCATGATATTAAAAGAAACAAGGATAAATCTAATAAAATTTTATTTTCTATAGAAACGAAAGAATAGTGCGATTGAGTACTATTCTTTTTTATAAAAAACAAATAATTTACTTAAGACAAGCAAATTTCGACAACTTTCGTCATATACAAATATTATTGTGATGGATTTCACTTTAAAGGGCGGTGCAAAGTGATATATGAAAGTTTCGCAAAATTTGTTAGTAAAATTTGTTGTTTTACATCTTTTGTAAGTAGTATCCAAGGTTTTCCAAAGCCGTTAACAAAAGAGGAAGAGCTTGAGTGTATTGAAAGACTACAAAAAGGTGACAAAAAGGCAAGAGAGACTCTTATAAATCACAATCTTAGGCTGGTTGCACATATCGTCAAAAAGTATAATAACTCACTTGAGGCAGATGACCTTATTTCTGTTGGTACAATCGGTCTTATTAAGGCGGTTGATAATTTTGACGGTTCAAAAGGTGTACTACTTTCAACTTATGCTTCAAGATGCATAGAAAATGAAATTTTAATGCTTATTCGCGCAAACAAAAAACATAAAGACATAATCTCGCTTAACACACTCCTGTCTCCAAAAGTTGATAGTGATGACATGGAGCTTACAAACGTCATTGCCTCAGAGTCAGAAGAGGATGTCTTTCATCTTATTGAGACTGGTTGTATGATGCAAGATGTAGAAAAGGCGATGAAAGCATGTCTTTCTCCAATGGAGCAAGAGATTATAAAATATAGGTATGGTATTTGTGGTTATGATGTAAAAACCCAAAAGGAAGTTGCTGAGATATTTAATATTTCAAGGTCGTATATTTCAAGGATTGAGTCCAAAGTAATAAAAATTTTACAGAAAAATTTAATTAAAGAAGAGGACGAAAATCAAAAAATAGAAGAAAAAATTGAAAAAAATTAGCAAAAACACTTGTTTCTCACAAAAAATATTATATACTATTAAAAAAGATATATAATTTTTTGTTTTTTGGAGTAAAAATATGGAAAAGTCGGAATTTTATAAAGTAGTAAATAAATTAGTTTTACCGCTATTTATTGGGTCATTTATTGAAGGCGAGGAAGAGTCAACATCTCGTGACAGCGAGGTCGCGTTTGGCAGACGAAATTCTCTTTTGATAAAACCTTTTAAAACGGACGAATATAGATTAATTTTAAGACGGGGACAACCTTTCCAAGTATTTGAGGTTAATCTTCTTAGAAATATTTTAAATGAAATCAACAAAATTTCTTCTTTAAATTTGGATGATGAAAGTTATATCTCAGTTCTTCAAAACAATGCTATAGAAAAGTCGATATGTGCCAGTATCAGTGACGCCGAAACCTCAAATGTGATGTTTGGCATTTTGACAGAACTTGAAAAGTGGGGCGCTCGTACTTATGAAGGCAAAAAGATTGCAATTGGTATAATAATAAATACCTCTTTAGATAACTCTGATCAGCCAGAGACAATATCTTATAGTGACATCATGGATAGAGACTTTTTTGCACTTTTGTCAGATGGCATAGATTCTTATATTGAGTTTGACAAAAAAGGCAACTTAGTTGGCTATCTTCAACTTGATAAAGTTAAAAAGGTGCCAAGCATTGCTCCATGTGATTATGAAATGGTAGCAAGATATTGCAATGATAAGAGAATTGGAATAGTACTTACCAAAAATGGCGACTTCCTTATATTTAAAAATAGAGAACTTCTATTTTCAAAAAGACTTGGAGGTTGGAATATTTACTCTCATGAAGAGGTTATACAACTTTTATCCTATCGAGGCAACTATTCCCTAAAGGATATACGTAGGTCAGTTTATTATACAGCACTTGACACATCCTTTGCCTACTCGGGAGGCTGTATTATTTACTTAAATAAGGACACAGTGGAAGGCGCATTAACACATATTAATGCTCATGATATTCTTGATGAAAGATATTTTGAAATTAAGAAAAGGCAGGAGCTTGAAAATGCCGGAAAACTATATAATTTACAAAATCTAGCATCGGTAGAAGCGATGTACAATGTTTCTTATCAGACTTTTCTTGAAGAGCAAAATTGCGTTAAAGTTGAGTGTCTACGAAAGATTATATCAGGTAAACCTTTTCATGAACTCAGTCGAAAATTAAGGCAAGAACTAGTAAGCATGGATGGTGCAACTGTCATTGATAGCGACGGAACTATAATTGCAGTAGGGGCGATATTAAAGATAGAAGCCGGAAGTGAAGGAGGTGGAAGGTTAGCTGCCGCAACCACACTTTCAAAATACGGCATTTCAATAAAAATATCTCAAGACGGCATACTTAAAGCCTTCTATCCAGATAGGAAAAATGGCAAAGTTAAGGTATTATTTACAGTTGGCTAAAAGTTGGACAAAAATCGGAAGCGTTTTGCTTCCGTTTTTTTTGATAACAGCAATTGACAAGAGCAATTTAATATGGTATAATATAAAAGAGTTATGCAGACAATCGCGTCATTTTTATGATGAGGAAAGTCCGAGCATCAAGAGAACTGGGTGCTGGTTAACGGCCAGCGGAGGCGACTCTAGGAATAGTGCAACAGAAATAAACCGCCTGCCAAGAAAGCAGGTAAGGATGGAAAGGTGGTGTAAGAGACCACCGCTTAGCTAGAGATAGTTAAGGCTCTGTAAACTCCACCTGATGCAAGGTCAAAAGGGCATATGTGCTTGTTCTCTCACGCCCTGAACGAACCGCTTGAACTTATTGGCAACAATAAGTCTAGATAGATGATTGTCAAATACAGAACTCGGCTTACAGCATGACTCGCCAGCTAAACGAAGCTGGTTTTTTTGTTTTTAAAAAAGTTTAAATGGCAAAAAACAGTCAATAATCTAGGTATGGATAAAAAAGAGTACCTTGGAAAGATAGAAAATTTAATTGTAAATCGAATTAAATATCATGCGCCTAATCTAATAAGTAGTGATGTTGATTTTTCTCTGCTCGACGCTATTGGTATAGACGGGACAAAACCTATTTTTGTTTATAAAAAACCACTTGATAAACTTTTTTATAGAGCCTTTTTAAATGTAAAAAAGACGGTAGATTTTAATCTAATATTAACTCAAAGACCTAATGTCAGCGAAAAGAAAATAAAGTTATTAAAAGATTCCTTTATTATCTTAGAGGATGAGCTAGGCTCTAGCCTGCAACATACTCTTGACGCGCTAAACATAAACTATTTATCACATAGTAAATTTGAAAATGACCTGCAAGGCGAATATATTAAATTTAATGAAAATAAGATAGAGTTTGACTATACACCATACTATTATAGCAAAAAAATTATGTCAGATGGAGTTATTTTTCATGCTACAAACTTTCTTTTAAATGGAAAAAATTATATCCTTAATATAACAAATACTCGCAAGGAAAATAAAGAGATTACATTTGAGATAAATGTACCTCTTCCTCGTGGTTACTATGTTTTTAAAAGGGGAATTGATTTTATTGAAGTAGAAAATCTAACAAACAGGCAAAAGGCTTACTTTAATTATCATTTTAAAAATGCTGTCATAACTTTTTCAAATATGTCAGGCATTGAAAGTTGTACTTTTGCTTGCATTAATGTTAAGTGCGCGCTTAAGCTTATGCCACTTGAGAACAAAAAATGTTATTTTAACTTTGGAGAGAATAAATACTGTATATGTTCGCCTAAAGATATGCAATATTTCTTTGAACTTTCGCAAATTAAAGCAAACCAAACTTTTGATTTAAAAGTGACTTCTCACAACAAGCAATTTGACAACCTTTTTAACTTCTCTTTGCCCCGAAAAATCTGGGAAATGTGGCAAAATTTTGATGTTGACGAAAAAAGTGAAAATGAGTGGTTAAAAATGAAAAATCAAATCATCAAAAAAGGTGAAAAAGCCGTGCAAATTAACCAAGAATTTAAAGGGCTCAAAGAGGTCAAATTCTTTTATAATAACAGGTGGAAACGCGTTTTTATTGTGCACAATAACGCCTGCTATCTTTTTGCCGATAAAGTCAAATATTTTAACTATACTTTGCTTACAAAAGAAATTTTTAATAAAAATAATGAAATTTACTTGTCTTTTGCCAACTAGTATTGTAAAATAACGATGTATGGAAGGAAAGAATAGAGTTCCACTTGCAGAAAAAATGCGTCCGAAGTCATTTGATGACTTTGTGGGACAAGAACATATTGTTGGGAAAAACACTTTACTTTACAGGGCTATCAAATATGGCACTCTTGGTAGCTGTATTTTTTATGGACCTCCAGGGACGGGTAAGACCACGCTAGCAAATATAATAGCAAACTCGCTTAATGCAAACTATGTAAAGATTAACGCGGTTACAAGTGGCGTTAGTGACGCAAAAGCTATTATTGAAAGGGCTAGGCAGGACAAGGCAATGCTAGGCACTGATACCTTTTTAATTCTTGACGAATGTCACAGATGGAACAAGGCTCAGTCAGATTGCGTGCTTGAGGCAATAGAAGATGGCTCAATATATTTTATTGGTACTACCACTGAAAACCCATATACTTCAATGACACGAGCTATTGTCTCGCGTTGTAGAATTTTTGAGTTTAAACCTATTACATCCAAGGATATAAAGAAAGCGCTTAAACGGGCACTTGTCGACAAAGAGAATGGACTTGGTAATATGCCAGTAGAATGCGAAGAGAAGGCATTAGATTATTTTGCTTACGCCTGCGGAGGCGATTTAAGAGGGGCGCTCAACGCTCTTGAGCTTGCAGTTATGACCTCGCCGGTATCAAAAGACAAAAAGATACATATAAACCTTTTAACAGCTCAGCAGTCAATTGATAAAAAGGCGCTATCCATGGACGAAAATATGTATTACGATTTTCTCTCTGCCTTTTGCAAGAGTTTGAGAGGCTGTGACGTTGAGGCGGCTTTGTACTATTCACAAAGACTTATTAAAGCGGGCTGTGACCCAATGATAATCGCAAGAAGACTTGTCGCTCACGCCTCAGAGGATGTCGGCATGGCTGACTCAAACGCCTTGCTTCTTGCAACAAGCGCCATGTATGCAGTTGAAAAGATGGGACAACCTGAGGGGCTTATACCTTTAACTCATGCAATAATCTATGTGTGTGAGGCTGAAAAGTCCAACTCGGTTGTTAAAGCTCTTTATATGGCAGAAGATGACGCTATAAATTGTACAGATAACAAGGTGCCAAATCATCTTAAAAATCATCCGAGTACAAATGATGACGGCCATGGCAAGTACAAGTATCCACATGATTATGGTGGGTATGTAAAACAGCAATACATGCCAGATAGTTTAAAGGATAGAGTATACTATGTGCCAGGAAATAATGGCAGAGAAAAGAATTTAATTAGAAAGAAATTTAGAGGAGATAAATAAAATGTTTGGACATAGAAGTGATGGTAAAAAAGTAAAACACATGAACATAATTGATAAGGCAGAGCCTTTCTTTATGCCACAGCGAATTGACGCTGTAAATTACACAACCATAAAGGTACCTTGCGAAAAGCTTGATGAGTTTATAGCAAGAGAGCGTAGAGGCGGAACGAGCTATTCCTATATGCACATAGTTATAGCCACTTTGGTTAGAATACTTTACATACGCAAAAAACTCAATCGTTTTATCATGCGCGGTTCCATTTACCAAAGAAATTACATAAGTGTTTCAATGGATATAAAGAAAAAACTTGAGGAAGAGGGAGAAAGTCTAACTCTTAAGTTTATGTTTACAGGGCGTGAAAGCATAAAAGAGGTAAAAGAGATTGTTGATGGCGAAATAGCCAAAAACATGAGTGATGATACAGTGCATGCAACTACAAAAACTGCCGGCAAACTTGTAAAATTGCCTGATTTTATGTTTAGGTGGGCTATGGCTTTTATAAGATGGCTTGACAAACACGGTATGCTCACCAAAGGTCTTATAAACGCAAGTCCATTTCACACCAGCTGTTTTTTAACTAACTTAAAGTCCATTAAGCTTGGTCATATTTATCACCATCTATACAATTTTGGTACAACTACCATATTTGTTTCTATGGGCAAGGAAAGAATGGAACCATACATTGAAAACAATAAAGAAATAAAAATAGGCAAATTTATGAACCTCGGTATGAGCCTTGATGAAAGAGTTGCTGATGGTCTTTATATGGGTAAAAGCCTAAAGCTATGCAATGATATACTAGCAAATCCAGAAACCTTACTCACAAGTCTACCAGAAGATGGAACCATTCCAAAGAAGATGTTTAGAAGAACAAAAAAGCTTAAGTCAAAACGCAGAAAATCTAAAGATAGAAAGTCCAAAAAGATTAAACCGTTGAAAAACAAAGAAAAGCAGGACGAAAAGCTAAGAAAAAGAAGAAAAAAGGCGGAAGAGCAGGAATTAATTAGTAATCTTGAAAACAACAATACAATTTCGCAAAATGCAGAGCAATAATTTGCGTATTAAAGTACAATATGCTAAAATTATTAGTAGGAGATGAAAATGAAATCAATTGCTTATTTTATTTTAGCTGTTTTGACCATAGCATATATTGGCATTCTATGTTATATAAACATTGCTCAGCCGACAGGAGCAGCTTACGATTATATTTCTGTTTATGGCGGACTTGTTATTGCGCTTGCTTATGCTGCCATTAACTTCTTTGGCAATCCACTAAAAATTGTCTTTTTCATACTTTTAATTTTAGCTGTTGTTGTGCTTATTTTGACAATCGCTATTCCTGACGTCTTTAGAAGTCTTTTTGGTATAGCGTAATTAAAAGGAAAATCATGGATAAAAAATTATTGATAGTTGATGGCAATAGTTTGGCAAATAGAGCGTTTTATGCTCTGCCTTTTTTATCTAATCATAGCGGTCAGCCATCTGGCGCTATTTTTGGTTTTGCAAACATTTTAATAAAGGTAATACATAGCGAAAAGCCAACTCACATAGTTATAGCCTTTGACCATGCGAGAAAGACCTTTAGAAATGAGCTCTATCCTGAGTATAAAATGCAAAGAAAGGCAACACCTGTTGAGCTTGTCTCTCAGCTTCCGCTAATTAAGCAAATGCTTAAAACTATGGGGATAAAAACTATTGAGCAGGAGGGCATAGAAGCTGACGATATAATAGGAACTATTGCAAGACATATTGATTGCAAAAAATATATTTTATCAGGAGACCGCGACCTTCTTCAACTTATAGACGATAATACCTTTGTCTGGCTTACAAAGAAAGGTGTAAGCGAGATTGATAAGGTTGACGAGACAAGGCTAAAAGAGCTTTATAACATATCACCAAGTCAGGTGATAGAGCTTAAGGCACTTATGGGCGATACGTCAGATAATATCCCTGGCGTTCGTGGTATAGGCGAAAAGACAGCACAAGCGCTTATAAATGAGTATGGAAATGTTGACAATATCTATGATAATATTGAAAATATCAAGGGCAAATTAAAAGAAAAACTTGAAGAAGATAAGGATATGGCATATCTTTCAAGAAAACTTGCCACAATAAAGACCGATTGTGACATCGATTATAACATAGACGATTTTGTACTTGACTTTCCTTTTTCAACTGAAGCTTATCAATTTTTCAAAGAGATGGATTTTACCTCGCTTGTAAACAATGCAACTCTTTTTAAAGATGTAAATGTAGAAGAGGCAACTGTTACTAAAGTAGAAAGATTGCCGCTTGATAATGATAAAATAAAGGAATTTAAAAATTTTAAAGACAAACATTTTAGCTATGACCTAAAGTCTCTCGAATTTATGTGCAATGGCAAGCTTTACTTCATAGAAAAAAACTTAAATATGTTTGGAGACACATTATCTTTTGAAGAGTTAATACCTATTTTAAAACCTATTTTTGAAAATGAAAACATACTAAAAATCACAAGTTCTGCAAAAGACGACATGCATATTTTGACAAAATATGGCGTTGAGCTTAATAATTATTTTGACCTTTCGGTTGCAAATTATATTATAAATGCTGGTCTAAAACTAGATAACAAGGTACCAACCGAAGAACACTATAAAAGATATCTAGAGCTTGAAGATAAGATAAAAAATAACAAACTTGACTATGTTTATGAAAATATAGAGAGACCACTTATAAAAATACTTTTCAAAATGGAAGAATACGGCTTCAGAATAAACCAAGATAGATTGCTCGAGCTTGATAAAGAATTTACCGACAAACTTGATAAACTTACAAAAGAAATACATGAAGAGGCGGGCGAGGAGTTTAACGTAAACTCAACAAAGCAGGTCAGATACATCCTATATGAAAAGGTGGGCATAAGACCATACGGCACTAAAAAGCAGTCAACAAGAGCAACAGTGCTAGAGGAGCTAAGATACATACCTTTGGTTGATGATATCTTGACCTATCGTAAATTTGCTAAGCTAAAAAATACATATATTGATGTTTATGAAAAGTTAATTAAAGAAAGTGGAGATATTATCCATACAACTTTCAATCAAACGCTAACAAGTACGGGGAGACTTTCAAGCTCGGAGCCAAACCTACAAAATATACCAACAAGAGATGACTATGGCAAAAACCTTCGCAAAATTTTTGTATCAAAATTTGAGGGTGGCAAGATAATCTCAGCAGACTACAATCAAATTGAGCTTAGACTGCTTGCCGATATGTCGGGTGAAGAGGATCTTATCAAATCTTACAACGAGGGCAAGGATATACATAGTTTAACAGCCTCTCAGATTTTTAATGTACCAATAAACGAGGTTACTCCAAACCAGAGGCGAGAGGCAAAAGCTGTCAACTTTGGAATAATCTATGGCATAAGCGATTATGGTCTTTCGCAAAATATTAAGACCACAAGAGACAAGGCAAAGAGATATATTGCTTCATACTTTGAAAGGTATCCAAAGGTTAAAGAGTTTATGAATAACAATGTAGCCTTTGCAAAAGAGCATGGATATGCCGTTACAAAGTTTGGAAGGATAAGAAAGATACCGGAGCTATCGGCGTCTAAGTATTTTACTAGGTCATTTGGCGAGCGCGTGGCTATGAATATGCCTTTGCAGGGTACGGCGTCTGATATAATTAAACTTGCAATGATAGCTGTCACAAACAAACTTAAAGAGGGTGGACTTAAAAGCCAGTTAATCCTACAAATACATGACGAGCTTATAATAGACACCTATCCAGGCGAGGAGGATAAAGTTAAAAAGATACTAAAAGATGCGATGGAGTCGGTTATTAAGCTCAAAGTGCCTTTAGTTGTTTCTATGGGAGAAGGTGAAAGCTTATACGACTGCAAATAAGAGGATAAAATGAAGACAAAACTTGTAATATTTGACTTTGATGGGACGCTATCTAAGCCTAGTAAAAGAGATAACAGCTGGGCAAGGATATGGTCGCTAATAGACAGAGAAGAGGACGATAATAGACTTTATGATATGTATCTAAAAGGCGAACTTGATTACGACAAGTGGGCGGAAGAGGTGATAAAAGTCTATAGAGAAGAGGGCGTTTCTACAAAAACTTTGAAAAAGGTGGCAAAAGATACATCTCTTCTTGATAACACAAAGGATGTTTTTAAATATTTTTACGATAATGACATTAAAATTATTATTTTGTCAGGTGGCATTAAAAACATTATAGAATACGTTCTTAAAAGTAACCTTAAATACGTCTATAAACTTGAAGCTCAAGCCTTTATATTTGACGAAAAAGATATCGTGCAAGGTGTTACAAAACTTGACCACTTTGTTGAAGATAAAAGCCAATATGTAAATAGAATTTTAACTGAGCTTAAGCTTTCGCCAAATGAGGTCGTTTTCTTTGGCAATGATAGAAATGATGAAGATGTATACAAAACTGGAGTTAAAACGGTATGTTTAAATCCACATCATGCTCGCTATGATGATAAAACTATTTGGAATGAGACTATTTTGCGCACTACAGACTTAAAATCTATTCTCTCCTTTATAAATCTTAACTAAATTTATTTATTTTTGTTAAAATGTTTGACTAAATTTTTATAAAAGGGTATACTCATTATGGAGATGTAATGCAAAACCATAGAAAAATGGGGGTAGACTATGGAGATAAACGCATAGGCATTGCACTTAGCGATTTGCTATGCATAATCTCAAGCCCATACGAAGTTTATATCAACCGCGGAGAAGAGGACGCTTTAAAACATCTTGATATGCTTATTAAGCAAAACAATGTTGATGAAGTAGCCATGGGACTTCCGCTTAATATGGACGGCAGTGAGGGCGAACGAGCTAAAATCCATAGAGAGTTTGGCAAAAAACTCGAGGCCTACTCGGGTGTAAAAGTTCATTTTATAGATGAGCGCTTAACCTCGGCAGAAGCAGAAGATATATTAATCTCAAGCGGAGTTCGAAGGGAAAAGCGAAAGGAACTCATCGATAAAATAGCTGCACAGCTAATTTTGCAAACATTTATTGATAATTTAAAAAAGGGGAAATAAAATGGATAAAGTAAATGAAAAAGAAGATTTAAAGCCAATTGATATCCTTGATGTACTTCTTGATCAAGACAATAAGGATCCTATTGTGCTAGTAGACGAAAATGGAAAACAACTCACTTTTGAGCAAGTTGCAGTAATTCCTTACGAAGTAAGAAAGGAAAAGAGACTATACTGCGTTCTTAAACCACTTGACAAAATTGAAGGCATCGCTGATGACGAGGCTATCGTATTTGTTGTAGACCAAGACAAAGATGGCAACTCTATTATCAAGATAGAGGAAGATGAAGAGGTTGCTATTGCAGTATTCGATAAATACTATGACCTTCTTGAAGAAGCTCAAGCAGAAGAGAAGAAGGCAAAGAGCGCAAAACCTAAAACAACTACTTCTACAAAGAAACCAGCAACTACAACTAAAGTTGCAGGAAAAACAACAAAGAAAACTGACAAGAAGTAATAGGCTTTAAAGAAACTGACAAAAAGAGTATAAGTTGATGACATCATTAATTTTTGCTCTTTTTTTCTATTAATATTTTTATTACAAAGTGTATAAAATTTGTAAATATAGCCATAATGTTATTACAAGGTAGAAAACCTTGATAACAGGAGGTGAAAACTATGTTTGGTAAAAATTCCAAGATGGGAAAACAAGCCAAAAACGGCAAGATGTCTAAGTCATCTAAGAATGTAGAGGCATCTAAAGAAGCTAAGGGTTGCGGTTCAAAGACTGGTTCAGCTAAAGACTGCAAATAATAGTTTTCAGTCAAAATAAAGGAAGGCATCAGCCTTCTTTTATTTTTACATTTAATTTCTATACAAATATTTTTAAGTCAAAACTTTAAATTGCCTCATAATATTTTTTATTTAACTAAACAAACTTGTTGAAAGTTTGGCAAACGATAACGTTACGCTTCCGCCTGTAACACCATCAGTTAAAACTGCGCTAAACGTTGACTGATTATTGAAAGAGGTGTTAGAAAGTAGGTCATTATAGTTTAACGAGTAAGTTGTTTCAACTCCTGTAGTATCGGTAACAACGAGGTCTAATCTAAGCCTGTATTGGTAGGAATTTGTGGCAGTTCCAAAATAAAGTACATTTTGTTTAGCTCCAAAATATGAGGCATCACTAGGTGAAAAGGTACCATTTTCAAGTTCTACATAAACATCACTACCACTGACAGTTCTTGCATATTTTAACGAAAAATTAATATTTGAGATGTTATAAAATTCTTCAAATTGTATTTCGTTGAGTGCTATATACATCATTCCATTAGGAGAAGACTCTTCAAAAACGACGGTATATCTCCCTGCCGTTTGGCTATTATAGGTAAGACTTAATGTTCTATCCGTAGATACAACTCTGCTGTTGTCCTTTATCCAACATATAAAAGGATTGGTTGACGGATAATTCTCTCTTGCAGTTAGCACGAGAGAGGTTCCTTCAACTTGTGTGTCATTGCTGTACGCTCCTGTCGCTGACCCTAGATAACTATCGCTATATGCAACACTTATGGTGTAATAGGTAGTAGTTCCGCATGCTGTCAACAAAAGAATAGGGCAGAGACAAAGAATAGAAATCAAAATTTTTACAGATTTTTTCATTTTTTATCCTTTTAACTACAACTAAAGTTGTGTTTAACTTATTCTTTATTAACTATTATCAATATTTTTTGCCAATTTGTCAAATTATTTGCTTTAAATTTAATTTTCTTAGTGTATTTTTTTTAACCTTGCATAGAATATTTTAGTAAGGAGCAAATATGTGGGAGATTTCACTTAATATTAAAGCTGAAAATTTTGCTTTGGCAAATCTATTATATAAATCTTTATTAAATCCTATACAAGATATGGAAGGCGTTATCACGCTTAATGAGGAAAATGGCTTTGTTTCTATTCTTGTAGGCGTAGGCAAGCAGTATAAAGAGGAGGCAAAACTAATAATTTCAACCTGTATTGTCGAGCTTATTTGCACAAGTTTTAAAATGTCCTTTTTGGATAATTACTTAGTTTTTCCAAGGCATGATAAAATTGGACTTTTAGCATTTAAAAAGGCGCTACTCAATTTTGATAAGGAGACTGATAAATTTATAGTTAGAAAAAACTTAGAGCTTGGTCATGACCTATTTTTAGAATCTTTTTATCACTTTAGACTAAAAGCTTTGCAAGAAAAGTGGGCAGAACTTGTTTCGCTCTCAAATGAAAATAGTGATTATCTTATTTCGTCAGATAGTTTTATAGATCTATTGAAATTTTTAGTAGACAATCTTGACATTTGCGAAGACGAGATAAGTGTGGTCAAAGAAGACGATGGATACAAGATATTTACCGAAGATAAAGGACAATATCAAAACAAAGTTTTCAATGAGGAGTCAATAGTGTCGTCTGTAATTGACCTTTCACCTCAAAAAATTAATTTGTTTTTTAAGGAGCCAAGTAGTGCAATCGACCTCCTTGAGCGCATATTTGAAGAGCGGATAACAATAAATAACACAGGCTCTAAACTTGGATTTGGCACAATTTCTACAATTTTTAAGGCATAAATTAGAAAAAACAGTTGACAATATTTTTTTAAAGTGATAAAATCACAATTAGTTACTTGGAGTAATAGACAAGTAGGTACATTTGATGCGCACAGAGAAAGATTGGTTGGTGAAAAATCTAAGCTAAAATGTTATCCGAAACCACTATTATGTTGATAAGTTGTTTCAAGAGTGGCATTATAACAATGCAATTAAGGTGGAACCGCGGTTTATTAATCGTCCTTAAGTTATTTAAGGGCGTTTTTTTATTAAAAACGCCAAGGAGGAGATTATGGAATTAAAAAGAGAAAAAGATGAAGAACTTATGAAGGCAAGACACTCTCTTGCGCACATTTTAGCCAAAGCGCTTACAGAACTTTATCCAGACACCAAACTTACAATAGGTCCAGCTATTGAAAATGGTTTTTACTATGATATTGACCTTGACCATGCAATCACACCGGACGAGTTTGGCAAGATTGAAAAGAAAATGCAAGAGATAATCAATAAAGGCGAAGAATTTACAAGAAAGGTTATATCAAGAGAAGATGCTCTCAAACTTTTTAAAGGAAACGAATACAAGACAGAGATTATAGAAGAGCTCCCAGAAGGTGAAGAGGTCTCTTTATACTATACTGGAGACGATTTTTATGACCTATGTCGTGGACCTCATGTAGACAGCACTAGAAGACTGCAAAATTACGGTTTTAAAATCCACAGCATAAATGGTGCTTACTGGAGAGGCGATGAGAAGAACAAAATGCTTCAAAGAGTATACTGCTATGCTTTCAAAACAAAGAAAGAACTTGCAGATTATCTTAACATGCTTGAAGAGGCTAAGAAAAGAGACAATAGAAAGCTAGGCAAAGAGCTTAAACTCTTTATGATTTCACCTGAAGGCCCAGGTTTTCCTTTCTATCTTCCAAATGGTATGATAGTAAGAAATCTTCTTATCGACTACTGGAGAGAGCTTCACAGAGAGGCAGGTTACAAAGAGATTATGACTCCAATCATGCTTAATAGGCATCTTTGGGAGACCTCTGGACATTGGGACCACTATAAAGATAATATGTACACATCTACAATTGATGATGAAACTTATGCAATTAAGCCTATGAACTGTCCAGGTGGCGTACTTGTTTATAAAAACGAGCCTCACTCATATCGTGACCTTCCACTTAGACTTGGCGAACTTGGTATTGTGCATAGATATGAAAAATCAGGCGAGCTTGGCGGACTCTTGCGTGTACGAAGCTTTACTCAAGATGATGCTCATATCTTTATGACTCCAAGTCAGATAAAGGATGAAATCAAAGGGGTAGTATCACTTATTGACAAGGTTTACAAGGTGTTTGGTTTTGACTACCATGTGGAACTTTCTACTAGACCTGAAAACAGCATGGGTAGTGACGAGGACTGGGAGAGAGCAACAAAAGGTCTTATTGACGCACTCGATGAGCTTAATCTCAATTATGTAGTAAACGAGGGCGATGGTGCTTTCTATGGACCAAAGATTGACTTCCACCTTACTGACGCTCTAGGTAGAACTTGGCAATGCGGAACTATCCAACTAGACTTCCAGCTTCCACAACGTTTTGAGCTTGAGTATGTAGGCGAGGATGGTGAAAGACATCAACCAATTATGATACACAGAGTTATCTATGGCTCAATAGATAGGTTTATTGGTATGCTTATTGAAAACTTTGCAGGTGCCTTTCCTCTATGGCTTGCACCTGAGCAGGTTAGAGTGCTTTCTCTTACAGATAGAAACAATGATTATGCTGAGACAATTAGAAAACAACTCTTTGATAAAGGCTTGCGCGTAGAAAGCGATTTAAGAAATGAGAAAATCGGCTATAAAATTAGAGAGGCTCTTTCAATGAAAATTCCTTACCTTATTATAGTTGGTGACGAAGAAGAGCAAAATCAAACTATATCTATAAGAGGCCGTGGTTACGAAAATAAGTCAGGACTAAAATTGTCAGATTTTATCGATAGACTTGAAAATGAAATAAAAACTAAGAAAATCTAGTTAAAATCGTTTTGAAATTGAGTATATTTATGGTAGACTTTCTTAAGATTTCACAAGATGTGAAAATGCTAATGCTTTGCTTTTAAATTTTGTTATTTTTAGGCAAGCAGAAACTAAAAGAAAATAGGAGGCGAAATGGACGCAACACAAATTATTCTTATTGTTTTTATTGTGCTTTTAATTATAATTTATCCTATAATGATTTCAGCTAGAAACAAAAAAGAAAACCAAAGAATGCAGGAGCAAACAAACTCACTAAAAAGAGGGGATAGAGTTCTCACAACAAGCGGTGTTTATGGTGTAATTGTTGACCTTCAACTTGAAGGTGACAAAAAAATTGTAACAATAGAAACAGGTACAGAGAAGAAAAAGGGTTATGTTTCTGTTGATGCTTATGCAATCTATACAATTTTTAAGGACGAACCAGAACAAACTGCTGATGTCACTCAAACAGAGACTCAGCCAGAGCCTGAGAAAAAAGTGGACGAACAAAATGTGGCAGCTTTAAATGCTCAACCTGAAGCAGAGGCTCAAGCTACTGACGCATCACAGGATGAAAAACAGGAAAAGAAAGCAAAAAAAGAGAAAAAATCAAAGGATAAGAAGGTAGAAGAGAAGAAGGACTAACTTTTTCTCTTTTTTCAAAATTGACGTCATTTTTAAGACATTGACAAAATTGACTAAATATGTTATAATATAAATGATGAGAATATACCATTCAGAAAAATTCTTAAAGAAAAGATTATTGAGTGAGCCTTCTTATGAGTATAATCTTAACTTAAAGATTAAGAAAGGGTTATTGACTGATAAGGAAGCTCTATGCTTGTATATTCACACATTTTGTAAAAATCAATATAATCACTATAGACCGAAAAAAGCTATTAGCTATAATAAATACTTTACTCGTGGCAAAGATGGTTGGTATCATGTTGATATGCCAGATTTGAAAGGTCGTTTTAAAAGTGCAAATAGATATTTTGACAACAAAGTCTATTGCGAAGAGGCGAATTGTCATGCCTGTGCTTATTCTTTTGTACTTAACTTTGAAGGGGATACAACCTTAATCCTTGGCTCTATAAATCCGTTTAATTTAAAAAATGGGCTATTGCACTCTGTATGCATTTTTACTTTAAACGGCGAAGAGTATGTCTTTGATGGCGGGCACTATCTTGTTATGGAAAGAAGTCTTTATGACCAAATCTTTAATTTTATAGAGTATCAAAAACTATCAAAAGAAGAAATACTGCAAGACTTAGACAATTTTGCAGTAAAACCAAGACTAAAACAGAACAAATTTTTAAAGCTTTGGCGGGCAAATGAGCTAAGTGCTAAATTTTACGGTTTTGGTTTTCTCACTTATCTTTTTGATCGACAGGACTACTTAGATAATTACCAAAAACAAAATGACAATTTTAGTAAGGTTGTTAGAGATTATAACAAGTTTGAAGAAAAGCTTGAGAAACTTGAGAACAAATACAAGGTAGATGATATAAGCGAATACATAAAATAACTTACTTTTAATAGGTAAGTTATTTTTTTGACTCCTCAAACATATTTATTTATTAGCACATAGGTATAAAAATTTAAAAAGGAGTCAAATATGAAAATGAAAACAAAAATAAATAAAAAAAGCTCAAATATGAAAAACAGCATGATTGGCTTTATTGCAAAGGGGACTATGATTGCGCTTTGCGTCTCTTTAGTGCTTGTACTTGTATTTGCATTTTTGCTTAAATTTACAAACATATCAGATAGTGCAATCGCTCCAGTAAATCAAGTTATAAAAGGAGTTAGTATATTCTTAGGTGTATTTATAGGTTTGAAAAAGTGTAAAGAATTAGGACTTGTAAGCGGGCTTCTAATAGGCTTCATTTACACTCTGCTAGCTTTCTTGGTATTTTCTATACTGCGTGGGGGATTTACTTTTGACATCACTTTACTCACTGATTGTGTATTTGGAGCGGTAATAGGAGCAATTTGCGGTATTATTAGCGTAAATATTAAAAAAAGTACCAACTAAAACTCAAATTTAATTGACATAGTCCTTTTAATTCTTTATAATTATGAAAGTAAGTTAAAAAATTCTAAACTAATATTTAGTTTTAAAAGGATTATAGATGTTAAAGAAATACTCAATAGTAAATTTTGTTTTACTTGTAATTATTGCGATTTTGGGCGTACTGTTAAGTGTATGTCCTTTTAATGTTCCTGCAAGCACAGACCGTTATAATGGTTTTGTCTCCGCTATTGATAAAGGCATCGATTTAAGCGGTGGTGTTTCTGCCATCTATCAAGCAGAGTCGGCAAGTGGCGACCTTGAAGAGAAAATTGATGGCTCACTTGATAAAATAAAGGATGTTTTTAAAAATAACGCTGATTATATAGAGCTTTATACATCAAATGATGCCTCTGCTTATAAAGAAATATTTGTAACAAGACAGGGCGATAAGGTAAGAATTGAGGCTTCAAACACTCAAGATACCGACGAGTTTTTTGACCAACTTGCTGAAGGTCAAAATGTTTCTGTAACTTTAGAGCAGGCATCAGATACTGTCACTAGTCCTCAAGTTTACTTAGATTACCAGGATATCTATTCCGCATATGTAGGTTATGACTATGATAACAGCGCCTACACTATAGTTTTAGAGCTTACTGAAAGTGGCAGGACAGATTTAGAAGAACTCAAAAACGCAGCAGAAGAAACAGCTAGAACAAGCGCATACCTCTATCTTGGCGAAATAAATAGCGACAATCTTCTTTCTACTGTAACAATTGAAAACATAGATGAAACGATTGTATTTACTAGCTCAAATAGCAACTATAGCTCAACAAACCTATCCAATAATTTAAATCTTGCTTTCAATATTGTAGGTGGCTCACTTGACTATAATTTATCTTTACTTGAGAAGAGCTATATAAGTCCAGCACTTGGTCAAAATACTATGCTATTTATTGGAATTGCTTGTATCATAACAATAGTACTTGCACTCGTGTTTATGTGTGTGCGTTATGGTCATTTAGGACTTCTTGGAAGTCTTTCTTGTGTGTTCTATCTCGTGCTTTTTGTATTTTTCATGCAAGCAATACCATTTATAACTTTAAATCTTGCCGGCGTGTTTGGCTCAATAATCGCATTCCTGCTTGCCGTTGTTGCCAATGTAATGATTTTTGAAAGGGTAAGAGAAGAATATGCTTTAGGTAAGAAAATACACCTTTCTTTTAAGGGTGGTATCAAAAAGGCACTTTGGCCAATACTTGATAGCCATATTGTAATAATTCTCGCCTGCGTATTTATATGGATATTTGCTCCATCAATTTTAAAGGCTTTTGCTATAACTATAATTTTAGGCGCAATAATTTCGGTGTTCTCATCACTTGTTATTACGAGATATTTAATGAATATCTATTTACCACTAAACAGCACAAAGGCAAAACGCCTTCACCTTTATAGAGATAAAGAGGTTAAAGAGTTAAAAGAAGAGCAAGTTGAGGTTAAATCTAAGCAAGCTCAAGATGCTTTGCCTCAAGATATGCAAACTAGCGAAAGCGCTCAAGTTACCCAGTCTACAATAGGAGGTAACAGCAATGAATAAAATGACACAGAAAAAGATTTCTTTAGATAAAAAAATAACATCATCTAAATTTAGCATTACGAAAAACTTTTTATACTTTTTAATAGTTCCTGCAGTTATTATTTTGGTAGGTATTATCCTTCTTTGCACTGTAGGGTTTAACATGGGCACCGATTTTACTGGCGCTAGCACTTTTAAAGTATATATAAATAACGTGAATGACAAAAACAACTTAGATAGTACTATTGCAAGTTATGATTTATCTGACAAGGATGATTATAACCAAGTCTATGATAAGATAAAATTGGTTCTTGAAAACAACGGACTTACTATAGAAAGTTATAGAACATCTACCATGAATATAGCTGATTACAATGTCTCTGGTGGACAGGCAGTTGAGGTAGTTTATCAAAACTTATCTGATGACATGACACTAATTACAGCAAAAAATAATGACATCAGAAGTAGTTTGATAACAGAATTTGGCTACACAAATTTCTCTGATTGCGTTTCAACTGTAGATTATGTTCCAGCTGAAAGCTCTTTCTCATGGACCATTGGAATAGTTGCGGGCATTGTCTTTGGATATTTACTAGTATCTATCTATATGGCTTTTAGATATAATCCAAATTTCTTTATAGTAGCACTATTGCAAATTGCCGTAGATCTTTTCATGACACTAGCACTTATTGCAATTTGTCAACTTACTATTAATTTATCTCTTGGCATAGTATTATTTACAACCTTTGTAACCAGCATACTTAATCTTTACTATTTTTACTCAAAGGTTACAAGCAATATTAAGTCTGGTAAATTTGAAAAGGTTAAACCATCAGCAATTGCCGATGCAACAACTAAAGAGACAACTTTTAAACGTGGAATAATATACATTGTACTTCTTCTTATTGCTATTCTATTCTCAGCATTGGCAGTTGAAGGAGTGAGAGAAGTAGCTCTTGGTATTATGATTAGTTTAATCGTAACATTCTTTACATCAGAGCTATTACTTCCAAGTTTTTGGTCAACAGTTTATAGACCAAAGAAAAAATCAAACAGACAAGACAAAAAAATTCCTAATTAATTTTAGGAATTTTTATTTTATATACTTAAAAACAATATAAAATGGGCATAGGAAGAAAAAGCAACATGAAAAAATAAGTTTTTCTTTATAAAAAAGAAAATTTAATAAATATTTTATTGACTAATTTTATTTTATATGATATAATGACCTAGTCATTGGACAAATATGCACCTATAGAAAATTCTACTGCAGTTGCCTAAAACTTGTTGCATTATAAAACGATACCAAATGCAACATAAAAGATGAAAGTCTGAGGTCGCAGATTAGGAGCTTGAAAACTATAGGGAAGGACAAAAACAAAGGAGGATTAAAAAATGTCAGTTATTTCAATGAAACAACTTCTAGAGGCAGGCGTTCATTTTGGTCACCAGACTAGAAAATGGAACCCTAAGATGAAGAAATACATTTTCACTGCAAGAAATGATATCCATATCATCAATCTAGAACAAACTTCTGAGCAGGTAGACAAAGCATACTTATTTGTACGCGATGTTGTTGCTTCAGGAAAGAGTGTACTTTTTGTAGGTACAAAGAAACAAGCACAAGACGCCGTTAAAGAAGAAGCTGAAAGATGCGGAATGTATTATGTTAATACAAGATGGCTTGGCGGATGTCTTACAAATTTCAAGACTATCAAGTCAAGAATTGAAAGATTAAACAAATTAAATCAAATGGAGAAGGTTGGCGAATTTGACCTTTTACCTAAGAAAGAAGTTACTCTTCTTAAAGCAGAAAGGGATAAGCTTGAGAAAAATCTTGGCGGTATCAAAGATATGAGAGAGCTCCCAGGCGTAGTATTTGTAGTTGACCCTAATGTAGAGCACATCTGCGTTAACGAGTGCAAACTTTTAAACATCCCTATGGTAGGACTTGTTGATACAAACGGCAATCCAGACAACATTGAGATTGTTATACCTGGTAATGATGACGCTATTCGCTCAGTTAAATTAATTGCTTCAGCTATTGCTGACGCTGTTATTGAAGCTAAAGAAGGTGTATCTTTAAAGAAAGATGAGCCACAAGATGAGGACATCGATATCGAGAAAGTTCTTGCAGAGACTAAGCCTAATCTTGAAATAGCAGAGGCAGGCGAAGAAAGTCGCAAAAAACCAGCTAAGAAAAAGCCTGTAAAGAAGAAACCAGAAGTAAAGAAAGAAAGCAAAGAAGCTGAAACTACCGAAGAGAAAAAAGAAGTTGAAGATAAAGGAGAGTAATTATGAATTTTACAGCTAAAGATGTTGCAGATCTTAGAGCAAAAACAAATGCAGGTATGATGGACTGCAAAAAAGCCCTTGTAGAATGCGATGGTGACTTTGATAAGGCTATCACATGGCTTAGAGAAAAAGGTATCGCAGCTGCCGCTAAAAAGCAATCAAGAATAGCATCAGAAGGTATCGTTACTTCATATATTCATATGGGAGGTAAAATTGGTGTTCTTGTTGAGATTAACTGCGAAACTGACTTCGTTGCAAAGACAGATGCATTCCAAGAAATAGGTCATGATGTGGCTCTTCAAATTGCCGCAGCAGCACCTAAATATGTAAGAGTGGAAGAAGTTCCGGCAGAAGAGCTTGAGAAAGAAAAAGAGATTTTAAGAAATCAGGCTCTCAACGAAGGCAAACCAGCACAAATCATTGAAAAAATGGTTGAAGGTAGAGTTAAAAAATTCTATCAAGATGTATGCCTTTTAGAGCAATCATTTGTTAAAGACCCAAATATGACTATACAACAATATATCAATGAAAAAACTCTTCAAATAGGTGAAAAAATATCTATTAGAAGATTTGCAAGATTTGAAATGGGTGAAGGACTTGAAAAACGCAATGACAACCTTGCTGAAGAAGTTGAAAAACAAATGAAAGGCTCAAACTAAAAAGAAAACAAAAGACTAAGCCAGTTTAAATGCTTAGTCTTTTTTTAGAACGCAAGAATAAAACAAATGAAATGAAAGTTTTCTTGTTTTTTGTCAAAATTTTTAGATTTTTAATATGTTTTTTGCCTGCTTTTAATCTTTTATTGATAAATCATTTGGAAAAAATGAGACTTTATAGTAAAATAAATCATAAGGAGTAAATCACATGAATGAAATGATAGAAGAAATAATGCTTTCTTGTCAAGAAGAAATAGACAAGGCAATAAATCATCAAATAAATGAATATCTTGTTATAAGAGCGGGCAGGGCAAATCCACATATATTAGACAAGGTTTATATCGATTATTATGGTGTTCCAACGCCTCTCAAGAACATGGCCAGCATAACCGTTCCTGAGGCTAGAATTTTAGCTATTTCTGTTTGGGACCAATCACAAATAAAAAATGTAGTCAAGGCAATAGTTGCAGCTGACTTAGGTGTTAATCCTAATGAGGATGGTAAAGTCATTAGACTAGTATTCCCAATGCTCACAGAAGACCGCCGAAAGGAAATTGTTAAGGAGATAAAAAAGATAGCAGAGGAGACTAAAGTTGCCGTTCGTGGTGCACGTCGTGATGCTATGGATATGATAAAAGACCTAGAAAAAAATGGAGAAATCTCTGAAGATGAAAGAAACGGGTACGAAGAGGATATCCAAAAGCGCGTAGACAAGGCTTGCGACAAAATTGACGAAAATTTCAAAGATAAAGAAAAAGAAATAATGGAAGTTTAATATATATATCTTGTATCCTTAACTCATTTAATTTCATATATTTACTAAAGTCAAAGATTAAAATTGATATATCAGCTAAATGAAAGGATAGTGGGAATTTATGGAAAAATTAAAAAAAGTACCTTCTCATGTAGCCATAATTATGGACGGGAATGGTAGATGGGCAACAAAGCGGGGTTTGCCTAGAAATTTTGGTCATAGAGAAGGGGTAAAGGCTATTGAAAGAACTATATATGCCTGCCTCAAATATGGTATAAAATATTGTACATTTTTTGCTTTTTCAACCGAAAATTGGAAACGGAGCAAAGAAGAAATACATGGGATTTTTAACTTGCTGAGAGAATACATTGACAAAGATGATAACATCTTTACAAAAAACAATGTTAAAGTAACATCTATTGGTGTGCTTGACCCTTTTCCTGAAGATTTGAAAAAATCGCTTATAAATATTAAAGAAAAAACGATTAATTTTGACCGATTAAATGTATGCTTTGCATTAAATTATGGTGGACGTGATGATATAACTCGTGCTATCAATAAAATAATAGAGCAAGATGTAAAGCGGGTAACAGAAAAAGACATATTAAATATGCTTGATACTAGGTCTATGCCAGAGCCTGACCTTATAATAAGGACTAGTGGCGAAATGAGGATATCTAATTTTCTTTTATATCAAATGGCATATAGCGAACTTTATTTTCCTAAAGTTTTATGGCCTGATTTTAATGAAAAACATTTTATCAAAGCTTTAAAAAATTATCAAAAACGTAACAGAAGATATGGAGGTATAACTTGAAAACCAGACTATTAACATCATTTGGAATTATACTAGTACTTGCAATCGCTTTTATATTAAAAGCATATGTTAGCAATTATTTCTTTGATGCTTTAATTCTCTTTATTGCATGCTTTGCGACATATGAGGCATCAAAACTTTTTACAAAAATGGGAAAATACAATAATACAATTATGGCAACAATTTTTCCTGCTTTTTTAATGCTGATACTTTTACTATGTGTCAATTATGACTCATCTATTGGCATTGGCTTTACACTTGTTATAGCAGTTGCTTTAATTGTTCTATTCTTCCTTATAACTTTTATTTGGCCACTTATAAGAAGAAACGCTACTAAATTTGAAATGAGAACTAGGGCAGTGGACAAGGCTGTCACTGTGGCAAAATATTCGGTGATAAAGGCTCTTAACACCACTTTTGTTTTCCTTTATCCAGCATTTTTACTATTATTTTTAACTCTCATCAATCACTTTGAGGATATGACTACAACCTTCTCAGCCCTTACAGGTTTTGATGGTTGGGTATCGTTTATAGTCCTTTTATTTGCCTTTCTTATACCAATTTTCACAGATACATTCGCTTATATTACCGGTAACATTTTTGGCGGTAAGAAGCTCGCTCCAAAAATTAGTCCTAAGAAAACAATTTCGGGCGCTATTGGTGGCTTTTTATGGTGCGTACTATTATCAGTAACAATATTCTATATTTTAGATTCCGTGCCTTCAATCAGCTCAATCTTAAACGGAGCAGGAATAGAGGTTTGGAAAATTATTATAATTTCCTTCCTTGGCTCAGTTATAAGCCAGTTTGGCGACCTGTTTGAAAGCTATATCAAACGCAGTGCTCAAGTCAAAGACTCTGGCACGCTTCTTCCAGGACATGGTGGCATGCTAGATAGATTTGACTCTTATGTATTTGTTGCACCTTTCATTTTCATTGCCTTTAGTATATTATTTGCAGTACTTTAATAAAATAATAGAAAAGATTTATTAACAAAAACAAAGGTTTAGTCAATCTTTGCTGTAGTTTAAATTAGGCAAAATACCAAAGCTAAAAATAAAGGACAAGCTATTTTATTTAAGCGAGGCTAAATGATAATTTTATATATCTTTCTTGCTATTGCAATTTTGTTGTTAATGGTTTTGATACATGAATTTGGACACTATTGCATAGGAAGAATGTTAAATTTCAAAATAACAGAATTTTCAATTGGCTTTGGCAAAGCCATCTTTTCTCGTAAAAACAAAAGGGGAGAATTAATTTCTTTGAGAATTTTTCCTCTAGGTGGTTATTGTGCTTTTGCTGGCGAGGATGAGACTGACTCTAACAAAGAGGATGCTTTTACCAACCAAAAGCCATGGAAAAGAATACTTGTATTTTTAGCTGGTGTAACGTTCAATTTTGCAACTGCAGTTATTTTTTCAATGATTTTGTTATGCACTGTAGGCTACGACATTCCACAGGTTTCCACCAATTTTAATATGGCAAATACTGCCATTTATGATGTTTATGGTAATGAAATTAAAAAAGATACAATTATTCCAGACAGTGCAGTCACATATTTAAATGGATATGATCCTAAGCAAATTTTACAGCCAGGAGATGTTATAATTTCAATTAATGGCGAAAAAATAGACTTTGCCTATGGCTCATTATACGGAGATTTACGTACAACTGAGTTTAATAATATGCTATCATATATGCAAAACGCGAAGAAAGAGGCTGATGATAATAATCAAGTGTTCGACCCAGTAACAGCTTTTCAAAATTATACTCCTCAAACCACAGCTGTAGTAAAACGCAACGGTGAGTATGTAAAAGATGTTTATCTCGGGTTTTATCAAGTAGCAGTACAGGTGCCAGTCAGAGACGACAATGGAAATGTTATAGAAGGACAATATACAACAGAATATAGATATTGCTTTGACTCCCAAGTAAAGGCATATGTTCACACTTTTTGGGAGGCAGTTGAAAGGGCTGTTCCGTTTGCATTTGGTCTTGCATGGATAGTTTTAAAATCATTGTGGTTATTAATTACCTTCCAGCTTCCGTTATCTGCAATAGGAGGTCCTGTGACCACCATTGCTACAATTGCAACTACCACTCAAACTAACTTTGCAAATATCCTTCTTTTAATACCATTGATATCCGCAAACCTTGCTATTTTTAACGCCTTGCCGATACCAGCACTTGATGGAGCTCATGTGTTATTTACGACAATTGAGGCAATACGGAAGAAACCAATAAAGCGAGAAACAGAAAATATGATACATGCTATAGGGCTCTTTATTCTTTTCGGTTTTGTCATTTTAGTTGACATCTTACATTTTCTGTTATAAAATATCTCTATGGAAAGTTTTCTTGAGATAATAAATAAAAAATTCGATAATAAATATAGTTATTTAAAATTACTAAGTATTGTGTACGATATAAATCAAAAATTGTGCACAATAACTTTTTTATATCCTTATAAAATTGAAGAAATACCACAAGAAGATAAAGAACAGCTCGAAAAATTTTTAACAGATTATTTAAGTCTTAAAAATCAGTTAAAAGTAAAATACAAAAGAAGTTTCTTAGATGAAAAATTGATTATAGAAGATATTGTAAACTTTTTTAAGGAAAATAAAAAAAGTTTAGCGCCTTATATATCCATAGAAAATATAAGCTCTACGCATGATGATTTGGATGTAACAATAGAGATTAAATTAAATCAAGATGTTCTTGGACTTATAGACGAGCTAGAGTTAAAAAATCAAATAAATAATTACTTAGATAAGCTTTACATAGCAAACTTTGAAATAAAAATAATAGAAAATGATGAGGTTTTGCCAGAAGAGATTGTGGCTGACGATATTATCCCGACATTAACAAAGGCTAGGCGCTATAATGTTGAGGTGGTAAAAAAGGTCATTGGTGGAGATATCATTCCTAAACCAGAATACATAAAAGACAATAGAAAACCTAAGGTTTCGGTAATTTTAGCAGGTTTTTTAAGTGGGAAAAATCAGAAAAAATTTGTCATAAAAAAGGGCAAACATGAAGGTGAGGAAAAATCGCTGTATACTTTTGTGCTAAAGGATGAGGATGGAAGCGTTGACTGCGTATATTTTTGTCCGAAGACGCACGAAAAAGACATGGACGCGCTTGAAGAAAATATGTTTATTCTCTGTGTAGGTGATTTAAAATATGGTCTGAGTGGAAGAATAACTTATTACATAAGAAAGTTGTCCTTAGCAAGTCCTGTAGCCAAAGAACAAGAGGCTGCTGTAGATTATCAGTCTATTTTAGCTAATCATAAACAGGTTGTTTTTCCTGATATGCTTCCACGTAGCAATCAATCGTTTCTCTTTGATGAAAAAGCAAATTACAACGACTTTATTTTAAAAAATGACATTGTTGTATTTGATATTGAAACTACCGGACTTGACCCTGAAACATGTGAGATAACTGAAATAGGTGCAGTAAAAATAGAACATGGCGAGGTAACCGAGCGTTTTTCTAGTTTTTCAAAACCTAAGAGCCCCATACCTATAGAGGTACAAGAGCTTACTAATATTACAAATGAAATGGTGGCTAATGCGCCAAGAATAGAAGATGTTGTGATAGATTTTTACAACTGGTCACGAGATTGTATAATTAGCGGATATAATATTGTCGGCTTTGACTTAAAGTTTATAAAAAAAGTGGCAAATAGGTTGGGGATTTCATTTAATAATACCGTTATTGATGCCTACATCGTTGCAAAACAGGCAAATATCCATCCAAGCAATTACAAACTCGGAACGGTGGTAAAATTGCTTGGCTTAACTTTAACAGGAGCACACAGAGCCTTTAATGATGCTTATGCAACGGCGCAAGTACTCATGGAACTCAACCGTAAGAAAAAGCCTGAAGAAAAAGATTAATAATTTGTCAAAATTAGTAAATGAGGAAAAATATAAAGCGAAAAAAGTCATAAATTAAAAATATTTCATAAAAATGTAAAATATTTTAAAAATATACTTGATTTATTAGTCAATGTTTGTTATAATTAAAGCGACTAGAAGGTAGGGAGCGTGCAATTTTGCATCGCTCCCTACTTCATAGAAAGGGGGTATTATTTTGGCAAGCAAAGTAAAATCAATTTGTGAAGAGAAAGTAGTTCCTGTTATAGAAGAAATGGGATATGAAGTGGTAGATATTGAATATGCTAAAAAATCTGACGGCATGAATTTGATATTCTACATTGATAAAGATGAAGGCGTAAAAATCGAAGATTGCGAAAAGGTTTCTAGAGCAATCGATGGCTTACTTGAAGAGTTAAATCCAACAGACGATAGTCCTTACATTTTGAGTGTAAGCTCACCAGGTCTTGACCGACCGCTCAAAACTGAAAGAGATTTTAAAAGAAATCTTGATAAAGAGATAGAGGTTACATTGTTTGCAAAAATAGATGGCTGTAAAATGTATACCGGTCTATTAAAATCATATAATGAGCAGAATATAGAAATTGAAATTAATGGTCAAAGTATGATTATTGAAAAATCTAAAATAGCACACATCGTGCCAGTAATAAAATTTTAAGGAGATAACAATGATTAATAAAGATTTTTTCCAAGCATTAGAAGACTTAGAGACTGAGAAAAAGATTGATAAAGAGACTTTTATTTCAACCCTTGAGACTGCTTTAACTTCAGCTTACAAAAAGATGTACGGCGAGGCTAAATCAGCAATGGTTAAGCTCAATCCTGAGAAGGCAACAATCAAAATCTACTCATACAAGACAGTTGTTGACGAGGTTCAAGACCCAGACAAAGAGATTTCACTTGCTGAGGCAAGACTAATAAAAAAATCATATAAAGTTGGCGACATCGTTCCAACTGAAGAGTCTACTAAAGATTTTGGACGTATTGCAGCGCAAACCGCTAAGCAAGTTGTTATGCAAAAGCTAAAAGAAATGGAAAGACAAAAGGCTCTATCTGAGCTTTCTGAAAAGGAAGATGAGCTTTTAACAACAATAGTTAAAAGAATTGACAATGGTACCGTTTATGTACAAATTTCTAATACTCATACAGAAGGTGTGATGTTACCTTCTGACCAAATACCAGGCGAAAAGTATAATGTAGGTGACAGAGTCAAAGTTTACGTTAAGAAAATCAAAGATTCTTTCAAAGGCACTCAAATCCAGGTTACAAGAAGTAACATTGGCTTTGTTAGAAAACTATTTGAGCTTGAAATTCCTGAGGTTGCCTCTGGTGATATCAAAATTAAAAATATTGCAAGAGACCCAGGCAATAGAACAAAGGTTGCCGTTTACACTGAGAAGGCAAACTTGGACCCAATAGGAACTTGCGTTGGCTTCCATGGTCAAAGAATTGACACAATAACCGCCGAGCTCAATGGCGAAAAAATAGATTTAATCGAGTATAGCGATGATCCACTTGAGTATATAGCTAAATCGCTTAGTCCAGCAAAAGTTTTAAGCGTTGAGACAAACGAAAGTCTTCACTCTTCACGCGTAATAGTTCCTGATGATAAATTGTCACTAGCTATAGGCAAAAATGGTCAAAACGTAAGACTAGCTGCAAGACTTACTGGCTGGAAGATAGAGGTAAAACCAGAAAGCGCCGTTTCATCACAAGAGATTAAAGAGCCTGAATACGAACTTACCGAACTTAATGACGATGATGCTTTCCAAGGACTTAGTGATTTGGAAGACCTTGAAGAAATTTCAACTCTAGATGATGACGAAAATTAGGAAGGGTTATGGAAAAACTAAGAATGTGTATTGCTTGCCGACAGATGAAAGACAAACGTGATCTTCTACGCATTGTGAAAGATAAGGAAGGTAACATTTCAGTTGACCTAAGTGGCAAGAAAAATGGACGAGGCGCATACATTTGCAAAGATGAAACTTGCCTTGAAAAATTAAAGAAGCAAAAATCTCTAAATAAAGCTTTTAAAACAAACGTAAGCGAAGATGTATACAATGAAATTAGGGAGGTTATTCTTGGACAAAAATAAATTACAAGGTTACCTTAACATAGCAAAAAAAGCAGGTTATGTTATAATAGGCGGTGAAAAGTTATATAATTATAATAAAAAGCTATACCTTGTAATTTACGATAACACCAGCGAAAAGAATACGCTCAAAGTAGTAGATAAAATAAAGCAAAGAAACATTCCTATATTTTCTATAGATAATTTACAGGATATCGTAAGCATTAAAAACTGTAAAATTATAGGCATTAAGAATAAAAATTTAAGTGACATTATGATGCAATGTATTAGTGATTAAAAAAGGAGTTAATATTGGCAAATCAAGCATTACAAAATTTAAGAAAAATCCATGAATTACAAAAAGAGGGCGAGATATCTAAAATTTTAAAAGATATTAGAAGCTCGAAATCTATCGTTGAAAACTTTGGCAATCAACTATCAGCAAGAAAAAAACAGATCGATAGTGAAGCTAAAGCCCTTGAAAGTGTAAAAGTGGAGCCAGAAAAAACTGCGGTTGAGGTAAAAACACCTGAGCCTGCTTCTATTAATGAAAAACCTCAAGAGAGAACAAACTTCAAAAAATTTGATGTCAAGACTGAAAGGCCTGATAATAGAAATAATAGCCAGAATAGGTTTAATCGACCTGATAACAGGGCATCAAAACCTGACTTTAACAGGGATAAAAAAGACAATAAGCCATTTAACTCATTTAATAAACAAGGTGGTAAAAAGTTTGGGAATAACAACTTTGTATCATCTAAAGGAAATAATTTCCGTTCATTTGCAGGTAATGACGTTCCTGAAATAGATATTAAGTCGGAACGTAACTTCGCAAATAAAGCAAAATATGCCCAAAAACGCTCAAATAGTGAGGAGCGCAAGGGTCAACTTAAACGTAAAGACGATCAAAGAAAGAATAATATCTTTATAGAAGATGAAAATGGAATAGAAGAAGTTTCTTTCGGTTCAAGAAAAGCTGTTAAGAAGAAAAAAGAAAATCAAGAAAAAACCAATGTGGTTACTATTAAACATGCTGTCCTTACCGCAAAAGAAATTACAGTAAAAGATTTTAGTGAAAAGATAGGAAAACCAGTAACAGAAATTGTTAAAAAATTAATGCTACTTGGTATAATGGCAACAATCAACTCAAATATTGATTACGAGACCGCCGAACTTGTTGCCAGCGACTTTGGCATTACGCTTGAGTTAAAAATAGATAAATCTTATGAAGAAAAACTTATTGAATCGGCAACTAGTCAAGATGATGACAGCCAGCTTGTAAAACGACCACCAATCGTTGCTGTTATGGGTCATGTTGATCATGGTAAAACATCTCTTCTTGACGCATTTAGAAAGACAAATGTCGTTGCAGGTGAAGCTGGTGGTATAACACAAAGTATTGGTGCATATCAAATATCATTTAATGGCGAAAAAATAACATTTATTGATACGCCAGGACACGCCGCATTTACTCAAATGAGAGCACGTGGTGCTAAAGCTACTGATATAGCCATACTTGTTGTTGCCGCTGATGATGGTGTTATGCCTCAAACAGTTGAAGCTATTAATCATATTAAGGCTGCAAATGTTCCAATAATTGTCGCTATTAATAAGATGGATAAACCAGAGGCTAACCCTGATAGGATAAAACAGCAACTCGCAGAAAATGGAGTTTTACCTGAAGAGTGGGGCGGTGATGCAATATGCGTTCCTATTTCAGCTAAAACAGGAATGGGACTTGATGACTTAAAACAAACTATTCTTTTAGTCAGTGAGATGCAAGAATTAAAAGCAAATCCTAATAAAATGGCAACTGCTGTTGTAATAGAGGCGGAACTTGACAAAAATCGTGGACCTGTTGCGTCTGTGATAGTACAAAACGGAACCCTTCATGTTGGCGACTCTATAATGTCAGGTCTCACATATGGTAAAGTTAGAGCTATGTTCAACGACAAGGGCAAATCAGTTAAGGAAGCATTGCCTTCTACACCTGTTGAAATACTTGGATTTAATGATGTTCCATCATCAGGTGACCAAGTTTATGCTGTTGATGAGTCTCTATCTAAACAGGTTATACAAGAAAGGATTGACAATATTAAGAAAGAGAGGGCTAAACAATCTTCTGGTGTTACTCTTGATAACTTCATGAATAGAGTACATGAAGGCACGCTTAAGAACCTTAATGTTATTCTAAAAGCAGATACTATGGGCTCGGTCGAAGCATTAAAAGCCGCACTTCTTGCAATAAGAAATGAAGAAGCAAAGGTAAACGTAGTCCACAGCGGAGCTGGTGCGATCACTGAAAGCGATGTTATTCTTGCCGAAACGACTGGTTCTATAATAATCTGCTTCAATCAAAAACCAGTTGCAAAAGCTAAAGCACTTGCAGAGTCGTCAAAGGTACAAATAAAAGAGTATAAGATTATCTATGAAGTTGTTGACGACATCACTGCCGCTATCAATGGGATGCTCAGCGTTAAATACGAAGAAAAATATATTGGTAGTGCTGAAATACGTATGGTGTTTAAACTTTCAACAGCTGGCAAAGTTGCCGGAAGCTATATAAAAGATGGTAAGGCTACTAGAAATGCAATCGCAGTTGTTAAACGTGGAGATGAAGAGATTGGTAAAACTACTGTCGAATCTTTAAAAATAGTCAAAGATGAAAAAGCAGAAGTTAATAAAGGCTTTGAATGTGGCATAAAATTGAAAGACAATATTGACTACAAAGAGGGAGATACCATTGACTTCTATACTCGCGAGATTGTGAAAAGATAATTTGATACAACTTGAAATTTTATTTTGAAAAATTGCATTAATTAGATATAATAAAAGAGGAAGTTTTTATTCCTCTTTTAGTTTTTATAAGGAGAAACCAATGTCGATAAGATTTGATAGAGCAAACAGCCAAATACAAAAAAATATAGCATATATCATCCAGAATAAACTTAATGATCCTAGGATTAGTCCGATGTTGTATGTTAGCGAAGCAAGCGTAACACCTGATTTTAAGTATTGCAAGGTTAAAGTTGCGCTAGATAGCGAAGACCAAAGTGCGCTGGACGAAACTATTAAGGTTTTACAAAAATCAGAGGGTTTTATAAAAAAAGAACTTGCAAGGCTTATCAAAATGCCTTCTATACCAAAGTTAATCTTTGAGATTGATAAGGGTACACAGGCAACGCTTAGGATTAACGAAATATTAAGTACTTTAGAAATACCTGAAGATGATGGTGAAGATAATGAATGATAGTTTCAAAAAAATAGCTAAAACAATTAAAAAATCAAATAGCATCGCGCTTTTTACTCATATATCACCAGACATGGACGCGTTAGGCTCGTCAATGTCTTTATATTATGCAATAAAATCACTAGGTAAAAAGGTATCAATTTTTGTAAAAGACAATATCACAGAAACACAAGCTACACTAGTGGACACTAACGTTTTTGAGAAAGATTGTAATCAAAGCGAGTATGATTTATTTATCTCAACAGATACTCCTTCTCAAAAACGGTTAGGCGATTATGCTAAAATCTTTATTGCAGGACAAAGAAAAATAGTGTTAGACCACCATTTAAATGACGATTTAAAAGGTGATTTAAATTTTGTTGATACAAGCTATAGCTCATGTAGCGAGATTTCATACCAAGTTATAAAAGAATTAAAGGTAAAAATTACGCCACAGATAGCTTCATATGTATTTATGGGATTATCATCCGACACAAATGCTTTTACTAACTCTAATACAAATGCTAGTTCCTTTAAGACTGCATATGAGCTCACACTTGCTGACGCAGATATCACAAATATCAATGAGCTTCTTTATAAAACACATACAACAAAAGAAATTGACCTAAAAAAGTTCTTATACAATAACTATCATTTAGAAAATGGTATTTGTTTTTGCTTAGTAACATGCAATGATTTAAAGAAACTTAATGCAACTAAGGCTGATTGTGACTTTTTTAGTAGCGAGCTTATTAATATGCAGGGTGCAAATTTTGCTTTTAGTATAATAGAGTCTACACCAAGTTTCTATGAAATATCGTTAAGGTCAAAACATGGTTATAATGTCCGAGATGTTGCTGAAAAGTTTGGCGGCGGAGGACACATCTGTGCAGCTGGTGCAAAGCTCAAATATGAAAGTATTGAAAAATTAAAAGACACTTTAGTTGACACTATAAAGTATAGTGGGGAATGATGGTAACAAATGGAATAATCTTAGTCAATAAAGAAAGAGGAATTTCTTCAAATAAAGTAGTTAATAAAGTTAAGTATCTTTTAAAAGCAGATAAAGCCGGACATCTAGGAACATTAGATGTTCTAGGTGAAGGGCTCTTGCCAGTAACTCTTGGAAAAGGAACTAAATTATTTGACTATTTTTTTAATAAAGATAAAGTGTACAAAACGGTTTTTAAATTCGGTTTAACTACAACAACACTTGACTTAGAAGGTGAGGTTACTAATCAAAATGATGTAGAGGTAAATCTTGAAGATATTAACTCTATCTTGCCACAATTTATTGGTAAGCATGCCCAGCTTCCGCCCGTATATTCTGCTAAGAAAATAAATGGTAAAAAGGCATACCAGCTTGCAAGGGCAGGAGTCGAGGAAATAGAACTAAAGCCTAAAACTATAGAAATCTATTCTGTAAAACTTTTAAGACAAATAGAGCACAATACTTTTGAGTTTAAGTTGCATTGCTCAAGCGGAACCTATGTTCGTTCGGTATGTCGAGATATGGCAGAAAAGTTGTCGACATATGGTGTTATGCTTAGCATACAACGTACGAGATGTGGTGACTTTGACATTAAAAACTCATATACACTTGAAGATATTGAGAGAGGCAATTATAAAATTATTCCACTTGATAGTATATTTGATTGTCCATCAATTAATCTTAAAAGTGAGGAAAGTGAAAAACTATTAAATGGTGTAAATATACATTTTTTCAAAGATGGCATTTTTAAAGCATACGATGATAACCTAAAATTTTTAGGAGTTGTACAAGTTAGCAATAACAAAATGTCTTTTAATTTAAGACTAATATAGTCTGTTAGTTATTATTAAAATATCAAATTATTTGATAATGTTTGGTTTATTTTTTAATAAATTTTATTTAAAACTAAAGGAGAAAATATGGTTTTATTTGGCCCGTCAGGCTGTGGTGACGAATTTTACGAAGATGGTCACAAAGGTATTTTAGAGGTTCCAAAATGGATAAAAGACTATGGGCTTGATGCCTACGAATATTCTTTCGGACATGGCTATCAAATGTCTAGCGAAATTGCGAAAAAAGCAGGAGAACTTTTTAAAGAATATGATATAAAAGTATCGCTTCACGCTCCATTTTATATTAATTTTGCAAATCCTGACGATGTGATGTATCAAAAGTCTCAAGGATATATTTATACTGGTATAAAATTCTTACGTGCGTTTGGTGCCGACAAACTGGTTTTTCATCCTGCCTCTTGTGGTAAGCTAGACCGCAAAGAAGCCCTCACTCTTACTCAAAAAAGATTTGATGAGACTTTTAATAAAATGGACGACGAGGGATTATTAGAAGGACTATATCTTTGTCCTGAAACAATGGGTAAGACTATGCAAATTGGTACATACAAAGAGGTGACAGATTTATGTAAGGTTAACTCTCACCTTGTACCGACCTTTGATTTTGGTCATATAAACTCTTTAGAGCAAGGTTCTCTTAAAACTAAAGATGACTATAAAAGGATATTAGACTATTGTATAGAGACACTGGGCTTTGAAAGGACAAATAACTGTCATATACATTTTTCTAAAATACAATATGGTCTAAAAGGCGAGATAAAACATTTAAACTATGATGACACTTTATATGGTCCTGAGTTTGACCCACTTGCAGAAGTGTTAATAGAATATAACCTTTCACCTAGGGTTATTTGTGAGTCAATGGACAAAATGCCTCATGACGCTTTGATTATGAAAAAAATATATCAAAAATTACTAGACAAATAAAAGATAATGTGCTAAAATATGAAAGGTAATTTTACTTAAGGAGATTAAATTTATGGTATTTGCAGGAGATTTTAGAAAAGGAACAACTTTTGAGTGGGAGGGTGCAGTTTATTCGGTAGTAGAATTCTTACACGTTAAACCAGGTAAAGGCTCACCATTTGTTAGAGCTAAAATTAAAAATGTTATGACAGGACAGGTTAAAGAGACAACTTTCAATCCATCAGATAAATTCCAAGTTGCTGTAATTGAAAAGAAAGAAATGACTTACCTTTACAACGATGGCGATATTTACTACTTCATGGATGCTGAAACTTATGACCAAATTCCACTTAATAAAGATAGCGTTGAAGATTGCTTAAACTTTGTTAAGGAGAACGAAAATTGCACTATGTACTTCTATAAAGGAAATCCATTTGCAGTTTATGCTCCAAACTTTGTTGAACTCGAGGTTATTGATTGCGAACCTGGAATACAAGGCGATACATCAAAATCAACAACAAAGCCAGCAAAAGTTGAAACAGGCTATGTTTTAAACGTACCACTTTTCATCAACATTGGTGACAAGATAAGAATTGACACTCGTGACGGAAGCTACATGGAAAGAGTTAAATAAACTTATAAATTTATAATAGATACAAACACATTGGACATAAAAATTTGCCAATGTGTTTTTT
>CAKNIB010000005.1 GCA_930979925.1 uncultured Clostridia bacterium
GATAAATGGATAAAACAAACGCGAGATATAATCTCGTTTTCGGTCGTTGGTTCAATAAGAGCTCCCGCAACCAAGGCTAAAGGTTAGATAATTGTCTAACCTTTTTTTAATTTTTACGACCTTCGGGATATATCGAGCAAGATATAAATATGCTTATAAAAAAAAGTAAGACAAAAGAATAAATAAGGATAAATGGATAAAACAAACGCGAGATATAATCTCGTTTTCGGTCGTTGGTTCAAATCCAAGTCCCGCAACCATTTATTTATAAGGGCTATAGCGATTTTGCCCTTTCCAAAAAATCGCTTTTGACACCAATTTTAATCACATATAAAGGAGGTATTAAAAAAGGCGTGCTCATTTTGTTTACCTGTATCGACTAGGATTTACCTAGTCTTTTTTAATTTGTCGGCTTATTTAATAAAGTCAAAAAAGAAAATGTTGCTTTTAATAACAGTTAAAAAAAACTAGGCAAGTGGTTTTACCATAGGCGCCCAGTCTTTATGCAAATAAATAGATTGATAATGGCATGGCTATGAGAGCTATCATACGAAAGGCAGAGGTAAGTATTCTCTTAAGTTTGCTCTCTTTTAAGAACCTTTCAAGAAGAGCGCTTGTCAGTAGTAATAGGGCTGAAATAAATGTAACTATCGCGCTGGTCATATGTCTTGACGATAAGATATTATTTATTCCAAAGCCAAGCATAAGTCCGAGTGAAATAAAAGTGAAAAGTGAGGTCAAGATTTCTTCAACGCTTTTATGTTTCTTTATTGCCCAGACTAGAAGTCCGCATCCCAAGCCGAGTAGTAGTCCGCCGAAGAAGGCAAGAAGGCTAAAGGATGAAAGAGAAACAAGGCTGAGAGCAAGGCAGAGGTAGATTAGTCCTTCGCTTGTCCCTTCAATGATAGTTCTTGCGCGAGGGCTTTCTATTTTTGATGATATTGCTCCCTCATAGAACAGGTTTACAAGCAGTGCTATTATGATAAAAAGTGAAAAAGCGTTGTTAAGTGAGGATAGATTTGTGCTTGTCACCGCGAAAATGGCCAAAAATAAAGCTGAGAACGACCTTACGATAAATCCTCGCCAATCTCCCCTATCTTTGAAAATAACATAAACTACGCCCAAACACAGGCATGCAATGCCTAATAGAATTATTGGTACTATTGTCATACCTATATTTTAACCTAAAATGAAAATAAAACAAAACATTTTAAATATTTTTTTGAAAAAAAGACAAAATATTAATTATGATTAAGCTAAAAAACATCTTTTTATATTTAAGCGCCTTTGTTCCTATGTATGTTTTAATTCTTGTTAGGCTTATCTTAGAGCTTATCAACAAGAACCTGACCTTTAATGTGCTTAATACGATAAACCTTATCACCCTTCTACTTTTGATAGGACTAGGGATATATGGTCTTATTATCAATATATACCACTCAAAAGAGGGCTCCAAGGAAATTATAATTCTTACCAAGAAAAATATAACAGACAGGCATTTTCTTGGATACTTTTCGCTGTTTGTGCTATTTGCCCTGCAACTTGAGTTATCCTATGTCTGCGACTTTGTGCTTTTTATCCTTATATTAATAATGATAGGCATAGTTTATATCAAAAACTCGCTTTACTTTATCAATCCTCTCCTCAACATACTTGGATATAACTTTTACGATATAGTTTATCTTGAAGTGGACTCGCAAAAGCAAACAGAAGGCAAAATCTTTTACAAAGGCGATTTGGTGGTAAACAAAAACTATTTAGTCAAGTTTAAAAATGACAATTTTGCTTTTATTGATAGAAAAAGAAAGGCTTAAAAACCTTTCTTTTTTGATTTATTTTACTTTATCTTTTTTTATGACCTTATTTATCAACTTATCATTAAAAACAATGTATTTATCCCAGAAAAATTCGGTTACAAAGTTGATTACCATCATAAGAACTGTAACGAGTGTACCGTTCCAGCCTATGCCCTCAAGTGCGTCGCCACCAAAGACAGACGAAGGAATAAAGGCACAATAGTAAATTACCACAAGTAGCATTGCAAGTGGAACGTTACTTGCCGACTTAAAGGTAAATTTGCGGTTGAAAGTAAAATTCCAAATCACTGACAAAACAATGCTTATAAGGTATGATGGCCACCATGGAAGGCAGGCTGTCCAAGTGTATAAAAGCTCAAATGATAAAAGTTGTATCACGCCTGCTGACAAAGAAAATGCAAGAAACTTTAAAAATTGAAAAAATTGTTGTTTTTTTGTTAAATGTTCTTTTGCCTGAGTTTCAGCTAAAGTGTTTTCGCTAGGTTTGGCGTCGGTTCTCTCATCTAAGGCTGGCTCTTTAGCTATCCCCTCGCCTTCTAACACATTATCTTCTGGCGTTACCTCTTTTTTTATATCTTTATCTTCCATATTTATCCTTTTTTAATACATTTTTATTTAAACCAAGTGCATTTTATCACAATTACTAAAACTTTTCAACTGATTATAAAAAATTGTCACTTTTCTACAAAAAAATCTTAAATTTTGTCCGCCTTAAAGTAACGCTAATTTTCAAAAATGCTTGCTTTTTCCTTATTATTTATATATAATATATTATATATAATATATAGAGTGGAAAGGCTCTTTTTAAGGAGATATAATGGAAAACGAAAAGGTTACTGAAAACAATTTGACTATTCAAGAAAATACTGCGGTAGAGGGCTCTCAAGAAGATAAACCTACCGAAAATATAGAAATAGAAAAAGAAAGCAAAGAAATTGGGCACTCTGACAAGTATGACGCTGGCGATATTCAGGTGCTGGAAGGTTTAGAGCCTGTTAGAAAGCGTCCTGGCATGTATATCGGCTCGACTGATGAGCATGGTCTTCACCACCTTGTAACTGAGGTTGTGGACAACTCTATAGACGAGGCGCTTGCTGGCTACTGCACTCAAATTGATGTCATTATCAACTTTGATGGCTCATGCTCTGTTGTCGATAATGGTCGTGGTATACCTACTGGAATTATACCAAAAGAAGGCAAGAGTGCGGTTGAGGTGGTTTTAACTAAGCTCCACGCTGGTGGTAAGTTTGGTGGAGAGGGCTACAAAATCTCTGGCGGATTGCACGGTGTTGGTGTTTCCTGTGTTAACGCCCTATCTAAGTACATGAGAGCGGATGTTTACCAAAATGGACAACACTATAAAATAGAGTTCTCGCGCGGAAAGGTTATAAAACCGCTTGAGATAGTTGGAGCGACAGAAAGGCGAGGAACAACCATCACCTTCCTACCTGATGACGAGATTTTTGAGACCACTGTATTTAATTTTGATACCATGAAAAACCGTTTCCGTGAGATTGCCTTCTTAAACAAGGGGCTGGTCATCTCACTCGAGGACAAGCGTGAAGGTCAGGAGCGAAAAGAGGTATTTGAGTTTAAAGGTGGCATTGTTGAGTTTGTTGACTACCTAAATAAAAACCGTGAGACGATACTCTCGGCACCTGTTTATTTTAATAAATTTAACCGCAACGATAAGGGCGAGCTTGACAACGAGGTTGAGGTTTGTTTCCAATTTAACGATGGTTACAGCGAGGTTATAAACGCCTATGCAAACAATATCAATACCGAAGAAGGCGGAACTCACCTTGATGGTTTTAAGTCAGGGCTTACTAAGGTCATCAACGACTACGCCCTTGCAAACAAGATTATTAAAGAAAATGAAAAACTATCGGGTGAAGATTGTCGTGAAGGTATAACCGCGGTTATCAGTGTGAAGCTACGTAACCCGCAATTTGAAGGTCAGACAAAGACCAAGCTTGGCAATAGCGAGATGAGAAACATAGTTTATAAGGCTATGGTTGAGGAGTTTGGCGATTATCTTGAAAATCATCCAAACGAGGCTAGAGCGCTGATAATGAAATCTATCACTGCTCAGCGCGCAAGAGATGCGGCGAGAAATGCGCGAGAGCTTACAAGGCGTAAGAGCGTGCTTGAGAGTACTACCCTACCTGGCAAGTTAGCTGACTGCAGTGAGAAAAACAGAAAGTACTGCGAAATTTATATCGTTGAGGGTGATTCGGCTGGTGGTACTGCCAAAACTGGTCGAGATAGGCGTTTTCAGGCTATTTTGCCTCTTCGCGGTAAGATTTTGAATGTTGAAAAAGCTCGACTTAACAAGATACTTGAAAACAACGAGATTAAGTCAATGATTACCGCTTTTGGTTGCGGAATTGGGAGTGAGTTTAATGAGGATAAGCTCCGTTATGACAAGATTATCTGTATGACCGATGCCGATGTTGACGGCGCGCATATACGAATACTTCTTCTTACCTTCTTCTTCCGCTATATGAGACCGCTTATTGAGCATGGGCATGTATATGCAGCAAAGCCACCGCTATATAAGGTTACAAAGGGCAAAGAGGACTTCTATTTCTACTCTGATGAAGAGCTTAATGCTTGGAAGGCTGCCGGCAATGACCGCGGATATCCACAGCAGAGATACAAAGGTCTTGGTGAAATGAGCGCCGACCAGCTTTGGGAGACCACTATGGACCCAGAACACCGCATTCTTATCCAGCTTACCATGGAGGATGCTATTGAGGCTGAGAAGTACTTTAATGACCTTATGGGCGAAGATAGTGAGCTAAGGCGTAAGTTTATCGAAGAAAACGCAAACCTTGTTGATATGGAAGATATTGACGCGTAAGAGGAGCATAAATGGAGAAAGTAAAAGATTTAATCCTTTATCAAGTTGCAACAGATAGAAATTACAAAGTAGGAGATAAACTTGTCTTTGACAAATTTACTCCAAATGGTCAATTCTCGCGAGTTTTTAAAACTCCTTTTAAACTTGACGGCAAAAGACCATGTGACATTTTGTATAACATTGCAGGTCATAGGTTTAAAAGATTAAAGAAAAATCAGCTTTATGAGCTTGCTCATATACTTGAATACTATGATGTTTTTGTTAAAGAGCTAGCTCTTGAAGAGGTTCGAAGCGAAAGTTTTGCTGACTATCCATCTAGACTACATTGTATGTATCTCTCTATAAGCAAGGATATCGCTCTTCAAAACATTGAAGCAATGGCAAAAAATAGAGAAAAGAAAGGCAGTCAATTTCAAGCAGTTGCTGTAAAACTTAATGGCAAGATTTTTAAGGCTGGCAAGTTTTATATGAGCCGAGAGAGTGAAAGTTATGAGCAATACAAAGAAAAATCTTATAGCTATTGGGTGCAAAAAGATTTGAAAGATGAAGAAGTAAAAGAAGTTCTTTTTGAAGGCGAGGCTGAAATAGTCGAAATAATAAAAGAAATCAAGGTAAAAAATAAATATAATCGTAATAAATAAAAGGGAGAGAAGATGGAACTAGAAAAGCGAGAGGAGTGCTATAGAAAATTTGTAAAAGTTTTTGGAGAGGAGGCACAAATTATGCTGGCAATTGAAGAGATGAGTGAGCTTACCAAAGAGCTTTGCAAATACTTTCGAGCTAAAGGCGACAGAGTTAAGCTTGAAAAGGTCAAGGAAAATATCATTGAAGAAACTGCCGATGTTTTGACCATAACTGAAACGCTTAGGCTTATGTTTGGAGAGGAACAAGTTGACGAGATGATGGAGCGTAAAATCTTGCGCGGGCAAGAGCGATGCGAGGAAAAATTAAACAAAAACAATATTTCTTAAAATACAACTTAATTTAAAAAAATTGAAATTTATTAACTTAAAACAATATAAAAATTAGTTTAAAAGTTAAAATAGGAGCAAAAAAAATGGAGCATGAAAGCAAAAAGTCGTTGGAGGAAATCTTCCAAGACACCAAAGTTGAAAAAGTCGACACGGTAGACAACCTTAAAAAGTCGTTTATCTCTTATGCTATGGCGGTCAATGTTTCGCGTGCCATACCTGATGTGCGTGACGGACTTAAGCCGGTGCATAGGCGTATTCTTTATGCTATGGGCGAGATGAATAACTTCTACGACAAGCCTACCAAGAAGTGTGCAAGAATTGTCGGTGATGTTATGGGTAAATACCACCCTCATGGTGACAGTTCGGTCTATGACGCCATGGTGCGTCTTGCGCAGGACTTCTCTATACGCTATCCGCTTGTTGATGGGCAAGGCAACTTTGGTTCTGTAGATGGTGACCCACCTGCCGCTATGCGTTACACAGAGGCAAGGCTATCTAAAATCGCTGGGCTTATGCTTGAGGATATTGACAAGAGTACTGTCGATTTTTATCCTAACTTTGATAACACATTGCAGCAACCTGTAGTGCTTCCTGCCAAGATACCTAACCTTCTTATCAATGGAGCTGATGGTATCGCTGTCGGTATGGCGACCAACATCCCTCCGCACAACTTGACTGAGGTTTTAAATGGTCTGCAAGCGCTTATTGACAACCCTGACATTGACATTGACGAGCTTATAAAGATTATCCCAGCACCTGACTACCCTACTGGTGGTATTATTATGGGACGAGCTGCTGTTAAGCACGCATACAAGACAGGTCGAGGTGGCATTGTTGTCCGAGGCAAGGCAGAGATTGAAGAGACAAACAGTGGCAGAAGTCGAATTATTATCACCGAGCTACCATATCAAGTCAATAAGGCTCAACTTATCATCCAAATGGCTGACCTTGTAAAAAATAAAAGACTTGACGGCATAAGTGATATCAAAGAAGAGTCCGACCGTAAAGGTATGAGAATTGTCATTGATATCAAGAAGGATTTTAATGCGCAGGTTGTGCTAAACTCGCTATACAAGCAGACACAGCTTCAAAAGAGTAGCGGTATAATCTTTCTAGCGCTTGTTGGCAATACTCCACGCATACTTAACCTTAAGGAAATGCTCTACTACTATCTTGAGCACCAAAAAGAAGTTTTAACGCGCAAAACGCAGTATGAGCTTGAAAAGGCAAAAGAGAGAGAGCATATAGTAAAAGGTTTAGTTATCGCCCTTGCCAATATTGACGAGGTTATTGCTATAATCAAGTCTTCTGAGGATAAGCAGGAGGCGTCTATCCGTCTTACTCAAAGTTTTGAGCTTGACGAGGTGCAGGCTAACGCCATACTTGAGATGAAGCTTTCTCGTCTTACCTCGCTTGAGGTTGAAAAGTTAAATGAGGAGCTCCGTCAGCTTGACGCACTTATCATTGACCTTGAGGACATTCTGGCAACCCCTGCCCGCGTCCTTAAAATTTTAAGAGACAACTTTGAAGAGATTAAAAATAAATATGGTGACGCGCGCAAGACTGAGATTAGTCTTGACGCTGGTGGCATTGATATCGCCGACCTTATTGAAAAGGAAGACGTCATTATTTCTATGACCCACCAAGGCTATATAAAGAGAATGTCGACTAGTGAGTACAGAGCGCAAAACCGTGGAGGCATTGGAGTTACCGCGCATAAGACCAAAGAAGAGGACTATGTGGAGAACATGTTTGTGACCTCAACGCATGACGACCTACTCTTCTTTACCAATCGCGGTCGAGTTTACTGCATAAAGGCGTATGAAGTGCCTGAGGCACAGAGAACGGCTAAAGGCAGGGCTATTATCAACCTACTTATGCTCTCTGAAGGCGAAAAGGTTACTACCGTTATTCCAAGGTCAGAAGGCGCTAGCGGTAACCTTATTATGGCAACGAAGAATGGGCTTATCAAGAAGACTAATCTTGAAGAGTTTGCATCTATCCGAAAAGTTGGTAAGATTGCCATCCACCTGCTTGAAGGCGATGAGCTTATTGGTGTTATGGTATCTTCTGGCGAGGATGACATACTGATTGCATCACACGAAGGTAAGGCTATCCGCTTTAGCGAAGGTGATGTGCGAAATATGGGTAGAGAAAGCCAAGGTGTGCGTAGCATGAAGTTATCAGCCGATGACTATATTGTTGATATGACCATAGTTAAACCAAAAACTCAAATTATAACCATATCTGAAAATGGATATGGTAAGCGATGTGATGTTGAGGAGTACAGACTTCAAAGTCGTGGTGGCAAAGGTGTTAAGGCTGGCGTGTTTAACAGTAAAACTGGCAAGCTTGTTGCGCTTAAGCAATCTATACTTGATGATGACATAATGCTTATTGCTGATAATGGTGTGATTATTAGAACGCCTGTTGAGCAAATAAGCTCGCTCTCTCGTGTAAGTCAAGGGGTTAAAGTTATGCGTCTAAAAGAAGAAAACAAGATTGTTGGCGTGGCACTTGTAAAGAAAGAGGAAGAGGAAGAAGAGATAAAAGAGGAGCTTGAGCAATTTGAAGGTGAAATTAACTTGACAAATGAAGAAAAAGAGACTATAATTAATAGTCAAATTGAAGCTCAAGCTGATGATGAGGAATAAGACAACTTTTTGTAACCTTAGGGAAAGAAAAACTAGGATTAATTGAATACACTTAAATTAGCTTGGGCTGTGAAGAAATTTTTAAAACGAAAGTTTTAAAAATTGCCAAAAGAGGCGGTAAGAACACATGGCAGATTGTTTCTCGTGTTAAAGGAGCCTCTTTTGGCGGGAGCAAGACCTTTTAAAAGGGCTTGTTCCCCTTCACAGCCCTTTTAATTTGCAAAAAGTCCATAGGAGGGAAATATGGAAATTAATGAAAAACAGCACTTGCAAAAGACGCTAGATGTTATCACAAAAAAAATAGAGGAGAGCCAGGCAAAGATAAAAGATGCAAGCGCGCGTTTACGGCTGGGCGTTAAAGACCTTGCTGAGAATTTCCATGATATGCAGTCTGACCTATCAAATATATATAGTTCGCTTGCTGACATTGAAAGTTTTGAAGGAGAGCTTGTTAAAGAAAATAAAAGACTTAACCTTCAAAAAAACACCCCATACTTTGCCCGTATAGACTTCCTGCCAAAGAATAGAAAGAAAATCCAACATATCTATATAGGTATAGGTAATATAATAAAAGATAACGTTGCATATGCGGTTGACTGGAGAGCGCCGATATCTTCCATGTATTATGACTACAATCTTGGCAAGGCAAGTTATCAAACGGACAAGCTCAACGAAGGAGAGATAACTCTAAAGCGACAATATAAAATAGAGGACGGCAAACTGCTCTCCTACTTTAACACCGACCTTACAATAAACGACGAGATTTTACAAGAGATACTTTCTCATAATGTCTCAGTAAAGATGAAACAGATTGTCTCTACCATACAAAAAGAGCAAAACGCTATCATGCGTAAAGATTTAAATGACAACATCCTCGTGCAAGGTATTGCCGGCTCTGGTAAGACATCCATTGCCCTTCACCGTGCGGCTTATCTATTGTACAAGCATAGAGGGCAGATAAAGAGCTCAGATATTCTGATTATCTCACCTAACAATGTATTTTCAAGTTATATCTCAGAGGTGTTACCTCAGCTTGGCGAGGACAATTTGGTTGAAACCACCTTTGCTCAAATTGCGCGTGCCGAGTTAAAACGTCCAATAGAAACGCGTGAAAGTATGCTTGACGATATAGCAACAAATCCAAGTCAAGAAAAACTAAACGAAATATCGTATAAATCGTCCTACGAGTACCTTGATAGTCTTTTAAGATTTTTAAAAGGACCATTCCTTGAGACTTTTACTCCAAAAGATCTATCATTTGTAGTTAAAGAAAGTCTAGACAACAGCGTTGAGACCATTGACTTCCCTGCCGAGCAGACAAAGGAACTTTTCTTTAAAACTTTTAAAGGACTTGACCTTTACGAGCGCATCAACAAGATTGCCTGGCAATATGCTATGGTCTTTAGCGAACCACGACATTACACTAAAGAGCAGAACAAGGCTCTACGTGATAGATTTAAGAATATCCTTTATAGATTTTTTCCTATTCGCGACATTGACAAGATATTTGAAATCTTTATGGCAAGAGAAAATCTAAAAATAAGTAACAAAAAGACTATAAACTACATGGATAAAGGCACCTATCTTGCTATCAAGTACTTTTTATATGGTTTTGACCATGATTTCTCGGCTAAGTACCTAATAATTGACGAAATGCAAGACTTTACCCCAGTAGACATCTACCTATTTAAAAAGTTATGGAAGTGTCCATGCATTGTAGTTGGTGACGTTAATCAGTGCATTGAGAAAAATATGCCTGAGGAGTATTTGCAACTGACCGCCGACTTTTTAGGCTGCAGACTTATCGAGCTTAAGAAAACCTACCGCTCTACCAAAGAGATAGCCAAATTTGCAAACGAGCTTATAGGGCTTAAAGACGTAGAGTTTGTAAATAGAAGTGGCAAAGAGCCAGTTATCTTGCACGCTGTTGACCAAGCAAAAGCAATCAAGAAAGTGCTAGAAGAAAGTTGCGCAAAATATGACCACATTGCCGTTGTCTGCAAATGTCAGAGAGAGGCAAAGGAAGTCTACCAAAAACTGAATAAGCTCACCCCATGCGTGATGCTCTCTCAGCCTGAGGACTATAACAACAAAGTGCTTGTCACCACCTGTGCAGCGGCTAAGGGTATCGAGTTTGATGCAGTTATCATTCCAAACGCAAGTGCTGACAACTACCATAACACTATTGATAAAAATATTTTATACGTTTCTTCGACTAGAGCTCTCCATAAACTCTTCTTTGTGACCGATAGTCAGCCAAGTCACCTACTAAAAGGTCTAAAAGTTGAAGAGATTTAACAAAAAAAATTTTTGCCAAAATTTAGTCATTTTTGGACAAGATTGTGGATAACTTAAAAATTTTGTTTTATAATTATGCAAAATCATGCAAAATTTATGTATAAAATTATAACTATCTATATATAAAAAATTTTATCCAAAATGACAAAAAATAAAAAGTCAAGAAAAACACAAAAATTTTTAAAAGAAATTAAAAATAATTTATGTAAAATATATGCAAAAACAGCCATATATGCAAAAATTGATGTGGAAATGTGGATAACTCTCCGTGGATAAGTCAAAATCAAGGCAAAAATCGCCATTTTGCATAAAAATAAATGGTTTTGTATAAATATTTAAATGTGGAAATGTGGATAACTCCCCGTGGATAACTTTTTGCCATTTTGCATAATTTTGTAAAAATTTTTAATATTATCTCCTCTTTTTGTTTTGAAATTTTTCCCATTTATTATATCATTTTATTGTAGTAAGATTGGCTATTGTTTTTAAGAATAATAAGTTAAATTAACGTCTCATTTACTTTATACTTAAAGTATTATCTTAAAAATAGCTTTATCTTCATTGATATTTGATCAAAGCTTTAAACTACACTACTATTCTATTTCTAAGGAGCTTTATTATGAGCGAGAAAAAACTTATTGTGCCACGAAAATTGTCAGGTTTTATGGAGCTTCCACCCTACAAGCAGGTGGTGCTCGACAATATGATTGACAAAATCAAAGGAGTTTATCAAAAAGCTGGTTTTATGCCACTTGATACGCCTGTGCTTGAGTATAGCGAAATTCTTATGGCAAAATCTGGCGGGAGCATTGATAAAGAGGTCTATCATTTCAAAAAAGGTGACACCGACATTTGTATGCGTTATGACCTAACCGTTCCACTTGCAAGGCATGTTGCTATGAATGCCAATGAGATTACCTTCCCTTTTAAGCGCTATCAAATTGGCAAGGTCTTTCGTGGAGAAAAGGCACAAAAGGGTCGTTTTAGAGAGTTTATCCAATGTGATGCCGACATCGTAGGGCTTGACGAGCTCCCACTTGTTGCTGATGCCGAATGTTTAGCACTTGTCAGCAAGGTCTTTGAGGCACTTGGTTTAAAGACGCTTAACCACATATCAAACCGCAATGTGCTATTTGGTTATTGCGATGCGCTTGGTTATAGTTTGATTACGCAAGACGTTTTAACTGTGCTTGATAAAATCGGCAAAATTGGCAAAGAAAATGCAGTCCAAGAACTTGTAAACCTTGGCGTAAAACAAGAGGACTGCGACAAACTTATCTCTATTACTCTTAAAAGCGGTAATTTTGGTGAAGTTTTAGCTGATATTTCTTCACTTTGCACGAGTGAGCTTTATCAAAAAGGAATAAGTGAGCTGAAAGAGGTATATAGTTATCTCAAAGCTATGGGCGTGGATGAGAGTGGTTATATCCTTGATATTGGTATTATTCGCGGGCAAAACTATTACACGGGTACTGTATTTGAGGCGATGGTGCCTGACCACCCTGAGTTCTTAACAGTTTGTGGTGGTGGGCGGTATGACAACCTCGCCGGATACTATACCGATAAAAAAATGCCAGGCGTGGGATTAAGTATAGGGTTAACTCGTCTATTTGACCTACTTGACCAAAGTGGTATGCTTCCAGAGTTTAAACTTACAAATACCACCTTGCATATTATACCAATGGGCGAGACTTTGCTGGAGTGTCTTAAGCTTCAATCATACTTTCGTGAAGAGGTAGCCTGTGAGGTTAACTATGAAAATCGTTCCTTTAAGTCAAAAATGAAAGAAGCAAACAGAAAGCAAGTACCATTTATTTTAATCGTGGGTGAAAATGAGGTGCAAAGCGGACTGTACTCACTTAAAAATATGGCAACTGGCGAGCAGTGGCAACTTAGCAAAGAAGATTGTCTTGCAAAAATACAAGAGAGCAAGAATTTATAGAATTATTTATAGACTAACTGTCTAAATATATATATTTACTTTATTTAAATATATAAGCCTTCTATTTGATATTATAATAGAAGGCTTTTTGTTTATAAAAATTTTGATATTTTAGACAAATTTGTCGCATTTTGTATAAAAATCAATGATTTTTTGCTATTTTTACTCAATTTTTGCTAAGTTTTACTCTCTATTTTTATTTTCGTGCAAACTTTTTTCATATTCTCGAACTAGCTCAAATTTATCGTGTAAGATTTCTTTGATAAGCTCGTTATCTGTATTTTTATATGTCTCTAAAAATCGTTTAGCGTGTTTTTCTTTGTACTCGTCTGGCAAGTCTTTATAAAACTGAAGTTCTACTTGTCCCTCTTCACTTAATCTTAATAGCTCTTGGTAAATATCTGGTATAACATCAACATCTTTGACCTTGATTGGTCTATCAAGTCCATAAATCTCCGACTCACTCTTTAGTCTGGTAACGCCCTCAATATCTTCAAAATAGTATATGTAGCCCGTCTGACCTTTGAAGGTGTCCTCAAGGTAATTCTCCCAAACATCAAAAAACACTAGTTTGCCTTCCGGCGTAAATCTATACTGAGCAATTCTATAATCTACCGTTTTAACGCCCTTGCCGTACTTTTTATCAAGTGCCACCTGACAAGGATTTGCTAGATATGGAAAAACCGAAAGCCTATTTTTCGCAAAATAAACATACTTTCCTTGATTTGACGATTTTGGTCTAAGTTCTTTTAGTCCGCCTACATTTGTACCATGATAAAACATAATTTTTCTCCTTTAAAATTATTACCTTTACTCTTTTTCTTCAAAGTCCTCATCATTATTCTGTTTTTCTTGGATTGCTGCGATGTAATGTTGGGTTAGCTCGTCTTTGGTTGCTATTAGCTCGTGGATATTGAGTGAAAACATATATTCGAGATGGTAATTATCTCTTCCATCATAAAAGTAAACCCTATCTCCGCCGTCAAAGATGTATCTTCCATGGACAAGTGAGTCGCGCAATCGTTCCACGCCACTCATTCCTTTGATGTGCTGAGGTAGATATTTAAAATGTGCCGTTGTCGTAAGTCCTACATCTTTTTCAAGCAAGCCTAATATATAGACAAGCTCACAAATCATGATATTAAGCATTGTCATCCTATCACTAAGGTCATACTTTAATTCTTCTATCGGCATGTTTAATTCTTCTGAAAAAAATGTGGTAATTGTATACAAAATATCTTGGAAAGGTGCACTTTTGCCATAATCGGCATGTTTTATGCAATTTAATAGATTAATAAGATTACTAAGCTGGTTTGCCTTTTCAACATTGTTAAAAAGTAGTTTTTCTGTCACAAAATGGTCGCTTATTCCGCTTGTGTTATTGTTTTTAAATAATGTTTTTAGGCATTGTCTTTGCACATTGTCAAGATATATCTTTTTATATGTTTTACCATTTACTTGCAACCTTCTTATTGCTAGTTTTCTAACATAGGTATCTAGTGTTTTAGTTTTTAAAAAATCCCTTGATTTCTCAGTGTTCCAAATATATTCTGGACGACAATCATGTCTAATTGTGTGTGATATGATTATATTTAGTAGTTGAGAGATTTGCATTGGAGTGATACTTGTTTGTAGGCTTGATTTTAGTGTCTTAGAGTAGTAGTTTAATGTTATTTTATCGTCAAAAGATTGGTCTTCAAAATTACCATGAGCAAAGGCGTTTCGCAGTCCACCGATTATTGTAGCAACTGCCTCCCCTTTTATCTTAGAATCTTCTCCAAAAATCTCATTACGAAGGGCTTTGAACTGCTTATCTTGAGATAGACTGATTAGTATTGACCCTTCATTGTTTTGATAGCGATTTAAAACCTCCTGCAAAAGCACGAATTGGCGGTTTGCAAAATGGCTACTTAGCACGTTGATAATTGTATCATTGTCATTTTGAAACAAGGTAGCCTCAAAATCGGGGTCATTTTTGCGATCTTCTGCAACTTTTTGTAAAGCATCATTGTAGCTAAGGTTTTGGTCGCTATATAAGTAGAAAAAAAGGTCTTTAGCATAATCTAGTATTTTTAGTACTTTTTCAACATTTTTCATATAAAAATTATACTCTTTTATCTTAGTAATGTCAATGGCGTATTTGTGAAAAACATTTGGCTTGAAAAGAAAATTTGGCTATAATATCTATATGAATGAAAGAATTAGAGAAAAGTTAAAGGTCTTGACTAAAGAGCCTGGCGTGTATGTTATGCGAGATAAGGACGGCAATGTTATCTATGTTGGCAAGGCAAAAAATCTAAAAAACCGAGTTAGTCAATATTTTAGGAATTCGCCTAAGCCATCCAAAGTGCAGGCGATGGTAGATAATGTCGACCATTTTGACTATTTTATCACAATGAGTGAGATGGATGCGTTGGCGCTTGAGAGTAACCTCATCAAAAAATACCAACCTTTTTACAATATCCTCTTGAAAGATGGTAAGCAGTTTCCATATATCAAAATTGACATGAAAGAACCCTTTCCTAAACTAGAAATAGTAAGAAAGGTTAAAAAAGACGGCGCAAAGTATTTTGGACCATACTTTGCAGGAATTGATGTGCGTGAGATTGTGAAAACTATTAATTCGGCTTTTAAAATACGCACTTGCAGCCTTAAAATCACAGAGACCTCTATGGCAAAGCGGGAGTGTTTAAACTACTCGCTAGGGCTTTGTTCGGCACCCTGCACAAAAAGAATATCAAAAGATGACTACAGAAAGGAAATAGACAGAGTTATCAACTTTTTAAATGGAAATGATGAAGAAATTGAGCAAATTTTAACTGAAAAGATGAATTTAGCTGCTCAAAATGAGAATTTTGAGAACGCCATCCTCTTGCGAGATAGGCTTAAGATGATTGCAAAGCTTAAGCAAAGGGTGGTTGCTAATCTGCCTAAAGATGTCAGTAAGGATGTCTTTGCCTATTATACTGACGGCTTAAGTGGTGTTATCACAAATATGGTGGTGCGTGGCGGCAAAATCTTGGGTATAATCTCCTACCCTTGTCTTGACGCCGAGCTGGAAGAAGGTCAAACGCTTTTCAACTTTATTGTGCAATATTATCAAAACCTACTCGTGCCAAACGAGATTATTTTATCGCATGACATTGAAGATAAAGAGCTTTTATATGAATTTTTCAATAAAAAGGTCAACATTATAACTAATCCACATGGGGTTAACAAAAATCTGCTTGATATGGCGCTCGTTAATGCTAAAGAGTATCTAAACAAATACATTGAAAAGGAAAGGCTAAAATACAACAACACTATGGGTGCGGTTAAGAGTCTACAAGAGAAATTAGGACTAAAAGAGCCTCCTCTTAGAATTGAATGCTATGATATATCCAACATTAGTGGTACTAATAAGGTGTGCTCAATGGTAGTTTTTAAAAATGGTGAGGCTAGCAAAAAAGACTACCGCAAGTTTAAGATAAAAACGGTAAAAGGCTCTAACGACTTTGCCTCTCTTGCCGAAGCCCTTTCGCGTAGGCTTAAACGCTTGCAAGAGAAAAACGGCGAAAGTTTTAGAGAAAAACCTAATCTTATCGTCATAGATGGTGGCAAAGGTCAACTTTCTTCAACCTACCAGATTTTAAAAGAGTACGGCTTTGAAAAGGATATCGAAATAATAGGTCTTGCAAAAAAACTTGAAGAGGTATATCTGCCTGACCGCTCTTCTCCCCTTATTTTAAAACCGGGTAGCGCCGAGCTTAAACTTTTACAACGTGTGAGAGATGAGGCACATAGGTTTGCCGTTATCTATCATAGAAAATTGCGTGACATGAAAGAGACTAAGACGATGCTTGACGATATACCTGGTGTAGGTCCAAAGAAACGCGACGCACTGCTAAAAGCATTTGGTACTAGCGAAGAAATTGCCAAAGCTGATGTTGACCTGCTTTCAACAGTACCTGGCGTAAACGCGACTCTTGCAAATGTAATCTACAACTACTTTAAAGAGCATCCAATAGAATATGGTCCTGAGGAATAAAAACTGAAAACTTCATAAACCATCATAAAATTATCCATATTGTTGCGCTTTTTATTATTAGAGATTTTTCCTGTTTTGTTTGCATAATATTCCGAAATCAAGTATACTAAAATTGGAGGTTAATTATGAGAAAAATTACTATGGTACAATACGGGTGCGGAAAGATGAGTTCTTACACAATCAGGTACGCGCTTGAAAAAGGTGTTAAAGTTATTGGAGCTTTTGATATTGACGAGAGTAAAATCGGAATGGATATATCAGAGCTTATTGGAAGCGAGAAAAAACTTAATGTTAAGGTGCAGGATGCAAAAGAATTTGAAAAGTTCCTGCAAACACATAAGGTAGACGTTGCAATCATTACAACGACAAGTATTTTTAAAGAAAATTACCCTGTCTATGAAATTTGTGCACGCAATGGTGTCAACGCTATTTCAACTTGTGAAGAGGCATTTTATGCACAGAATTCCTGTCCAAAGCTTGCTAAAAAGCTGGACAAGCTTGCCAAAGAGAATGGTTGCACAATTTGCGGAAGTGGTTATCAGGATGTATTCTGGGGCAACCTTATAAGTGTTATTGGAGGAGCAACTGCCAAGATTGTAAAAATTAAAGGCAAGTCTAGCTATAACGTTGAAGACTATGGCATCAGTCTTGCGCGCGTGCATGGAGCAGGTCTTACTAAAGAGCAATTTAAAAAGGAGATAAGTGACCCTGAAAACATCTCAGATGAGGAGCTCAAGAAAAAAATCAATGCTGGCGAGTTTTCACCTTGCTATATGTGGAATGTAAATGGCTGGCTTGCGTCTAAGCTAGGCTTGCACGTTACAAAACAAACGCAAAAGTCAGTTCCTCAGATTGCAGAAAAGGAAATTCACAGCACTACCCTTAATATGACCATAGCCAAAGGTCAATGCACCGGCTTAAGTGCGGTGGTGACCACTGAGACTAAGGAAGGCATCACTATTGAAAGTGAGTGTATTGGCAAAGTCTATGGTCCGGATGATTACGACTGCAACGACTGGACCATTGAAGGCGAGCCAACTACCCGTGTGGTGATTGAGCGTCCGTCAACTGCCGAGCTTACTTGTGCGTCAGTTGTCAACCGTATTGTTGAGGTGCTTTGTGCCGACCCTGGTTACACAACTACCGAACAAATGCCAGAAAACATCTACAAAGCTTTTGACCTTAACAAATATGTTGAAGAGGTTGACATTTGTGATGACCACGCATGTTGTGACCACGAGCACGGAGAATGCCACTGTCATCACGAGTAAAAATTTTAAAAATTAAATCACATTTAAAAAAATTTAAAAAATTATGGTAAAAACAAAAATTTCACTTTTTTAAAGAAAAACGTGGTTTTTGATTAAAAAATACAACAATTTTGATAAAAAAGGCACTAAATTATGAAAAATGGATATTTTATCACTTTTGAAGGTGGAGAAGCCTGCGGTAAGTCAACTCAAGTAAAAAAATTAAAGGAATATATTTCTACGCTCAAAAATAAAGATGACTTTTTGTTTGTACGCGAGCCAGGAGGAACTCCACTTACCGATAAAATTAGGCGGTTACTTCTCAACTATGAAGAAGACAAACCCCTACCTATGACAGAGTTGTTACTTTTTTGTGCAGCGCGAGTTGAAAACATTGAAAAATGTGTTAAGCCTGCCCTTCAACAAGGAAAAGTGGTTATCGCTGATAGATTTTATGACTCCACCATTGCTTATCAAGGTATGGCACGCGGGATAATGAGTGCACAGGATATATTAACGCTCACTAAAAAGATAATTGGTCCGCTAAAGCCAGACCTCACCTTTTATCTTAAAATATCGCCAAGCGAGGCTTTTAAACGTAAGGCAAAGATGGGCGAAATGGACAGAATTGAAAAGGAAGGGCTTGACTTTCATGAGAAGGTGGCAAAAGGCTATAATTTTATCTCAAATATTGAAAAAGAGAGGTTTTATTGTCTAGATGCTACCAAAGAGCCTGATATTATCTTTAATGAAATTATCACCGTGCTGAAAGAAAAATTACCAGAAAAATTTAAGTAGTTTGATTTAAAATAAAAAATACATACCATTAAGCTTATGCTAAGGTATGTATTTTTGTTTAGCTATGCGGGTTTTATTTCAATGATTATTTTTTTCGCTAATTTATGATTATTTTTTAACTACAACCTTTTTGCAGTAATCTTTATAATTAAAATCATCATATTGTTTGTCGTCTGAGATGATGATAATTGTAGGTTTTACGCCTTTTAGTTTATTAAGTCGCTCTAATACCTCTTCATAGGTAAAGGTTGCATACAATTTATGGTAAAAATCATACTCTTCCTTGCCCTTTATATCACCAAAGTTGTTGTACGAGCGTAAATTTGATGACACCTTTCTTTCAATAGGCTCTAAATCGAAATTTATGCTACTAAGAAGTTTCTCCTTTTTCTTTTCAAAAAGTTCTTTAGTGAAAGAGGAAGATAGGTTTTGTATAAATTCTGGATAGGCGTCAATTACCTTTTGAAGATTTTCTTCTTGGCAGAAAATGGCAGTACTAAGCATAGTAGTATCTATATATTGATAAAAATTTGACGAGCAACTATAGCAAAGTTCTTTGTTCTGTCTAAAATACATAAACATAACATCATATAACATACTATTTATCACCGCATTTAGTGCGCTTGTTCTTCTATCAAAATATTTCTCCCTTGGGAGTTTTTCAATAGCATAATCTATGGAAATTAGCGCCTTGCCCTTTTCAAAAGAGGTCTCATAGATATATGTTGGGGCCCTGTCGCCAAGGTTATCTAGTCTAGAAAAACCTAGTTTTTCACCCTCTTTTAATCGAGGTGACACATATTTCTCTACCAAGTGTTTAGTCTCGTTTGGTTTAATGTTGCCGACTACGCCGATTATTAGGTTCTTTTTGGTAAAATAGGTATTTATAAAATTTTCCAAGTCTTTTAGTTTGATTTTATCAAGTGACTCTACCGAGCCGGCAAAAGAAAACTCTTTATTCCTTATCTCTTTGCTTTTTGCAAGTTGTTTGTTAGAAATATATGTTAGCAAACCACTATTTGTTTTGGTCCTCGTCTTTATTTCGTCATTTATTATTTTGTACTCTGAGTTATAATTTTCTGGGGTATACTGGATACCTGTAAACGCCTCTGTAATAAGGTCTAAAGCTTTTTCAAACTTGTCTTTTGTCTCCTCTATCCATAAGTCTACTGTATAGCCGGTTGTAGAGCCGTTTATATACTGAAACTCACGTATCTTTCTCGATTTTTCATTCCTTTCATAGCGAGACGTTGAAAAGCCGAGAAGTGCATGCTCGCAAAAATGAGCAAGCCCAGCCTTGCCTATTGGGTCATTAAAGCCACCAGCCATAAAGCTAAGCCTCATAGATATACCTTTAATATCCTTTATATACTCATTTATAATCGTAATACCATCTTTGCTTTTTAAAATTTTTACATCCATAAATTCTCCGAAAATAAATTATTTCACTTATAAAAATAATTAAAAATTAATAAAATTATTAGGTTTTTATAAAAATTTAATAAAATTTAGCCCTTTTTGATTAAATTTTTGCAATTATTTATTTTTAAATAAAATTGTGTGATAAAAATTCCGCAAAAAAGCGGAACTTTAAAATAAAGAAAAATTACTCTTCATCATTATTTTTTAAATTGAGATTGGCTTTCTTTTGGAATTTGCCGTCCTTTTTGTAAACTACAAATTTGGCGTCCTGACTCTTGCTGAGCTCTTGTACGCGAGCGAGTGCCTCCTCTTTTGTCTTTTTGCTGTCAATGACGCGCTTTGCGCCATCCTTTTTTATCTTCCACATCTTGTCCTCTTTATCAAAGATAACGCGGTACATTGACTTGCGAGCAGGCTCCTTGTTTTCTTCAACCTCTTCTTCTGCAGACTCTTTTTGTTTGCTTTGAGCTGGAGTCTTCTTCGCTTTCGGCTCAGCTTTTGTTTCCTTGCTTGTTTCTTTAGTCTCAGGTTGTGCTACCTGCTTTTCAGGAGTTTCTTTTTGCTCTTCTTTAGAAGTTTTTTCAGCCTCTTTCTCCTGAGCTTCTTTTTCTTTAGCTACTTTTTCTTGAGCTAGTCTTGCCTCTTCTTCTTTTTTCTTTTTCTTTTTACCAAAAAACCACATAATAATTCTCCTTTTACTATTAGTATTATATCATTTTTAAAAAATAATTTCAATATCTTTTAACTTTTTTTATAAATTATTATTACAATACTTGCGCTTTTGTTTTTAATTTTTTAAAAATTATGCTATCATGATTTTATAAGGAGATAAAATGAAAAATATTGGTACCATTTCTTTAGGAGTAAAAGCTCCAATTATCAGACCTGGTGACGACCTGGTTGAAATCACTGCTGAGTGTGTTATGAAGGCGGCAAAAGAGGCAAAAATTAAGTTAAAAGATCGTGATATCGTTGCGGTTACCGAGGCGGTTGTGGCAAAAAGTCAGGGCAACTTTGCAACAGTTGACGACATCGCAACCGATGTGAGAGCGAAGATGGGAGAAGGCAAGATTGGAGTTATTTTGCCAATACTTTCACGTAACCGCTTTTCTAATATTCTAAAGGGAATAGCAAGAGGCTGTGACAGTTTGGTTATACAGCTTTCCTACCCTTTTGACGAGGTTGGTAACCCGCTTGTTTCTATTGACAGACTGTACGAGCTTGGCATAACAAACTTTAACAAGACTTATACCGACAAGCAATTCTATAAACTAGTTGGCAAGATTGAGCATCCTTTCACTGGGCTAGACTATATTGACTACTACAAACAAATATGCGGTGAAAAGTGCCAAATAATTCTTTCAAATGACCCTACTACCATTTTAAAGTATACTAAAAAAGTGATAAGCGCAGATATTCACTCAAGGCATCGAAATAAAAACCTGCTACTCAGTCGAGGTGCTAAAAAGGTTATTACACTTGACGAGATTTTAAACGCTCCGGTAAATGGTAGTGGCTATAACGAAGAGTATGGTGTGCTTGGTTCCAACCTCTCAACCGATGAAAAGCTTAAACTATTTCCGCGTGACACCAAGAGTTTCGTTAAGAAATTGCAGAAAAAGCTCAATGAAGTAAGTGGCGTAAAGATGGAGTGCATGGTTTACGGCGATGGCGCTTTCAAAGACCCAGTTGGTGGCATTTGGGAGCTTGCCGACCCAGTTGTATCCCCTGCCTACACAATCGGTCTTGAAGGTACGCCTAATGAAATCAAATTAAAATATGTGGCTGACAATCAAATAGGAGACCTTAAAGGCAAGCAGGCAGAAGAGGCAATCAAAGAAATTATCAGTAAAAAAGCAAAAAATTTAAAAAATCAAAATATATCACTTGGCACCACTCCTAGAAGAATAACCGACCTACTTGGGTCACTTTCTGACCTTACAAGTGGTAGTGGAGATAAAGGCACACCTATTGTTTTAATTACTGGATATTTTAATAATTACGCTGACGAATAAAAAATAAAATAAAAATATTAATTAAATAAAAAAATTATTAATTTTAAATTAAAAAATAGTTAATATTATACAAAAACCTAAAGAAAATTAATCTTTAGGTTTTTTAGTTATCTTTTTAATTAATTTTAATGTTATTTTAATATTTTAATTTAATATTTATTTCATATTTTTTAATAAATATTTTATCATTATATTTTATTATTTCTATAATTAATCAAAATCTACATCGCGAAGGATATTTTGTCTTAAATTCTGATATTCTGCATAAGAAATTATGCCATCCTCGTACATTTTCTTAGCCTCGGCAAGTCGTCTTTTTTGAGAAGATGAGTTATCAATTCTGTTGTAATAAATTGCTCCATAGTCTGAGCCTATACCTACAAAATAACCAACAAGAGTTAACACGACAAATATAAGTCCGCCGAAGAAGAACTGTAATACCGACATACCTATAACAGCGCCTAAGCTCTCTATTAACTGCTCTTTGGTATATTTTGAGTATGACTTGATTTTTAGCCCAACAAAAAAGCCTATTATGCCAACTATGGTAAATACTATTATGCAAACTATCACCTTAGTGCGAGTTCCGTCATAATCATAGCCGTGAGCAACTTGTGCGAGGAGGCTATCACTCTGCACTGCAAAAACTATGCCGAGAATCACCATGCTTAAAATGCAGTACACACCAAAAATCATAGACAAAATTCCCGACCATTTAAACCAGCCGTTTTTTGTCTGCCCATTTTTAAACTTTTCAAATACCGAGCTTGTGTACTTATCGTCAACCGTTTCGTCCATATCAAGGTCCTCTGGTTTTACGTTTTGAGTAGTAGACCTAAGCTCCTCTTTCAATTCTTCTTTCATGCTATACTTTTCTTTTTTCATGCAAGTATTATAGCACAAAATTATTACATTGTAAAGATGGTAACTTTAAGAAGGTGCAAAGAAAAATTAATTGTAATAAATCATAGTCATACAATTATTCTCTCGCCTCTAAACTTTGAGAGGTTGGTAAGCACTTCGTATTCGGTGCTGTCAATAAGTGGTGCAAGGAGGCTGGCGTTTTCCATGATAACCACCCTATCGCCGATTTTACAGGTTATATTTGTGACATCTACCATAAAAGCGTCCATGCAAATATTGCCTGTGCTCTGCGACTGTTTGCCGTTTATCTTAACTATAAGCTTATTTGACATTTTTCTCGGAAAGCCGTCGCCATAGCCAAGTGGAATGGTTGCTATCGTCATATCCTCTTTTGCAGTATAACCGCAAAGATAACCCACATGCTCACCAGCGCTAACCTTTTGGATGTCTACAAGCTCGCTCTCCACGCTGAGAACTGGTTTTACAAAGTCGTTGCCATAGCCGTATGCCTCAAGCCCCACTCTGAACATATCGACATCAAGACCTTCGAAAATACTACGTCCTCCGCCAACATGTTTGATAGTTTTCCATGAGGATGGAAGAAGAGAAAGGTAGTCAAAGAATAGTTTTTTCTGTCTTTCGGTGTATTCTCTATCAGTGGTGAGCGAAGAAAAATGAGTATAGACGCCAGCAAGCTGGTAGCCCTTTTTAGTTAAAAAAGCAATAATCTTGACAAAATCTCTTTTGCTTTTAATTCCATACCTATTCATGCCTGTGTTGATACAAAGGTGCATTTTTGGCTTTAATTTATATTTTTGCGCTATTTTTATTATCTTTTTAGCGTCATTTAATGAAAAAAGAGCAAACGACACATCGTTAAGCATGCATATTTTATAGTCCTCGCAGGCACCAAAGACTATAATATCCTTACTTGTGTACTTTCTTGCTGATAGTCCTTCGCTTTGATTTGATACGCCAAAAAAATCCACCCTATCATTTAAAATAGTCAATATTTCCTTCATGCCATGACCATACGCGTTAGCCTTTATCATAACGCAAGTCTTTTTGCCTGAGATTTCTTCTATCTTATCAATATTGTTAAGTAAATTATTCTTATTTAAAAAAATTTTTGAGAACATAACATTATATATTCTCAAAAATCTTTTTTTGACATTTAAACATAGGATGAAGTTAAATTTATTGTGCCATTTATTCCATTTTCGTAGATGGTCTCTAAAATTGATAGTTTGTTATAAAATTTATTAGCATTTTCATTAAACCTTGCTATCTCCTCCTCGGTTACATTCTCGCCCACTATAAATATATCGGTTATGTTAAGGCTGTAAATGTTTTCGGTAAACATTCCGTTAAGATAGGATACAAAGAAAGAATCTTTAATCTCCTCGCTGAAAATTGAGTAGCCAAAAAGCAGGTTTGAGTTATATGGCAGTCCGTAAATATCGCAAATGGTAGGCAGGACATCGTAAGTATTACAAAAGTCGTCAACAAATATCCCTTCGCCGTTAGTAAGTTTTGGGCTGTATATCATAAGTGGTATGTTGTAGGCATAAGTTTCGTAATACTCAGATTTGTCAATTCCTTTCAATTTCAAGCTTAAGTCGTTATAGTAAACATTGTGGTCGGCAAAGAGTACAATTGAGGTGTTGTCTTCAAGTCCTCTTGTTTTAAGCTCGGTTATAATATTTTCAACCGTTCTATCCATATCCATGATGGCGCCTTTGTAGTGCATGAAAATTTCGTCATCTTTCTCTGGCAGGATGAAATCTGTGTTGTTTGTATTCCATTCAGCGTATTTTTCATAGTTATCTAGATAGATTTGATAGTATTCTTGAAAATATGGATTGTTGTAAGTGTATGGTCCGTGCGAGGACATCATGGTAACCATGGTCATAAATCTATCGGTATCTGGCAGGATATTGTCAATCTGATTTTTGGTAAAGTCATAGTCTGATATCCATTTACCCCAACCAGCTTTTACCTGGTCGCCGGTGTAGTCCTCTATTGTGTAAAGGTTATCAAAGCCTAGTCCCTGAGTGTGAGTTACATCACGACCATAATAGCTTGCATCGTTGCAATGCACATAGTTGACCACAGTCTCAACGTTTCCAGAGGTTGCTTTAAATAGTTTTGGAAGAGCATAATCAAAGTTGTAGCCATTTTCAAGTGTTGCGTTTATTGAAATATCTTTTGGCATACTGCCGTTTAGGACTATACCTTCGCTGTTGTTTGTTCTGTTTCTTGCATAGAAGTTTGTAAAAACTATCGAGTTATTCCCGCTTGCAAGACTGTAAAGAGTTGGAGTGTTATACGGGTCTATACCAAACCAGTCTAAACTCTCACACAAAATGACTATTAGATTATCGCCATATAGTGGAGCGGTTAAGTCAGCCTCGTGATAGCCTGCGTCAATGTAGTCAGAATATGACTGCAACTGGTCTTCGGGTACCTCTTCGTTAAACATAAGGTTTAATACACTTTTTGTATAAAAGCCGTAATTACCAAACTTTTTAAAAGCGTCTAGTTTAAACTGGAAGTTATCCCAAAGGTATTTATCACTGCTTTCTATCTCGGTTTCGCCGGCAACCGTTCCAGCAAGCGAGTATTCTTGAGCCTGATAAAGTCCTAAGCCCATAGATTGTGCAAGTATAAATAAAGCGAGTACTATTACAAATTTTGAAAAGTATTTTACTGTAAGCTTTCTTTTATTATATTTGACAAGCAAAATGCTAGCCGTAACCATAAGAGCAAAAAGTCCAAAATTAAGAAAAACTCCGCCCCAATCGATGAGGTCGATTGATAAAGATGAGGTCGCCTCACCGCCTAGATAAAATAGGTCAAAGGATAATATATCACCAAAAATGCTATACATCGTAGAGTTTGCAATATTTAATGCGCATTGCACAAACAAAAGAAAATAGTAAAGTATCTGCACTGCAATTTTATTTTGCACTACATAGATAAGACCTGCTAGCATTAGAATGATAGCTAAATCAAAGAGAAAATAGGATGGAAGCACCATTAGATTGCCATCAGCGTTACGAAAACCTAAATACAAAAAGTTCGCCATTTCAAATATTATCGCAAAGACGATAAATAAAAGTGGCAATAAAAAATTATTAAGTGGTATTGACTTTTCTTTTGACTTTGTTTCTTTAGATGTTTTCATTTTTACCTCTAGTTTTCCCTAAAAAGTTAGTTTTTATGTTATTAAAATTATATATTATATATTATATAACAAATAAAACATTTTTGCAAGAGTAAATCTCTTAAAAATCTAAATTATTATCATTAAATAAAAAACGTTTCTAAGTTGAAACGTCTTTTAAAACTTTGTTTTTTGTTCTATATCAAGCAAAGTGGGACTATAATACCTGCAATAACTATTAGCAAACAAATTACGTAAAGTACTTTCCATACAACTGGTTTTGATCTTACATAACGCCATGCAAGAATTGCAACGATAACAATCATAATTGCTGTAGCAATACCTTGCAATGCTTTGATTACTGTATTTAATTTGCTTGCATTTATAGCTGACAAAATAAGTGATACAGCATATAAGAAAGTTACAGCAACAATAGTCCAAAATGAAATTTTGTTAAGTCCCCAAACTGTCTTTTTAGAGCTAGATGAGCTTGAAGATTTACTGCTACTTGATTTTGTTGTTGATGATTTTTTAGTTGCCATTTATCTATCCTCCTATATTTAATTATACACTCTTTGTTCTTTATTGTCAACGCATAAAATAAATTATTTTATTATTTTATCAAAAAATATAGCGAAAAACAATTTTTATTATCATTTTTTATCTTTTCTATTATCATTTTTTATCTCTTTTATTTTATCGCTTTGCATGACAAGCAAAGGCAAGTACTCTTCCCAGCGATAGCTACGAATAGGCATAGGTCGATGGTCTGAAAAATATAGGACAAGCGCTGGCCTTATACCATTGTAATCGTCAACAAATTGATAGCCGATAAGCCTGCCTGACAAAATTAGTTTTTTAATCTCTGCGTGATAGTTGTAATATGCCATTTTACTCGCTTTTTAATAAAAAATTAGAATTTTTCACCATTTTTCGACTTTTTTCTTATATTTTTTACATATTTTATCTAATTATTCATCCCAGTGCGACGTCAAGTATCATCATAAGTACAAAGCCAAAGATAAATCCCCAAGAGCCGATATTGCTTGGATGGCTGTTTTTGGCATCAGGGAGAAGCTCCTCGGCAACAACAAAGAGCATGGCTCCAGCTGAGAAGGATAAAAACCATGGCATCAGATGTGAAAGGCTGGTTGATAGCCATATGCCAACGCATGCCATTATAGGCTCGACAAGTCCGCTAAGCGTTCCAAAGAGAAAAGCTTTTTTCTTGGAGCCAAGTTGCTCCTTCATTGGCAGACTTATAGCGCTACCCTCAGGGAAGTTTTGAAGTCCTATCCCAATAGCAAGCCAAAGCGCCGACATAAAAGCTGACACCTCCCCGATTATAAAGGCATTGCCATACGCAAGTCCGACCGCGAGGCCTTCTGGCACATTATGTAAAGTGACCGCTAAAAATAGTTTGCCAGACTTACTTAATCTCTGTTTTTGACCGCTTTTTCTATCTTTTTTAAGTAAATATGGTAAGACCTTATCCATGATTACTAAAAAGATGCAACCAAGTATAATTCCGCAAGAGGCAGGTAAGAAGTCGAGGTTCCCTAAATTTTCTGACTGTTCTATTGATGGCAAGATTAGCGACCAGACAGAAGCGGCAATCATAAGCCCTGAGGCAAAACCTAAAAATAGGCTATTTGCTTTTTCGCTTATTTTATTTTTAAAGAGAAAAACGACTGCCGAACCGAGAGTGGTCATTAAAAATATAAAAGATATGCCGATAATGGTGATAGCAATATTGCTCATTGGTATTCCTTTTTCCGCACTGCCCCTAATAACAATATAAAATAATTAAGTAAAAATGTGACAAAAAAAAGAGAAAGACTTGCTTAAAGTCCCGCTTTTTAGCGGGACTTTAAAGTTTAGAAACAAAAATTTTGTTTCTAAACAAAAATCTCTAAGATGCTTCTTAGAGATTTTGCAAGTCTTTTAGGTCGCTTTTCTTTATCTTTTAAAGTCTTAAGTCTTTATACCTTTCTTTAACCATATCGTAATCACGGCAAAGGGTTGGGATAGTCTGCGCAAGTGAGCGTGTCTTATATGGCAGTGGTATTACCGTAAGTCCATCAGGATTTTGTGGCGCTGGCTGAAAAGAAGGCTCGATGACCTCTTGCTCGTCGCCTGTAAGCTCCTCAATTTTAGTGGTATCCTTATGTAAAATTGGTTTCCATTTGACAGGTATAAAACAGCTTAGAATTAAAAGTGGGATATTTATTAGGTCAAACCACGGCCAGCACAGAACATAAAATGCCTGTTTCCATTTTGAGCACTTGATGTGTTTTTGCTCCTTTATCAAGATTAAAATGCCTTGACCAAAGTTTGCAAGGTATGACGATAGTATTCCGCTACCTATTGCAGTGAGCCAGGTCACATATGGCAGAGCCTGATGGCTTGCAAGGGCAATAATCCCAGAGGTAATTGGATAGATTGCAGATATAACAAGTTTAAAAAGTGCATTTGGCGAGACGTAAGCTAACATATCATAGCAAGCCCACCTGCCATTCTTGCACCTAAAGATACCTTTAACAAGTCTTGTAAAGTATTTAAAGAAGACAACAAGTCGACCTCTTGTCCAGCGCATTCTTTGACGAAAGGCGACAAAAAAGTTGGTTGGCTGTTCGTCATAAAACTCAGCCTCTTCGCAGTAGACAATCTTGACGCCCTTTGACACGCAGTCCATAGTAAATTCGGTATCTTCGGTCAAAGTGTGAAAGTGCCAGCCGTCGCGAAGAAGTTCGGAGGATATGCAGTAGCCGGTACCTGCAAGGTGGGTTGCCGAGCCTATCAGCTGACGCGGTCTATGACGCGTCAGTATGCTTCGCCCGAAGTGAAGTCCATAGGCTGAGGATATCACGTTCGTTCCAAAGTTTTTCGTGTTTCGGTAGCCGACAGCGACCCCCCCCGAATTTTTTACCATGGCTTTGTTTATCTCGTGGACAAAGTTTGAATCCACCACATTGTCTGCGTCAAATATTATATAGCCATCGTACGTCTCAATGCCATAGTCTCTTTTTATATTTTCAAATAAAAATTCTAGCGCCCAGCCCTTTCGAGCTTTACTTGGGTCAAATCTTTCATAGACTGTTGCACCTTTTGAGCGACAAATCTTTGCAGTATTATCAGTGCAGTTGTCGGCAACAACAAATATTTTTAATAGTTTTTTATCATAATTTTGTTTATTTAGTGAGTCAAGAAGATTGCCAATTACCTTCTCTTCATTTCTGGCAGAGATGACTATGGCGTATTTTTTCTTCTCGCCTGTCTCTTCAAACTTTTTGCTCTTACCAAAGAAGCCAATGATAAGATAAATAACATTGTAGGCATAAAACAGCCCTAAAATTGTAATGATAATTGAGGTAACTGAGTTGAGTATGTCCATTACTTGCCTCCCTCTAAGCTCTTTTTAGAGGCATTTATCGCCTTGACTATATTATTTATAACCTTGTTTTTGTTAAGCCACCAGTCGCGCGACCATACCCTCATAATCTTCCAGCCACGTGAGGCAAGAAATTTATTTCTATAAACGTCACGTTCGAGTATTGAGTCAGAGCTTCTATAAGCTGCGTAGTCGCACTCTATACCAAGCAAGTATCTATCAAGTGTTTTGTCGTATACGGCAAGAGAAATCTTATAGTCGGTATTGCCGAGGTTGGTCTCTACGCTGTAGCCAAGTTTGGTAAGGTCTTCTTTGATATACTTTTCAAGTTGATTTTCAACAATCACCTCGTTTGACTCTGGCAGGCTTGGCTTAAAGCTATTTAGAATAAACTCGGCTTCCTTGTTCTTTTTGTTTGATACCGCCCTAACATATTTTAGATAGCTCTTAAATATCTTAGGTCCGGCATTTTTGGTGCCTTCGACTGCGAGCTCCTCAGGTTCAATACTTGTTACAACATAAATTTTCTCTTTTGCGCGAGTTATGGCAACGTTTAGACGGTTCTCGCCACCCTCAACAGACAGCGGTCCAAAGTGAGCAACCACCCTGCCGTACTCGTTTCTTGCATAGCCTATGCTAAAAATGATAATATCGCGCTCATCACCTTGCACGTTTTCAAGGTTTTTGATAAAGATTGAAGTATCCTCGCCGTTCTCCTTTCTGTTTTGCTCTCTAATGTAGGCATCGCGAAAGGCGGTATCCTTTTGGCACTCTCTGTCAATAGCGTCCTCAATGGCGTTCTCCTGCTCGGTATTAAAAGTAATGATACCAATTGAGCTTTTATTACGTTTGTTCTTGATAAGTTTTTTAAGAAGGCTTACTATAGCGTTTGCCTCTTCTTCGTTGTGTCTATTTATCCATTTGCCGTTCACCTTTATTCTCTCAATAGGCTTATTGCCTACATTCTTTGAGATATTAGGTGCAATCTGCAGTTTGCCATCGTAAAAAGCATAGTTTGAGAAGTTGATAAGCTCCTCATTCTTACTTCTATAGTGATAGGTAAGATTGGTACTGGTATAACGTGAGGTTGCAAGGTCGAGCAAGCTTTCTACCTCAAGGGCTGCCTGCGTTGCAAGGTCAAGCTCGTCATCATTGTCGCCACCTAAATAGCGTTTCATAAATGTCGCAGTAGGTCTAAGCTGTTTAGAGTCGCCGGCTACAACTATATATTTACCTCTATATATGGTAGGCAAAGTATTTTCAATAAACACCTGGCTGGCTTCATCAAATAGGATTATGTCAAATAAGTCCTTTTTGAGTGGGAAGATAGTTGAAACACTTTCTGGTGAAAGTAGCCAGCATGGGAAAAGTTTTAATAGATAATCGCCGTATAAGTCCATCATCTTACGTATTGGCATAAGACCTTGCTGTTTGGTTATCTGATATAGATAATTTTTGCTCTCTGGGTCAGAGTTGAAATGCTCTACGTACTCATCTTTAAACTTCTCTATTGCTATCTCTTGGGAGATGCGTTTCTCATCCTCTTTTAAAGATACTATGCGGTTGCGGATGTTTTCAAAGTCGATTATCTTTGAGAGTTTGTCCTTGTTAAGCTCTTCATAAGTTACCGCCTCGTGATAAACCCTTATCTCTAAAAGGCTAGAGATAATATCTTGAAAACCGCGCAGATTTTTAGAGTTTGTAAAGGCAAAGTTGAGTATGGTCTTTTCGTCATCTGTCAGACCCTGCAGTGAAACATTGACATCTCGTATCTCAACATAATCATCAAGAGCGTTTCTAAGTAGTCTTAAAAAGATGGTGTTGCCGTTTACAATATTGTCAACGGTCATTAGGTAGCCCTTGCGGTCTAGCACTTTTTCGAGTAGTGAGTAGTTGCTGATATAGTTTTGTATGTCTGTTAGAGTGCCCTCAAACTGCTCTTTTATCTCCTTCTCCTTTTTGTTTAGGTTGTGCTTTACAAATGGATAGGCTGGGAAGAAGATTTTTGACCAGGTAAGAGCATCATTTAGCTTTGGATAATCTATCTTGGAAACCATTTTGACAAGTGGTTTTATCTTTTTGTTGTCTTCAATGTCGTTCTCAAGCATGTAAACCATAAGTTGTCTTGCGTGTGGATGGCGAGCGGTATCAAATGGTATAATTGTCTTTTGGATAAGGCTGTTTAGATAGGTTTTCATCTGATTTATGACATGGATGTCAACATCCGACTTTATATGGTCAATTAATGGGTTATTCTTTTTAAGCTCTATGTACCTATAATAAAGGGCGGCTTTGTTTTTCTCTTTTATCACCCTTAAAGTTTGATATAGGCGCTTATAGTCCATCTTCATGATTTCATGGTTTTTAAGCATTTGTTTGTAGAGCACATAGTCATTGGAGGTCTTGCCGATTCGGGCAGAGTTTGCATACATCTCCTGCAGTGTTAGACCAAATGGAGTTTTGGTAAAAAGTGTGTCTGATATGACTTGAAGGTCTTGCACCTCTTTATCTATTGTCTCTTCTACCGTGTCAAAGTCGTTGTTCTCTTCAGCTGGATGATAGTTGCTAATTAGTGCTTGGTGCATTTTGTTGCATCTTTCATAAAAGTCCACCTTGTTTTTCTCGGCGTCTGTTATAAACATACATTTTGAGTTGAGGTTTTTAAGTCTGTTAAATACAACATCGAGTGCCGCCTTCTTTTGAGAAACTACTAGCACCTTTTTGTTTTTGCAAAGGGCATCTGAGATAATATTGACGATGGTCTGAGATTTACCTGTTCCTGGAGGTCCATAAATGACAAGGTTGCCAGACTCGTTAAGTTTGGAAATTGCGCTCTCCTGTGCGTAGTCAAGGTCATTGATTGTGTACACCCTCTCGTCAACCTTTTTAATTTTCTTACCGCTTTTGCCCTCTAGTAGCTGGTCAATAGCGTCACTTGATAGGCGCTTTTTCTCAAGCAAAGAATAGTCATTATAGATAGCGTTTGCTAGTGGGAACCTACCAATAACGCAGGCATTAACAATCTTTAGTCCGTCGTCGTGGATAGAAGGCTCTTTGATGTTTTCAAACTTGATAAGTCCTTTCTTTTTCTTGTCGTACTCAAAATTAAAACCATAAGCCGACAAATAGTCAATCACGTCACTTATGCTTTTAAGTTTGTAATCTACAAGGTTGTCAAACTCCATGATAAGACCATCATAGTTTAAGCGGTGCTCTTTGGCATAGGCAAGAAGGAGCACCTTGTTTATCTGGATAAGCTCGTCATGCTTAGCCTCAATTGATACCGTTTGGTCGTCTTCTATGTTGATGGTCACAGGGAAGAGAATAAGCGGACCTTTTATTTGTAAGTCCTTATTGACATAGCCGGTAACAAAAGGATAGCCAATAAACATCTCGTATCTACCCGTCTCTTTAGCAAACTCTTCAATCTCACGCTTGAGAGCCTTTAACTGACTAACCTGTGAGAGCAAAAGTTTTTTCATCTCTTCTTTCTTTACCCTCTCACGTCTGAGGTTCTCGCTTCGCTTTTCTTCGGTAGACATATCCTTTGTATCAACAAAAGATGCCTTGATTTTACTATCAAGGTTAAAGTTTTTAGCAAGTCTCTCTTTTGCGTCCTTCTTAATTAGTGGATAACTTGTGCGCTTGCCCTTCCATAAAAATGTAAAAAACTCGTCAAATTCCTTCTCGTCATCACCAATAACTCCGCCAATATCGTAGGCGTATTTTTTGCTTAAGTTTTTAGAATATAGACTTCTGTTTTTACCACTTATTTCAATTAATCTTTCTTTATAATACTTGTATACTGATTTCATCTTCTTTCCTTTTTATAATATTTTCATTATATATTGTATCAAAAATATTAAATATTTCAATACAAAATATTTAATTTAATTGTGCAATTTTTAAATTTTTGCTACCCTATCTTGAAATTTTTAATAAATGTCTCTCTATGCAACTCACACTTGCCATATTTTTTAAGGTTTTCTATATGCTCTTTAGTGCCATAGCCCTTGTGCCTTGCAAAGTTATACTGAGGATATTTTACTGAAAGCTTCTTCATAAGTCTATCTCGGTAGACCTTGGCAAGAATTGAAGCAGAGGCTATGTTATAACTCTTTGCATCACCTTTGATGATATTATCTTGAGGCAAGTCAGTATCTAGCTTTACAGCATCTATAAGCACGACATCTGGCTTAGCCTTAAGTCCATCAAGCGCCCTTTTCATGCCCTGTTTAGTGGCGTTTAAAATATTAATGCGGTCAATTGTCTTCTCATCAACTTCAACTATAGAGTAAGCTATTGCCCGCTCTATAATCTTGTCGTAAAGTTCTTCTCTTTTCTTTTCGGTAAGTTTTTTGCTGTCATTGATGCCATCAATAAGCTTATCCTCATCAAGTGGCATAATAACGCAAGCACAAACTACAGGACCTGCAAGTGGTCCTCGTCCTGCCTCATCAATACCAGCAATACGTTTGCCTTTATATTTATTTTCATAATCAAGCATACAGTAATTTTATCATTTTTGAGCAAATAAATAAAGTAAAACGCAAAATTTTAAACAAAAAACAAATTTTTATTGCAAAAGAAGAAAATATGTGCTATAATATGAAGGCAAGTTAAGAAAAGATACCATAAATATCATCGATGGACGTCTAACATAAAAATTCTTATGAAAGACAGATAATTTGCAAAACCACACAATTAAAGACACGCGTTTGTGGTGAAATGGATATCACGACGGTCTACGGAACCGTTATTCTGGGTTCGAGTCCCGGCAGACGCACCAGACAAAAAACAAGCCAGCTTAGGCTTGTTTTTTGAAAGAAGAAATAAGAAAGAAAAAATAAGAATTATTGTTTTTGTGTAAGCTGTCGGGACGAGAACCCAGAACTTTTAGGGCTCCCAAATAGAAACGGGTTATAATAAAAATTATCTATATTTCTCATGATATCGTTGACATTTTATTGTAAAACTATTATAAAAGTTTTATGGAGGATTGTTATGGAAAGATGGGATTTATACAATGAAGACAGGCAATTGGTAGGTAAAACTATTGAGCGCGGTCAAAATTGTCCACAAGATTTGTGCAAGCTGGTGGTACATATATGCATTTTTAATAAGAAAGGTCAAATGTTAATTCAACAGCGACAAAGCACTAAAAAATCATGGCCAAATGCTTGGGATATCACATTAGGTGGATGTGTGCAAGCAGGAGAAAACTCAAGGCAAGCTGCAAAAAGAGAATTGAGTGAAGAGCTTGGCTTGGATTATGATTTTTCAAATGTTCGACCATATATGACCATTAATTTTGACAATGGTTTTGATGATTTCTATTTAATTGAAAAAGATGTATCTTTAGATGAAGTTACTTTTAAAGATAACGAAGTCCAGGCGGTTAAATGGGCATCAAAAGACGAAATTTTAAAAATGATAAAAAGAAAAAAATTTATTGGCTACTACCCTTCTTTCATTTCAGCACTATTTGAAATGCGAAAGGCAAGAGGTGTCCATCAAAAGTAGAAAAAATCCACGAGTTGCACCCGTGGATTTTTATATCTTAAGATATAATTACTTTCAAAAAGGTTTTCAACATATTTGGTTAACTTTTTATAATGAAAATTCTAGCTCTGCCAAATTTCTTGCAGTATTTGTCATATTTTGTATTTCGAAATTTTTATTACAATGTTTAATTACAACTCCTTTTCTAAATAAACAAGTTTTTCAGTTTTGCCAAATTTACTCATTCCGTCAATATTTTCTTTTTTAATAATAAAACCATTATTTATATCAGCCTTTATTGCACTTTTCCTTGACGCAGGAAGTTTGTGATATAACTTTTTGATGCCTTTCGCTTTCAATTCCTCACAAAGCAATTTTATTGCAGGGGTGGCATATCCCCTTCCTCTATGTTCACCCTTTATCACAATTCCAATTTCATAAGAATTTTTTATTTTGTCAAGCTTTGCATATATTTCGCCAATAAATGTGTCATTATTTTTTATAAAATAATAAAAATTTGTAGGCTCATTCCCAATCCATTTCTCCGCCCAAACATTTTCCAATTCTCTCAAATCTGTTTGGATTGTTCCGTCTGTGCGATTATATCCAGCAAAATTTAAGTCGTATCCCCTATTATAATCCATAGTGTCAGGGTCCTCTTTTAGCTTTTTTTTAAACCACAAGTCTTCTTTTTGTGGCACAATCAATTTCAAATCCATATACACTCCAATTTACAAATTTAAATTATATATCATTTATCATTATTTTGCAAGAAAAATCGTTCCACGAAACATAGAATGTTTCTATATAATTGGTAAAGTTTAATAATATTACAAAAAATGGAGCAATCTTTGCATTCTTTGATGTTCGAAAAAAGAAAACTTGAGAACAACAATGAGTTAAACAAAAATGAGCAAGTTTAAGTTTTAACTTGCTTTTTTAATAGATCCTATTATCAAAAAAGTTATCAAATTGTTTGGAGTTTTGTCGAATATTATGGTATAAGTAATTAGATGGTTTTAGAGGTGAAGATGAAATATCGTTGCAAAATATGCGGTTTTGTCTATGATGACGCAAAAGAAAAAGTACCTTTTGAAAAGCTCCCTGACGACTGGGTTTGTCCTGTATGCAAGGCGCCAAAGTCTATGTTTGAGCCTGTAGAAGAGGCAAATGTAAATCCTAAAAATGTTAGAGAAGTAAAAGTGCAAAAGGCAACTTCAAAAGCGAAAAAATTAGAAACAAGTGATGATGATTTACATAAACTTAGCATTTCGGAGTTCTCTGCGCTCTGTTCTAACCTTGCAAGAGGCTGTGAGAAACAGTATAAGTTTGAAGAAATGGAACTATTTAATACTCTTGCAAAATATTTTGACCAAATCTCACCTGCAGAGGAGAGTGCAAGTGTAAAAGACTTATCAAAGCTAATTGATAATGACATAAATGTGGGTTTTAAGGATATAGATAAAAAAGCGCAAGCTGCTGGCGACCGAGGTGCCCTTCGAGTTAAAACTTGGAGTGAGAAGGTAACCAATATGCTGGCAAGCCTGCTCTCTCAATATGAAACTATGGGCGAGAAAATGTTTGACGGTGTGGACGTTTGGGTATGCTCTATCTGTGGTTTTGTCTATATTGGTGAAAAGCCACCTGAAATATGCCCTGTTTGCAAAGTTCCTAGTTGGAAGTTTGAAAAAATAGAAGGGAGGGCTTAAGTATGACCAAATTTGTTGCTGTAAGAAATCTCAGGTTATGCACAAAAGATTGTCTATGTTTGTATGTTTGTCCTTATGGCGCAACTGATACAGAAAATAGCGTCATTGATGTGACCAAATGTACTGGCTGTGGCGTGTGTGCTAAAGCGTGTCCAAGTAAGGCTATTTCAATGGTTCCGCTTGACCTGCCACCACAACAAAAGAAAGAGGCAGAGGTCGTTGTAGCCTTAAATGGAGTTATAAAAAACAAGGCAAAAGCTGAAAAAATTGCAAAAAATCTTGCAAAAAACGCCAAAAGTGAAGGTCTTTACAAGCTTATGAAAGCTTTTGAGCGTTCGAGCAGGCTTATGGCTGAGGACCTTGTGAGAGAGGCTGGATATATGCTACCACAAAGCAAGAATACTCATAATTTTCTTGAGGGCATGATTGAAAAGCCACCAACTAGTGATTTTCCAAAAGAGGTTGCAGTAAAATTATTAAAAAAGTTGCAATGCAACGAAGAAAATAAAATAGAAGAAAAACAAATGATTAAGGAGGATAAAATGAAATACAAATGTAAAGTATGTGGAGCTGTTTTTGAGGTTAATGCTGGAGAAGAGCCAGTATGTCCTGTATGTGGCGCGAGAGGAGAGGCGCTTGAGCCTATCAAAGAAAAGCCTGCAAACAAATATGCAGGGACTGAGACTGAGAAAAACCTTATGACTGCCTTTGCTGGTGAAAGTCAGGCAAGAAACAAGTATACATATTTTTCGTCTGTAGCAAAGAAAGAAGGTTACGAGCAGATAGCTGCCCTTTTCTTAAAAACAGCTGATAATGAAAAAGAACACGCTAAAATGTGGTTTAAAGAGTTAAACGGCATTGGCGACACTGCACAAAATCTTGAATCTGCTGCAGAAGGCGAGAACTACGAGTGGACTGATATGTACGCAGGTTTTGCAGAGACTGCTGAAAGAGAAGGCTTCCCAGAGCTTGCCGCTAAATTTAGACTTGTTGCGGCAGTTGAAAAACACCACGAAGAGAGATATCGTGCTCTTCTTCGCAATGTAGAGCTTTCTCAAGTATTTGAAAAGTCAGAGGTAAAAATTTGGGAGTGTCGAAACTGCGGTCACATTGTAGTTGGCACAAAAGCACCTGACGTTTGCCCTACCTGCAATCACCCACAAAGCTTCTTTGAAGTACTTGCTGAAAATTACTAAAATTTATTGAAAAATAAACAAAAAATGCACCCTATTAAAGTTTTTTCTCACTTTGGGGTGCATTTTATAATTAGTATATTTTTAATATTGTTGTTACTATTTACATTATAGTCTTAGCTCAAAGCGTTTCATTTTGTTGCCAGCTTGATTCGTTTCTATTTTGGCTAAGTAAAACCCGAGTTTTTCGTGCAGTTTTGCACTTGCCTCATTATCATACGCACAAGAGGATTTTATCATTGTAATCCCTAGTTTTTTCACCTCTTCTTTTGCAAGGTTGAATGCCTCTGACCCATAGCCCTTATTTCTATACTGCTCTAAAATTGCAATGCCAAAGCCAGCCACTCCCTTCTCTTTTTCGCTAATACTGATTATCCCAATAGGATTATTATCAAGCATAATACATCTAGCAAACCTAATTTTGTCACCACTTGGATTTATCCACTCGTCTAATGTGGAGGCAATAAACTCTCTTGTCTCCTCTTTAAAATAATATGAAAAATTCTTAACAATAAAATCTAAATCATCTTTTTCAAATTTTCGCAACAAAATCATATAAAAATGTTATCAAAATAATTATATTTTGTCAATTATTTCACTCCTTTATAATCGACCACATTTCTGCGTTGTATAGACTGTCATCATTAATACAATGCTGGGGCGACAGCTTTTTGAGGGAGCTTAGCTATACCTAAATGACCGAAAAAGCGTCGCATAAATAAAACTTGGATACAACAAAACCAAGCAAGTCTAGGCTCGAAAGCGCTCTCAAGAGTGAGTTTAGTAAGAGCTAAATGACTGAAAAAGCGTCGCACAGTAAACGAAGTAGCACGACGCTTATATGCAGTTCTAAAATTCGCAGTTGTTTGGAGTACGCGGGAATAGTATCACATCTCGTATGTTGCTTATGCCTGTAATGTACATAAGAATACGCTCAAAGCCAAGACCAAAACCACTATGCTCGACTGAGCCAAACTTGCGAAGGTTCATATACCACCAGTAGTCTTCCTCTTTTAAGTTCTTTTCCTTCATGATTTTGAGGAGTTTGTTGTAATCGGTCTCTCTTTCGCTTCCGCCAGTAACCTCACCTATGCCAGGGAAGAGTAGGTCACAACCACGAACGGTCTTTCCATCCTCATTAATCTTCATATAGAAGGCTTTAATCTCCTTTGGATAGTCGGTAACAAAAAGTGGTTTCTTGTAAACTTGTTCAGCAAGATATCTTTCATGCTCTGTTTGGATATCACACCCCCAGCTGACAGGATACACAAAGTTTTTGTTGTTCTTTTCTAGTATTTCTATTGCCTCAGTATAAGTAATATGAGCAAAGTCGTTATTGATAACATTGTGTAATCTATCTAAAAGTGATGTATCAACAAACTTAGAGAAGAAAGCCATTTCATCTGGGCATTTTTCCATAATTCCCTTGATAATGTATTTCATCATCTCTTCTTCAAGGTCCATAAGCTCGTCGAGGTTCATAAAGGCAACCTCTGGCTCTATATGCCAAAACTCGTTTAAGTGACGGGTTGTATTGCTGTTCTCTGCTCTAAAAGTTGGCCCAAAGGTATAAATCTTGCCAAAAGCAAAGGCGCAAGCCTCGCCCTCAAGTTGACCTGTTGGAGTGAGATAGGTCTTCTTTCCAAAGAGCTCGTCAGCTGGGTCAAACTTACCCTCTTTGTCATAGATGTCCTGAGTGGTTACTCTGAAAAGCTCGCTACCACCCTCGCAGTCTGACGAGGTTATGATAGGTGTTTGCACATAGACAAAGCCCTTTTCATTGAAAAACTTATGGAGAAGGAAGGCAAGTTCGCTTCTTACTCTAAAAACTGCATTAAAAAGGTTAGTTCTTGGGCGAAGATAGGCAATCTCACGCAAAAATTCTACAGTGTGACGTTTCTTCTGCAATGGATAGTCGCTATCAGTTGCGCACAAAACGGTTACCTCTTCTGCCTGCATCTCAAATGGCTGTTTGTTCTCTGGTGTAAGCACAATTTTACCTTTACACATAATTGAAGAGCCTGTGTTTATTTTTTCTATTATCGAATAATTTTTAAGCTTATTTGTAAAAACTATTTGCATGGTGTTTAGGCAGGTTCCGTCATGGAGATCAAGGAAGCCAAAACTGCCGTTTCCTCTTGCGCTTCTAACCCAGCCAGCAACTGTTATCTCTTGTCCGTCAAATTCTTTTGGTGATGTATATATGGTTTTTATATCAACTTTTTTCATAATTTTTGCTCCTTTTTAGCAGTTTTTAGTAATTTTTAAATTATTTTAATTAATTTTTTAATTAATTTTTTAATTAATTTTTTAATTAATTTTTTATTTTTATTTTTTTACTTATATTAATTTAATTTTTCAATTTTTTTAATTTAATTTTTTTATTTTTAATTTTGTTTTTTAAATATTTTTTTTACTATTTTGATAAATAATTAATCTTTTTTATCATTTTTAATTAATTGCAACCCTAGGTCTTTTAAAGTCTCGTCTGAGATGGTACTTGGAGTATTCATAAGAAGGTCGCGTCCGTTTTTGTTGAGTGGGAAGGCGATAACTTCACGGATTAGGTCATAGCCGAGTATCTGCATTAGCATTCTATCAAAACCGATTGCACCGCCAGCGTGTGGTGGAGCGCCATATGAGAAAGCATTGAAGAGGGCTGAGAATTTGTTTTCAACCACGCTCTTATCATAGCCTACAATCTCAAAGGCTTTGACCATAGTCTCTTGGTCATGATTTCGCACGCCACCTGAGAGCATTTCATAGCCGTTGCATACAAGGTCATATTGATAGGCAACGATTGAGAGTGGGTCCTTGTGAAGAAGGCTATCAAGTCCGCCCTGTGGCATTGAGAATGGATTGTGTGAGAAATCAAGTTTGCCTGTTTCTTCATTTATCTCATAGAATGGAAAATCTACTATCCAGCAGAAGATAACCTTATTTTCGTCGATTAGGTTGAGCTCTTGACCTAGTTTTATACGAAGGAAATTTGCAAGTTTGATTGCCATTGTTTTTTGGTCAGCTATCATAAACACGCTATCGCCAGCTGAAAGAGACATCTCCTTTATAAGGTTTGCCTTTTCGTCAGCTTTTAAAAACTTAGCGATTGAGCCGGTGAGCTCTTGACCGTCAAATTTGAGCCACGCTACGCCCTTGCCTTCGTATGAAACGATGTAAGTTGAAAGCTCGTCATAGAACCTTCTTGGCTTGTCGGCACACTGAGCTTTGATTGCCTTTACACATTTTCCTTTGAAAGCGTTAAACTCGGTGTTAGCAAAGACGTCAGTTAGGTCATGTACGATTAGCGGATTACGAAGGTCGGGCTTATCCGAACAATACTTTTCAATGGCCTCTTTGTATGGAATGTGCACAAAAGGTGCCTCTGATATTTGGTAATTTGTAAAATTGGTGTAAATGCCGGTAACGAGGTCCTCGCAGACCTCAAATATATCCTCTTGAGTTGCAAAGCTCATTTCAAAGTCAATTTGATAAAACTCGCCAGGGGTACGGTCGGCACGAGCAGCCTCATTTCTAAAACATGGGGCAATTTGAAAGTATTTTTCATAGCCACTTACCATTAAAAGCTGTTTAAATTGTTGTGGCGCCTGTGGTAGTGCATAAAATTCACCTTTGTTAAAGAAAGTTGGTACAATAAAGTCACGTGCACCCTCTGGTGAGCTGGAGGCAAGTATAGGTGTTTGAACTTCTACAAAACCATTGTCGTGCATTTTGTTTCTAATATAGTGCAAAATCTCGCTACGCTTTTTTAGTACCTCGTGAGTTTGAGGGTTTCTTAAGTCAAGGTAACGGTATTTAAAACGGAGTTCCTCTTTGGTGTTTGGTGCGTCATTAATCTCAAAAGGGAGTACTGGATTGCATTTGCCAAGAACTTGAAGGCTTGACACATTGATTTCAATATCGCCAGTCTCCATTTTAGGATTTTTGGAAGAACGCTCAACAACCTCACCTTCTACCCTTACAACTGTCTCTTTACAAATGCCATCGAGCATTTTTTCATCGTGTACGACAATTTGGGTAATGCCATAGTTATCTCTGACAGTACAAAAAACAATTCCGCCAAGTTTTCTAAGCTGTGCCAGCCAGCCAGATATAACCACCTTTTTGCCAACATCGGCAAGTCTGAGCTCTCCACAAGAATGAGTGTGATAATAATTAGTTTTCATAAAATCTCTCCATTAATAGACAAATTATATCACAAAACCGCCTGCTTTACAAGAAAATTGAAAAGATTAAAAAGATTTTATCTAAGCTTTTATAAAACGAAAAAACCTAACGCGGTTTTCGTGTTAGGGTTTAGTTGTGGTGTTTTCATAATAAGATTTTGGTTAGGCATGGTTTAGGAGCGGGTCCAGGTAGTATACCAACTATAAGTAAATGTTAAATATTCTGCCGCAGTTTGTGGGTCTTCCAAATCGCTTGCAAGTAAAGATGTCTGTCCTTCGATATCACTTTCTACAGTCCAACCATTTGGGTTCTCAAACGTAGCTGAGGTTAAACTGCTACAATTTTCGAAAGCAGAATTGCCTATAGTAGTTACACTAGCTGGAATTGTGATTGAGGTTACACTACTACAATAAGAGAAGGAGGCTTGCCGATTGTCAACTTTTTGATAAAAGTTGACAATAAAATGTTGTGACAATCAAAGATTGTTACAACATAGAAGAGACCGAAAAACTTTTCGGTCTCTTCTGCAAGCCTCGTGGTGTGGTTGGTTGGGTTAAAACAAACACGGTATCTTCTGCAAGCCTCATGGGTGGAGATAAAAACAAAGTGATGGGATTATAAATTATGGCTTGGTTATTAGTGAGCTTTATATTTATGTTATAAGTGGTGTTTTTATGAGATTAAAGCAACTCTTGGCTAGCTTTCTTTTTTCAAAAAAGAAAGCTAGCATTTTGTGGCAAACTTATGTTTGGCACAAAATAAAAGAGCCTAAAAAGTTTTTTGGCTCTTTCAAGAGTTGCAAACTTTTTATCCCGGCCAGGTGCGGTGGGCTTGAAACCAGTCGGTGTCTTTAAGTTTTAGGTCATTATTGCTAAACTCAAGTTTTACAGTGCTACCTGATACTGAGAAAATTATATTACCATTCATTGACTTAACCGTACCTAAATTACTAAAGTCACTCTTATCAACATAGTTATCAACCATGCTAGTCACATAGATTTTGTCGGTATATGGTGCAACATTATTGATAAACTCTTGAGTTGGAAACTGATTTTCGTCGGTATCAGTATATTCGCTGGTACCTGCACAACAGCATACGATAACATACTCTGGGCTTATTGCCTCCATAAGTTCTGGGCAACTTGAAGTTTTCGAACCGTGATGTCCTGCCTTATAAAGCACACAGTGTGGAAGTCCACCATGATTTTCCTCATAATAGGTAACAAGGCGAGTTTCGCCTTTTTCTTCAAGGTCGCCAGTGAAAAGATAGTGATTGTCGCCCTGATTAATCATAAGGCAAACGGAGTAATTATTCTCCCCACTTGAGTCGGTGTGGTCATAATAGTAGTTATAGAGAATTTCCATCTCGACATCGGCAGAGAGCTCAATAATACGGCTAGCTCCATTTTCATTATTATAGCACTCAAGAGCCGTCCAGTGGTTTGCACCCGCTTCAACCTCGGCATCACGAGCCAAAGTATACTTGCCAACAACAGTACGGTTTGACTCTACATTACCATTTGTGAGTGGAAAGTCAATTATATTTTCTACCTTGTAGTAGTCAAAAATTCCTGTGCGGTCTGACTCGCTATAAAAAGCTGAGATATGGTCCTCATGCCCATGGGTTGCAATAACATATTCAAGAGTATTATCAGTAACATACTGGTCAACATAGTCGATTATGGTTGAGGCAGAATTATTTCGAGAACCAGCGTCTATTAAAATGTCATTATCTCCGCACTGGATGAAAATACAATCGCCGGTGTACTTATTGCCAAGTTCTAAAAAGTGTATTGAGAGGTCGCCACTTACAAAGCGCTCGGTATGAGTTGGGTTTATAACATAGATATCGAGTGCAATGCCTGCTATAAAGCCTATGCCAACAACAATTAGAGCGAGAAGGACTGTGAAAATACCTTTAATTACCTTCATTTGTCACCTCGCTTGGAGCTTCAATAATTATGGTGCGGTAGCGCTCTATATTTAGATATCTAATATTATCTACAGTATATCTTATATAATAGGTACCCTCTTTTTCATAGTCAACATTGGTTTCAACTTTAATCTCAGACGAAACATCTTTGCCAAAAGCGATAGCAATGGCGCCCTCGTCCTCGTATCTTTCTCCTAGTGTTAATGTTATGGTTTTATCGCCAATAACCTCAAAAATATCATCCTTGGTTAGCACATATCTTGATGTAAAATAGCCAGCCACGCCTCCAATTATCAAAAGGATAATTAAAGAAAATAAACCTATTTTTGTCGATTTTTTGCTAGTTTTTGATGTTTTTTCTGTATTTTTTGACGATTTTTTCGTATTTTTTGTCATTTTTTCTCCTATTTAAAAAATTTTACTCGTTAGCCCAAAGTCCATGGAGATTGCAAAGAGAATAAACTTTTTCCACCTTTTCGCCCTCTGCTAAAGTATATATTGTCTCTGGTTTATCTTGAGGATGAAGTTCGCGTACATAATAACCAAAGTTTGTCAATATTATTATATGTGATATGTAGTGCTCTTCTGTCATCGGATGAGCAACCTGCCCTACTTTAACTAAAATGGTATTACCATTTTGCGATACATCAGGCTTATGTTTCTCAACTACTCTGGAACAAGCTCTTCCATCATCTTGCCACAGCAAAAAAGTGGTACCTTTTTATCTACAAGTTTTATTACAACATTTCCGCAAGTGTAGCATTTATAAAATACTAATTTTTTCATATTTTTTCTCCTTTTTTAAATAATATAGGTAATACAACCTATAAACTAATTATATCAAAAACAGATTAGATATCAAAATAAAATAGTTATAATTTTCAATCTCACTTTTTGCCTAATATACTTTAATAAAAAAGAGTAAATATGATTGACTTAATAATTTTTATATGTAATAATATATAATATAAAGGAGTTTTTATGGAAAATAATCAAAATAAAAAGAAAACACCAAAAGGATTAATTATTCTTGGAGTTATAGCTTTTATACTTCTTGCTGGCGGTATAACAATGATTGTAATTTCTTCAACTTCAGATACTGAAAGCCCTGGGCTTATAATTGGTGGCAGTTTCGCTATTAGTATTGGATCTATGTTGACATTTATTAGTTTAATTCCGCTTATACAAAAGGGAATGATTAAGTTAAACAAACATATCATAGAGCAAAATAAGCAGGACCTAAAAGATATTTCATCAGCAACTGGAGATATTGCAAGTGATGGTGTTAAAACCATTGCGAAGTCGGCAACTGAAGGACATATCGAAGCAATGGACGACAAAAAATATTGTAAAAATTGCGGTAAAATAATTGATAATGACAGCAAATTTTGTTCACATTGTGGTACAGAGCAGTAAAAAAACAAAAGAGACTTAAATTAATCTTATGGAAATTTAAGCCTCTTTTTTATATCTTTTTTTAATCCTTTCTATATCAAAATTCTATTATTTTATTTATATCATTAGGAAGCTTTTTCTGTGTTAAAACTGAAGATTTCAAAACAAACTGGCAAGACAAAACTTTTCGTCTTATAACAATAAATTCCTTATTATTTAAGTAGTATTTTAGTTTTCCGTCATACTTGCAGTTTTGGCAAGTGCTTGAAAGATGTTCTTTATATGGGCAGTGTCTAAAATACATATACTCTGGGTAATACTCGGCAAAAGCAAAGAGATTGGCGCCGTTATTTTTTATGTTATTTAAGTCAACCTCCTCCTGCGTTAGCACTATGTTCTTATAGCCTTTACCTATATAATATTTTACAGCATAAGAGTTATATACATTTAAATTAGCGCCGATTATTGTTTTTGACGGACTTACAAGGTTAAGTGCATAATAATTGTTGGCATAAATTCCCCAATTTTGACAACTATTTAATATATCTTTTATTTTTTCAATCTCTTGTGCCGTTGCCATGACAGGAAGAGAAAGATAAACGTTTAAATTTTTAAACTTTTGATATAGAAGGTCAATATTATCAAAATTTTCTGGTGCTAAAATAATAGGAGTGGTTATTTGCGTGTCAACTTTTGATAAATCATCAGTATAAATCATAGTTTGAGTGTGTGTTTCTTTTTGAGCAAATTTTATTTCACGTGGGTTAAAAATTGCTTTGATCTGCAAATTGTGTGTGAGCGAATAGTTTCCAAGTATCTTTTCTTGCAGTTTTTCGAGTCCTTGGCGTCTTAGCTCGTTTAGCTGGGCTTTTGTCATAAACACATCATTTAAAGTCGCTTTAAAACTTTTTAGTTTAAAATATTCTCCCATTTTAGCAAGTTGGACTTTACATTCCTCTTCTGTCAGCGGATGAGTTTTTGCTTTTTCTAAAGTAAAGTCGCTTTCAACCTCTATTTGAGCGTTGTTTGTAGAGAGAATAAGTCTTGCCCTCTCGTCTTCTTTTGCAAAAACTTCAGCGTCTACCTCAATAAATCGTCTTTTTGAAAGTGTAGTCTCTTCAAGTGAGGCGTCTACAATTAGCCTAGCAGTGCAACCTAGTTTTGTCTTTGATGTTGTTGTTATATCATACTCATCTTTCTTTGTCTGTTTGATGTCAACCGCCGTGATAACAGCGCATTCTTTTTTTAGATCAAAAAATTTGAGTGTGTCACCCTTTTTAAGGTTATAATCTGTTTTTATTGTAATTATATTAAAATTTTTACCATAATTCGTCTTGATAACCCGTCCTATTTCAATACCTATGTGATTTTGAGCAAAAGGATAGATTATCTTTTCATCTCCAAAGTAGCCATTGATATAGTCGCCTCGGTTATATACTTTTTTGAGATTTTCTAAATCTTGTTTTGTATAATTAAAGCCATTTTCTACCGCTCTTTTATAAACTGAGGTTGCTACGCCAACATATGCTGGGCGTCTTGCCCTACCTTCAATTTTGAGGCTGTCTACCCCCTTTTCGGCTAGAGTTTTAAGGCTAGGCAGAAGGCAAAAATCTTTTGTGCTTAATAGGTAACCCTCTTTTTTAGCCTTATCATTGTTAAGAGAAAATGGTAATCTGCAAAATTGTTTGCATTTGCCACGGTTGCCACTGCTTCCTGCAAGTAGAGAACACAAATAACAATTACCAGAAAAAGCAACGCAAAGCGCGCCTTGTACAAAGTACTCTATCTCTATATCAAGGTTCTCTTTTATGCGAGCAACTTCTTCAAGTGGAGTTTCTCTTGCAAGGACAACGCGTTTAAAGCCAAGGTCGCTTAGCGCCTGCAAGCCTTCTAAGTTTTGCAAGCCCATTTGAGTACTAGCATGAAGCTCAATATTTGGAAAATTCTGTCTAAGGTAGTAGCATAGTCCGATATCTTGCACAATAAAGGCGTCCACACCTGCCTCAAGCGCGTTTTTCACCATGTTAAGAGCTATTGACATCTCCTCGTCTTTAATAAGAGTGTTTAGAGCCACATAAACTTTCACGCCAAAAAGGTGGGCATAGGAGATGACCATACCGATATTGTCAAGAGTAAAATTTTCAATGTTGCCACGAGCGTTAAAGTCGCTAAGACCGAGGTAGACAGCGTCAGCACCGTTATTTACCGCACTTTTTAGACTTTCAAAATTGCCTGCTGGCGATAGAATTTCTATTTGTTTTGTCATATATATAATGATAGAACATTTGATATGTTTTTTCAAGCAAAAAATGATAACATAAAAACAATTTTCAGCATAATCTTATAAATGCTTGACAAAAGTTTTGTTGTGTGTTATCCTATTTATAATTTAAGGGGGTAAATATGAAAAAATCTTTAAAACTTATGGCGCTTGGGCTTGCTGTGGTTCCTTGTGCGCTTGTCCTTACCGCTTGCGGTGGTGACGATGGAAAACTTGTAAATACAGATGGTAATTATACAGCAATTGAGACTACTGAGTATGCAAGTGTTTTAACTGACCTTGAAACAAGAGGTCTATCACTTGACAATATCTTAGGCGGTGCAAGGCTTACTTTGGATCTTGACGCAGAGATTGACGTTCTTGGTATAACTATGACTGCTAGCATGACTTCTGACAACTATGTTAGAAATACCTCAGAGCAAGGTCAGGTAGATGTTAAAAAAATTGATATGATAAGCGAAAATAGCCTTAGTCTTGTAGCTGAAACTGGCGACGAGGCAATGGAATACTCAGCTTCTGTTAACCAATATTTAAATGGTGGCGTACAATATGTTGACCTTACAGGAGCAGAAGAGCTTTTAACAGCTTTTGGCATGCAAAATATGATTACAAACTATAAATTCTATCAAAATCTTGCTAAGGGAGATGAAAGCGATATAGCAGTTCTTCCTTCATACTCAATCACCGACCTACTTGATGTTGTTCCTGAAGGAACTTGGGGTACTAACGTAATAATCGAAAAGAGTGAAGAGGGAGATGATTATAAAATTAGAACAACTATCAAAGGTGATTTCCTTAAAACAATGATTGAGGCAGCACTCTCTCAAGGTAGCGAACAAACAACATCTGTTGTAACCTTTAATTCTATTGGCGACGTTGTAATTTACATCGTTTACAACGAGGCTGGTCTTGCTGGCATAAATGTAACTGCAAGTATTGACATGATTGCCAACATTCCACTTGACGATACATCTAGTATGCCTCTTGCAATTAAAGCAGATGTAGAACTTAATATGGTTGGATATAATGGAGAATTCGATTTCCCTTCTGACTTTAACACATACACCGAGCTTGACACCTCAGCTTCTACAGCAATAATTGGATAAAAATTAACATTAAAAATGAGCATCTCAAGTGAGGTGCTTTTTTGTTGTATCAAATTTTATCATTTTAAGTATTAAAAATAAAATTTAGGGAAAAATGCTTTTGGAGGAATTATTTTATGAGTTATAACCCTTTTTTAGCAAAACCTAAAAATATTGAAAATACTATTATGAGTTTTAAAAAGCTATCGCCAAAACCCTACAATAAAAATGAGGTTGACCCTTACACTCGAGTGCGATGTATCCTTATGAACGGTACCGAGTATGAGGCGGTATGGTCGAAGCATCACTTTAACCGTCATTGTGGAGACAATGATATACGGCGAGCTGTTGGACTTATTAGAAACTGTGAGCAACAAGAGCAAAAGCTTATTGCTAATCTCAAGCCTGCTGACGAAAATGTGTTGGAGACAACTATCGGATATGAACAGCTTGCTGTTGACCTGACTGCAATTTTAGCTCAAAGACAAACTAACCTTTTTGTTAAAAACGCTCTTGACTTTGCCCTGCTTGAAGATTTTGACCATCTTTATAGGTATGCCAACCTTCTTGAGAGTGATATGGGTGAGCATGCAGAAAAATATGTTGGCTCATATACCGAGATTATGCCGGGCAGACCAACGGCAGCTCACCACCGACATCCTTACGACAATATCAAAAAGCCAATAAGCAATATGTCTGCTGACCCTATTACAAAGTGTGATGTTTCAATAATTACGGCGGCTGAGCAACAAACAATGAACTACTATATGAACCTAGGTGCTTTCTACAAGCATCAGAAAGGACGAGAGGTCTATACTGAGATTGCCATGGTTGAAGAGGAGCATGTTTCGCAGTATGGCTCTTTAATTGATCCGTCTATGACAATGCTTGATGACCTACTTATGCATGAGTATATAGAGTGTTACCTATATTACTCAATGTACAATGATGAGGTGGACGCTCATATAAAGAGTATTTGGGAGATGTTCTTTGAGCAGGAGCTATCTCACTTGCACACTACCCTCGCTCTAGTGAGAAAGCACGAGAATAAGGATTGGTACGATGTTATACCTAGCGGAGATTTCCCTGAGCTTATCTCTTTCTCGCCACAAAAGGAGTATATCAGAAAGATTTTGGGCGAAACTGTCAATAATACCTCTTACTTTGAAGATTATATAAGTGTAAGTAAGCTAAGTGATAGTGCAAACTTCTTTAGCTATCAGAAAAAAGCTGTCAAGGATGTTAATTCTATGCCTTCGCACATTGTTATCGAAGGCCATATAAATAATTTTAAAGAGGACTACCGAGTACAAGACAAAGAGCATCCTGTTAAAGCATTGCGCGATAGAAAGGTCGACAATGTAAATCTTGGTAGAGAAAAATAACAAAAATTTTAGTATAACAATAAAAATCTATAAATTAGCAATAAAAAAACACAAGGAGTAAAAAGTGTCCTATTATGGAATAAACTTTTAGGTTTACTTTCCTTGTGTTTTTTTTATTTCCTTATGCTTTTATTGTTTAATTTTATTTAAAGCTTAGAATAACGATGACAACAATCTCATAATAGCTTGCAACATCTTTGTTATCCACTTCTTCTTTTGGAAGTAGTTGATATTTACCTCTTGCGAGTTTTTAATATCCTCGTTAAAAATATCTGCGTACTGCTTGTTTGTTTGTTTTGAGTAAATAATCATAGTATTTTCAAAGTTAAGTCCAAATGAGCGGTTGTCTGTGTTGCATGTTCCTATAGAGATTTTGTTGCTATCAACAAGTATGGTCTTGCTGTGCAAAAAGCCGTTATAAAGATAGATTTTTATGCCTATCTCTGACATCTCTTTAAGATAGGAAAGAGTGGCAAGGTAAACGGTCTTTTTATCTGGAATTTTAGGCACCATAATTCGCACATCAATACCACTTTTAACTGCAATTCTGAGTGCCGAGAAAAATACGTCGTCAGGTATAAAGTATGGAGTTTGGATGTATACCCTCTCTTTTGCCGAGAGTATCATCTTTACAAAAGTTTCTTTTATGCTTTGTACCTGGCTATCAGGGCCAGATGTGACTAGTTGTACGGTATTATTACCCTTAATCTCTGGACTTGGAAAATAACCATTTTCTAGGTAAAGGCGAGGCGGTGTGTTGTCGTTGGTGCAATATCTCCAGTCATCTAGAAAGATATTTTGAAGTGAATAAACCCCACCTCCCTCCATGCGAAGATGGGTATCTCGCCAAGGTTGTAATTTTTTATCTATCCCCATATGATCATCGCGAACGTTAATCCCGCCAGTGTAGCCAATTTTGCCATCAATGACGACAATCTTCCTGTGGTTTCGATAATTTAGTTTAAGATTAAGATGTCTTATATTGAAAAGAGGTGGAAAAAATTCCCCTACCTGTCCACCCGCCTTCTCAAGTTTATTGAAAAATCGGTGTGGCGCCTTGCGCGAGCCAATTGAGTCATAGATAAGTTTTACATCAATGCCCTCGCGCGCCCTTTTGCACAAAAGTTGCATTATTTCTTTGCCTGTCTTATCATTAGCAAAGATGTAATACTCCATATTGATTGATTTTTTTGCGTTTAGAATATCTTTTTTTAGATCCTCCATCTTGTCAGGGCCATTTGTATATATCTTTATGTCATTCCCCGGAAGTGGATAAGAGCCAAAAGAATAGCAAAGTGTAACAAGTTCTTGGTCGTCCTTGAGTATTCCGTCAAGTTTTGCCTCTTCCAGTGTCTGTATGCCTTTGACATTGCGGATGATATCACGCTCGGATATCATCTTCTTTTTTATCATTCGGCGAGTTCTAACGCTAAGACCACTCCCAAAAACTATATAGAGCAAGAAACCGATGATTGGTAAAAAAGTTAGAACGGTCAGCCATGCTATAATATTTTCAGGCTTACGTTTTTCATAAAAAACCATACCGATAGAAAGAAGAAAGTTGACACATACAACTACAGTAAAGCTTATAGTAAACCAGTTCATCCTTCCTCCTCTATAGATATGTTTTTTTGTTTTACCATTTTATATTCAAAAGCACTTAAAAATATTTTTTCAACCTGCAATCAAGAGATTTCACAAACCCTTGGTGACAAGGGTTTGTGATATTTTAACTTAATTTCTATAATCTTGATACCAACCAAGTCTCAGATAGCCAAGGTTTCTTGTACCACAGCCATCATCTACTGTAATATTTCTATCCGTTCCTGATACTTTCATTCTTACAATAACTCTTAAGTATTCGCCATACTCAAAATAGCTATTATAGGTGATTTTACCATCTTCATCTATGCTTGCGTTACCAGAACCACCTTCTGTTCTGTCTAGTGAGAAGGTTAAGATGTCTGTTACATTGTCAACATCGTCTGGCAAGTCAGTAGTGCTTGTTCCATCTCCCCTAATATTAGCTTCTTCCAACGTAAAATCGCCATCTGTAGCCTTAGTAAATATCATAGCATATTGTGCCCAATTTATATAGCTTGTAATTAATGGTGAGGCGTTTCTATCGTCTACTCTTAGCACATTCATAGTAGTATCACTGCTTGCGCTGAGCATGCTGTAGAATACTCCCGTTACATCATACTCTTTAGATACTCTATAGTTAAACGGCTGGTTAGTTGTACCATCAAAGATGATACTGACAATATAGCTCTTGGTTACATTGTAATAATTGTTTGAAAGTAGGTTTGCATGTTCTACATATACAATGTCGTTTTTAATTGCTGAGATTGTAAATCTGCCATTAACTATGTAACCACTGCCTGAACTTGTCGGAGTTTTTTTGTTATTTACTATCGTTCCATTAGAAGTATTTGTTACGTAGTAGAAAGTAGCAAATTCATCTCTTGGAATAATCTCTATTTGATCGTCTTTTTGAACATTTATGCCTAGGTAACTTGAGAGCGAAATGTATTCCGTTCTAGCATAGTTTCGACCTAAGTTGTCAAGTGTGACTACTGCTGGAGTAGAGTTAACAAGTCGGTTATCTCTATAAAGATTAAGTGCAAAGGTTGTACTCTGTTGTGCACTAATAAGTACCTCAAGAGTATCGTTGATGAAGGATACTTTGTTGTTATCAGTAAGCTGTTCCCCACCACTGGTTATTACAAACTCATTTGCAACGCCAAAGCTCATTCCGTCACGGACTGGTGCGCTTTCGGTAGAAGCTACTATTGATACTTCTCGATAAATAGTTACATTTGCTACTAAATCGTAGTACTCTTCAGTATTTCCATTTTTATACTTGAGTCTAATAACCATACTAAGCTCAGCTGTATCACCAGTTCCAAAGAGTGTAGTATCGTAGAACCTTGGCACTTGGAATGGATAGAAGTTTCCTCCATTAGTTGGTTGTAATTCTCCTTCTTCATCGGTGGTAGGCATTGAATAAGCATTTCTAGTATCAAAACCGTTAAATGTGCCATACTGTTCGTTTGCTGTAGCTAAGGTGTAAACCTTATTTGATGAAGTTGAAGTAGCGCGTGGAGTTAATTTATCGACTAAGTCACCAGTATAATCATAGAACTGTAGTGCTTGGCTGTCGTTGTCTGGGTCATAGAAGGTAATTTGGTCTATAGACAAATATTGAAGCATTGGTACCTCAAGGTATTCTGAGTCGCTAGAGTACTCAATCCATGAGCCTTGATTTTCTTCAGGTATAGTGTATCCGCCACCTGATGCAACCGTGATACCACCAATTCCTACTGGACTATCTCTAAACATGTATGCATCAATATTACTTACCTCAATAAGCGACACTCTACTATCTGTCGAGTTAGGTGAGACTAAGGTTGACTCAATATTATACTGCTCTGTATCATCACTACCCGTTTGAGTGCTTATTGTAAGAAGCTCATAATCAGCGCCAATATCAAAGTAGCTAAGCTCGGTTAATGGTATATTTGCCGTTCTAATCTCTGGAATTGAGTTGTTAGATTGAAGACTGAAATATAGTCTATATGTAAAGCCATAGGCGTCTACCGCTTCAATATAGAAGTACTGAGTTCCAAAAATAACCTCTTTTGCCTCGTTAAAGGATGTTGTATTTATTTTTAATGATGTACCACGATTAAAAGTATATATCTTATTTACACTATCATATTCCCAAATATCTGTGCTTGGATTAGGACCGAATGTATCTTCAAGGTCATCAGACAGCTTTTGAGATATGTTAGTTGGATTATTATATTCTATACCATTAATAATAGTGGAAATATTTGATAAAGTTAGAGTAAAGTTAGAGGTTGCAAGTTCAACATTAGTATTGTCACCAACGCTGTGTCTAACTGATACATAACCTTCAACTGCACTGCCATCTGCCTTTGTATCACTTGTAAGAGTAAATGGGGCGTAAACCGTTGTATTATTACTTGTTGTAAGCGTTGAAATGTTGTATACATCAGTGTTTGCAATATACGCAGAGCCATCATTTATAACAGGCTCGCCTTCGCCATAGCGAACAGCATAGTCAGAATTGATTTTTACAACAACATAGTAACTCTTAGTATAATTTGTGCCATCTAAGGAAGGTACGGTATAGGTTATTCTAGTTAGTGCGAAGTCACCATTATTATCAGCACCGGCTGGGAGTAATCTATAGTCATAAGCATACTGTGCCGAGTTCCTTATAGCTGAGTATGGCAGATATAAGTGATTTGCTGTGTTTGTATCATCTGTTGAGCCTTCAACTGTTACCTTAAACTCACCTGCCTCAATGTACTGAGAATATGTGTTAAGGTAGCCGTTAAGAATTTCTCTTATTTCAGCACTGTATTCAGCTTGATTACGTTTGTAAGCCACAACATTAAATGTAAGTGTTGCTCTACCTTCGCCGAAATCGCCTTCGTTGACCTTTTCGCCAGAAGTTGGATGAACAAGACCAAATAGCTCTGCCATAGAGTTGTACTCATTGTTTGCTGTAAGCTCAATATAATTGTAAAGATTTGAAATTTGTTTCTCTACATCAATATCAAAGCTTGGCATATATGAGTAGGTAATGGTAAGCTCGTAAATAGCGTTTTGGCTGTCTTCGTCAATAGTCAAACTGCTTCCGTCGTTCTTGACAAGACCTCTATATCCTGACACCATTCTAAACGCATAAGATTGCTCTATGTTGTCTATCATATCGGAATCAAAATTTGGTGTGTTAAGAATATTTGCGTATCTTGAGTAATCAACATTATAGTAATTTGCGACTCCATCACCATAGACAAGTTGAACTCTATTTGCAAGGGTTACGCTTGTAAAGATAGCATCATTTGAGTCAGAGTTTGTGATATCTCTTAATTGGCTCCAGGTAGCATTTGCATTACCTACATGTATTACACCACCCTCGCCAGAGCTTATGCCTGCCGTTTCAAAGTTTGAAACAAGATATGTACCAACATAGTATGGAGCGTTTGCCATGCTATAGCCAAGGTCGAGAGTAAGCGTTTTTCCTACATTATCGCTATTTATATATTGTGGATAGGAAGCATAGAAGGTTACATTCGTGCTTGTTCTAAAGTCAGCTGTTGCAAATACCATATAGTATGAGCCGTTAAGTGAAAGGTTATCACTAAATGTTACATTTGCCATTCTATCTTGAGCAAACAGGTTATCAGTAGAAGTTTTATCTACATAGATTATTTCATAGTCTGATGCACCTGAGTTGTCTGTGCTTACATTTTCGCTTGCACGGTTAACTTGTACGGTGATAGGGCTATCAACAATATACACATCATAAACTGCTGAAACGCCTTGATAGGTTATCTGCAATCTTACAAATGAGTAGTTTCCATTGTCGGTAAAGGTGATTGTACCATCTGTCGATGATGTCCAAACACCTCGCTTAAATACTAAGCTGTCGGTTGGGTTTATGCTACTGTTTTCATTCGTGTTTTCACCTGTATCTGGAGCGTTATCATCGTCTTCGTCTACAAATACCGAAGCATTTTGTAAAGTTACAACTGAGATTGTAACGTCTCCTGCAACATCAGTGAGAGAAACTGGAGTGGTATATACAATCTCATTGCCACTTACTGATGCGCTATTGTATGCTACTCTTGCTCCGCTTCCAAAGATTGGAGAATGAGCAAAGAAGTTTTCAATTGCACTTTCAAACTTGCTGCCGTCTTCGATGTACTCGCTTGTAAGCGCCTCTCCTGCTGGAGATGGATAGGTAACAGATGCCTCAACGCTCTTGTAAACCATAATTGAGTAGGTCAATGTAAAGCGCTGATATGCGTTGTCTGTGCTATTATTATATCTTATTGTAACAGTAAGGGCTATATCTGCTGGGGTATTGTCTGAAATATAAGAAGTTCTAATTGCGTAATTGTCAGCCTCTAGCACGATATTATCAAAGGCTGGGCTTTGTGACGAGCCTGCATATATAACTGTGCTATTACCTGTTGGAAGAGAAGTAAAGATATTGCTATCTACTATCTCTTGTGAGGTGCCTGCAATGACATTTCCGCCATTGACTGTTTGACGGTAATTTATATTTGCCCTTAATGTAAAGGTTACAATAAAGGTAAAGATTTTACCATTAAATTCGCTACCTGCGCCTGCATTAAAGGTCAATCTAAACTCTAAAGTTACATTATAATCTTGAATAAGGTCGGCAGTTGTAAAGGTGCTAACGCCGTCAAAGTAAATAAAGTCTGTTCCGTCAAATCCATTACCGTCTTGAGTAGTGCTTGACCTTCTAACCTCTTCGACGCTGTAGTTTGTCCCAGCAACCTCGCCACCATTGAGCGTAATGTTAAAGAGATCATTAAATTCTATCTGGCTTCCGCCGTTAATGAAGTAGTTACCATTATCTACATACCCAGCGTTTACTTCCATACTAGCTGTAGAGTCAACATAAACAAGTAAGGTTGCAAGGTATCCGCCCTCTTGAGTGTAAAGTGTAAACTCAATCTCGCGGTCTGATGAGATATAATCGGCAAAGGTTATTTCAAATGTTCCGCCGTTTGCTATGTTTGCAAGAGTTGTGCTGTCGGTAAAGGATACTACTGCAAGGTCATTCTCATCAGTTATCTCCTCGCTCTGCATATTTCTCTCGCCTGTCTTTGAGATACGTATTCTGTTCCATACCTCGGTATATTCTTGCGAGCCTCCTGCCATAGCGCCTGATAGAAGTTTAATATTCATTGACGCGCTATCGCCATTGAGAGTGCCAATCTCCCACTCATAGGTTTGATTGCCCTCGCTTGTAATAAACTCGCTCTCACCGTCCTCTTGGAATCTTACTGAGTAGTTATATGAGGTTGTATTTAAAATAAATGTATAATATTGGTCGCCACCTATAACAGAAAGTGCCTCATCTCCTGCGCCACCGCTGTAGCTGTGACGAACTCTGATTGTGATTTGGTCGCTGACATTTGCGCCTAAGGTGTAATACATAGTTCCATAATTTTGTGAGAAGCGGATGGAGATATAGTCATCCCATTGCTCTTCGGTTGTGTATGTATTACCACCTACTGTCACACTATCTACTGCATTTGTATAAGCTAAGTTTGCAAATATTGTCACGCCGTTATAGCTAAAGCTACCATTACCTGAGATTATGCTTAATTGTACTTTGTCGCCAATCTCTATTGAAAGTCCGCTATCTGCAATATAACTTGCAAATATCTCATTGAGGTCGATGGTTGGGTTTTCTTCGTCTAGCTCTGATATGTCTACAGTATAAGGTTGAGCTAAAGCAAATTTCTCTTCATTTGTAGTGCCGTCAACAACTGTGAGCCAAATTCTCATATCAGCTGTGGCTTGCACGCCAAGGATTGTAATAGGCTCCTCTTCTCCAGCGCCTACCTCCTCGCCTGTTGCAACGCCTGCTATCTCAAACTGCTTGGTCACGTTAAAGCGTTTTCTATCTTCATTTAAGGTAGTATTGCCAAAAGTATAGTCAAGTTCCACTGCGTTTTCGCCTGCCTGGCTTGTAAGATACTCAGCATTGCCATTGTATGCATAAACTGGTGCGTCTACTATTACGTCAGGCTCTACTTTAAGTACGTAGTAGAAAGTTTGACTATCACTGATACTTGAAATTGTGTAGGCAAGTGCGATGTAGAAGCTGTCCATTTGAGTTGAAAGGTGGTTTAGTGAAAGCTCGCCAACAGTGCCCTCCTCGCCTCTATTTGCAATGCTTATACGTTTGATAATCTCTCTGTTTGTTTGGAGATATCCTGAGCTTGCTAGAGGATAATGATTGATAGCTGTTGTATAGCTGTTGCCTGACATTATATATAGTCCATTTTCTGTAAGGTCATCGCCAAAGCTATATTCTCTAAGTATTTGAGTAAGCTGTCCGGCAGTTATTGTATCATATGGGCCGGTATAGCTTCCGTCTACTATGAAAGTATTTGGGTCGGTTAAAACGGTGTCGAGTTTAGCTGAGCCTAAGTCCTCGCTGTAGTTTACGTAATCATAGCCTACTGAGGTTATGATAAGTGGTACGTATACAACCGCCAAGCTGTTTTGAAGGTTTGGCTTAGCGCCGTTGTTTAATGCTGATGAGCCAAAGAAGAGAACTAAATATCTGTCGCCACTTAAGCCCTGGAAGATACGATTGTTATTATTTTTTACATTGATTTCAGTTGTATTCCTCTCTTCGTTTACTGTAATGTCAAGGTAAGAGGTTAAAATGTCGTCATTAAGATTTCTAAGGTTTGCATAGATGTTATAGGTAGTGCTTCCAACCTCGGTAAATCTTTCCTTGAGTGTCCAGTCGCCTGTCTGCATCATAATATAGTCAACATTGTCTACAGTTTGTAGTTGAGCGGTTATGTTGTTATCATTTGTTCGTTGCAATAGGCTTGCAATATATGAGTACAATGTTTCTTCATTTGATTGCTTAAACAATTTTATAGTTATATCTATAGAACTGAGCAAAATTTGGGAAGTTGACTGACCAACAGTGTAGTTATAGTAGATGTTGAGCGTTGTGCTAAGTTCTTGCTGGTTATAGTCAAAGAAGAAGAAATCGCTGTCGTTCTTTCTAACTTGGTCGTTATCTACTACAAGATACTCGGTAAACTCGTAGGTTCTTGCAAAGCCAGCAGGAGCAGTGTCTGTCATTTCATCTGCTGGAAGTTCGGCTCTGTGGATAAATACATAGTCAGCTATTGTACTTTCGCTACCAAAAACATAGTATGTTTTGCCGAGGTCGTCAATTGCTAGGTTACGTGTGATAGTAAATGAGATTGAGTAGCTGATTGCAAAGGTATTCTCGCCTTCTGGAGTGAAGGTTACGGTATATGTTTTGGTCTCGGTATCAAAGAAGTCGTAGAAAGTTATCACTCCGGTGTTTGCGTCAAAGGTTCCAACTGCATTTGCAGGAGTTTGCCCAGTTTGCTCAACTAATACGCAGTTTGTTCCGCTTCTAAGTACTACATAATATAAGCCATTATCTTGATAAAGTGAGGCAAAGCTTCTGTTTACAGTTCCGCCGTTAATCTCTTGATAATTGTTGGTAACCTCATTTGTCAAAGTCTGGTCTATCTCGGCATAGATTGTATTATCACCACTTGGGTAGCTGACAGTACTTATAGATATGTTAGAAAGAATGTCAAGGGTCAAACTTGAGTTAACCGCGCCGTTTGGTCCGGTATCTGTCACCGAGAAAACAAGTGTGCGTGGAGTGTAGAAGTTTTTATTGATGATTATTCTTGTTACGGTTTGACCATTTAGTGTCTGTCTTATGCTTTGAGCGTCTCCAGTAAGTCCAGTGATAGCTTCAAAGTTTTCATCATAAAGGGTTAACATACCGCCCTCGCCGAAGAGCGCTATAATCATCTCATCAGTAAGCGTGCTATACAAGAAACCTTGGTCTAATTGATATCTTATATGAGTATATTGTCTTCTATCATTTTCTTCGCCGATATAAAACCTTGCAATTTCTGATAGATTTATATAGTCGCCTGCTGTAGGTGATTTTGCACCATACTTGCTAACGGTGAGATTTGATATGTCGCTTTCTGAGTAGTCAATACCATTAAAGAATGGGTCTTGTGAGTTTGTTGTATCAGCATAAGTTATACCAACCGAGGTTACGCGAAGGGTTATCCTCTGACCATTATCTGCGCTTGTCGCGTTGCCGTCAATGCTTTGAAGAACTAAGGTAACCTCTGCGTTATCAGTTTGTCTGAAGGTAAAGGTTTGTCCATTTAGGTTAATCGCGCTAGCGTTTCCTGACTCTACTGCAAAGCGCCAGCTTCCAGCCAAGGTGTCAGTACGCTCAAACTGGTCTTCGATTACTACATAACTATTATTTGCGCCAAGTAAATTGTTTAAAAGTTCGGTTACGCTTGAAAGTGGGTTCTGAGCGCCTATATCTATAGTTGTATTAAAGCTTCCATCTGCCTCATTTAAAGATTGGTTGACTACAACTGGTGTGAGTCCAGTTACGTATGCGTAATAATTGTAAATGCCTTCAGGAGTAATCTCAATATTTGTTGCGATCGGGCGATAGAGGCATACATTTTCTGTAACGCTCATTGGCCATGAAATGTTTCTACCATCATTATTATTGTAGTTTAAAGTAAATTCTGACAGATAAATCACTGTATTTGTTGGAATATTTGCGCCTGAGCTGATATTTACTCTAAACTCAAGTAGTCCGCCGTTGTCATCCTCTGTTAAATCTTGTGACACAATGTTTATATATGTTGTAATATCATTGTTTAATCTATCGTAAGCGTGAAGCTGTATGTGTCCGCTGTTATACTCCTCGCTAAAGACCTCCATAGACTCAGCGTTTATTCTAAAGCTTACCCCAATAGTTTGAGAGGTGCCTTGGTTGATTGGATAGTCATTGCCTACCATCTCGAAGGCTGAAAGGTCAATTTCCTCCCCTGTTACCGAGTCCTGATTGAGAGATTTTGCACAGTTTACAGTGATATAGCTTTGACTGAAGACTGCTACTCTATAGCTTAAGTTGCCATCTTCGTCCTCTTCATATACTGGAGTGCCATTTTCGGTAACAATAGTTGCAAAATATAATCTAAATGAGCCGGTATTTTGAAGAGTTATTCTATTGCCATTTAATGCAAAGAGAGTTAAGTTTTCTGTGCTTGTTGCATAAGTTCCCGAAAGCTCTGGCAGGTAGCTTGTTGAGCCAAGTACTGAGTCAACGGTAGGTGAAAGCTCCTCAATGGTGCCGTCGCCAAACCAAGCAAAGAACACATGGTCTTTATAGATATTATTTTCAGGAATTGTTATTAAACTGTCTAAGTCTATTGTTTGAGTTCTTATTGAGCCGTCCTCGTTATAGTCAAGTAGCATATCAATGTCGCCAGAAGTCCACTCTACATTCTCTTCCACATGCTCGGTGATTGACAAGCTGACATTGTAAATAAGTGGGTCTTGAGCGCCGAACAATCTAAGTCCATCCTCGCCTTCAACGATAAGTGCAACAGATATTGTAACATCCGCCGCTCTAGTAGAAGAGATATCCCAGTAACAATAGTTCTTATTTGCTACATTTGAGAATGGTTTGTAATATGTAAAATCACCAAACTGATCATAGCTCTCTCCGCCCGAAACTGAGATAAATCCGCCTTCAGCTGTTGGGTCTTGTCCGTTATAATTGAAAGAGATTGCTATGTTTGGAAGAAGATTTTCAATTAGGCTTCCGCTTGTTGAGTAGATGCTTGTACCTAAGTATTCTGATTGGTCATAGAGGTACTCGTTTAGATAAAGTCTTAACCCTCTTTCTCTTGACATGGAGATAGATGACCTTGAAATAACAAAGTTGCTAACTGAGGCTGTGCTTATACTAATATCAAGGCTAGACTCAACGCCTGGGATATCAACAGTGCCTGTCTCTGAGGAAGCTGAGGCTAAAACGCCCAAAATCTGAGAATAGAAAGCCTCGTCAGAAGAGCCCTCATAAAGCGCTTCACTTTCTATTTGTGATTTGCCGTCATAGAAGGTGTAGCCAAGTAAAGATACTTGGTCAACCGCTTGTGAGCCGGCTACAAATCTTATGTTATATCTATCAACATATTGAGTTTCAAGTGTGGTCGCACTAGTGTTGATTGCTTGATAGTATGAGTGTTTTGTTCGCTTGTCCGCCTCTAGTATATTAGCATTTGCGTCGTCGCTATAGATGTATTGGCTTTGTGCTGGATAGAACTTGGTCTGCAAAGTAAAAGCCTCGCCTGTCACAATCTGGTTTGTAACTGTGCCGTTTGAGTTTACTGCTTCTATCTCAATTTTGTAAACAGGAACATCTACTGCAACCTGCAAGTCAACTGAGCCTATCTGGTTGTACTCAGAGGTTGCTCGTAAAGTAGAAATTCCGCCTACTATCCAGTCAACAGGCTGATTGTACTGGTCAAGTATCTCGTTGCCCGCGTCGTCAACAAGATAGTTGTCTCTTACAAGTCGCACTGTGAAAGGCTGTCCAATGGTAACAACCTCGGGCACCTGCAGTTTGCCATTGTCTATATATGTAATTCCGTCATCTTGTACAATTCTATGTGTTACATTGTCATTTGGAAATGAAAGTGTCACTCGTCCTCTTGTAACGTTCGGAGTTTGAGAGGTGATAGTGAGAGAAAAATCTTCTACCACTTCAAGTTGGTTTGTAGAGCTGTTATAAAGGCCATCTTCATACGAAAAAGCTATGCTCTCTGGATTTATTACGCGCTCTTCAAAACCGCCTGCAATATAAACCCCTAGCACAGTTATGCCAGAGATTACACCTACGCCTAAAATCACCAAAAGAATAGTGAGCCATACTGGCCACTTCTTACGTGATCCATTTGTTTTCTTCTGTTTTTTTTCTCTCTTCATTTAAGACACCTCATTTTCTCAGAATTATTACAATAATATTATAAGTTTTTAACAGGAAAAAGGCAAATAAATTTCGCTTTTTGTAGAATTTAATATATACATTTATTATAATTATTTATAGCAAAAATATTTAAACTTTTAAAATTTAACTTTTTTATTTTTAATTGCCGTAATAAAAATAATTAAAAACATATTTTATTTTTACTTAAAAATTAAAAAAATTAATTAAAATTTATTAAAAATTAGTAAAAAAACATAAAAAATCATTAAAATTTTGATTTTTTACATTTTTAAATTTCTTAAAAATTAAATAATTTGACTTTTTATTGACAACAGATATAATTTCATTTATAATATTGTATAAATCTAAGGAGCTATTATGATTCAAGTTAGCAATGTCTCTCTGGCCTTTGGCGGACGAACATTATATAAAGACGTCAACTTAAAATTTACAAAAGGTAACTGCTACGGCATAATCGGCGCTAATGGCGCTGGTAAATCCACCTTTTTAAAGATACTTACCGGTGAAATAGAACCAAATACCGGCGAGATTTTTATCACGCCTGGCGAGAGAATGAGCGTGCTTGCTCAAAACCAAAACGCATATGATAACGAGACCGTGCTTGACACGGTTCTTCTTGGTCATAAGAGACTTATGGAGGTACAAAAAGAAAAGGACGCCCTTTATGCCAAACCTGATTTTACTGAAGAGGACGGCATAAGAGCGGGCGAGCTTGAGACAGAGTTTGCCGAGCTCGGTGGTTGGGAGGCTGAAAGTGAAGCTAAAACGCTTCTACAAAATCTTGGAATAAGTGAAGAGCTATTTTATCAGCTTATGAAGGATGTTGACCCTAAAGAAAAGGTTAAAATCTTGCTTGCTCAGGCGCTTTTTGGAAATCCTGACATACTTGTCCTTGACGAGCCGACAAACAACCTTGACTTTAAAACTGTGCGTTGGCTAGAAGACTTTTTGCTTGACTTTGAAAACTGCGTCATAATCGTTTCACACAACCGTCACTTTTTAAATAAAGTTTGTACGCATATTTGTGATGTTGATTATGGCAAAATCAACATGTATATTGGTAACTATGATTTTTGGTATGAGTCCAGTCAGCTCATCCTAAGGCAGATGAAAGACCAAAACAAGAAGGCAGAGCAAAGGGCTAAGGAGCTTAAAGAATTTATCGCTCGTTTCTCGGCTAACGCTTCTAAATCAAAACAGGCAACCAGTCGTAAACGTGAGCTTGAAAGGTTGACTCTTGAGGACATTAAGCCATCATCGAGAAAGTATCCTTACATCAATTTCGAATTTACTCAAGAGATAGGCAAAGAGGTATTAAAGGTTGAAGGGCTCAGTAAAGCTGGAATGTTTAAAAAACTTACTTTTAATATAGAAAAAGGGCAAAAAGTGGCATTTTTTGCAAAAAATAGCCAAGTTTTAACCACTTTGTTTAATATTTTACTTGGAAATGAAAAACAGGATAGCGGAAATGTCTTTGTTGGAAAGACTATTAAAATGACCTATCTCCCACAAAACAATAACGCATATTTTGAAGGAAACACCAACTCTATTGTAGACTGGCTAAGGCAATTTTCTAAAGACCAAAACGAGACATATATTCGTAGTTGGCTAGGAAGAATGCTGTTTACTGGCGAAGAAAACTTAAAACCAGCAAATGTACTATCTGGTGGTGAGCGTGTGCGCTGTATGCTTGCGAAAATGATGCTTGAGCAAGGCAATCTTTTAATTCTTGACGAGCCAACAAACCACCTCGACCTTGAGAGCATTACCGCGCTCAACAAAGGTATGCAAAACTTTAGAGGCAACATCCTATTTGCAACACACGACCAAGAGATTATAGAGACGGTTGCAAACAGAATTATAGACATAATAGACGAAAACCACTACAACGACTTCACTGGAACGTATGAAGAATACCTTGAGTGGCTTGAGAAAAAAGATAAAAAATAATATGTAGAATTACGGAAAATTTTAAAAAATATGCAAAATGATTAAAAAAAACAAGTACTTTCACCAAAAAACACGAAAAAACTATTGATTTTTCGTGTTTTTTAATAATTTTTAATTTAAAATAATAATTTTTTAATTATTCTTTTTCAGTACTATCTTTATACTTATCTTTGTGTAGGTAGAAAGGCGTAACACGCTTTCCGCGATGTAAAATCTCATCGAAATTTTCTTCAGCTTGATGATGAAATAAGAGGCACTCATACTTCTGTCTATCTTCTTTGGACATGCCATATATTTTTGCATAAATTGTGTCAATATTGTCAAATTTTGTGAAAATGTATTGATTTTCACATCTATAAACAACATTTTGTCTCTTTTGTTGACTTTCTGTTACTGCTTTTAAAAGCTCTCCAATCTCGCCTTCAAATGTTTTAGATTTTGCGCTCAACATTTTAAGTGCATTTTCATAACATCTTCTTACGCGATTGTTGCTGCTTAAGCCTTTGCCTAGATTTTCCACATGATAGAGCGCTTTTTCTGCAAGTCCGCAATATGCCCTTTTTAAATCGTCAGGAAGCTGGCTGTAATAGGCGTGCGCAATATCAACCTCCCACCTACCATTATCATTGCGATAGATAGAAGGAACAAAAGAAACCTCTCCGTTTAACATATCGTTAAGTTTATTCTCAAGTTCGGCGTCTTTCACATCCTGCCAAATTGGTTGATTATCTAAAAGGCTGGTAATATCCTTTTTCCAATCCTCGTGCTCCTGAAAAGCTATACTTTTAACTAAAATGTTCTCCATGATTTCTCCTTTGTTTACATGCTTTTATTTTATCTCAAATATAACTCTTTGTCAATATGAAAAACGCCATTTTTAAAAAAATGACGTTTAAAAATGTATTGTTTTAATTTACTCATTCTCTGGCTCGTCAAACATCTCTGGAGATTGCTTCGAAACAACTGTTTGAGTGAGTCTGTCAAGTGAAGCATTCATATAATCAAGTCTTGCCTGTGTAAGTTCATGCTCGCCATGTAAAGGTTTGTACTCATCGATAATAGAAGGAAGCGCTTTTCTTAAATCTTCTTCAGCTACAATTTTATGCTCTTCCAAAAATTTCTTTGCTGCCCTATTATAAGCGTCCACAATTTCTTGTGACGGTACAAATGCTCCATACGCGCCTGTTTGCATTTGACCAACCTCAAAATCAAGAAATGGAGCTAAAAACATTAGGTCTTTTGCCACTTCATCTACTCCAATTAGCTCGGTTGGCAGATGTTGAAAGATTTGTTTTTGACTCTTTTCAGGATTGCCTCTATCATATTTCTTGGTATTTTCAGAAACCCATTTGTCGTGTATCCCTGTCAAAATTTCAATAATAGCGTCATACTTGCCCTCGCATTGTAGCTCATCCATGTGCTCCTCAATGCCCTGCATTGCCGTCACGATTGAGCTTGTTGCCCAAACATTTTTATCAATTTCTTCAAATGCCTTGTTCTCATCACCATTAAATCTATCTATAGTCTCTTGAACAAGAGCCTCAGCCTCCTCCATTGTCTTACCGTTCCAAGCAACCATGGCATATATTTGTGCTTGCAAATCAGGTCTAAATTTTTTCATATTACCTCCCTTTTATTTATGTCTGCATTGTATCACCAAACCTCACAATTGTCAATGTTATTTAAAAAAAATAGTTTAACCCTCGATTTTTAATTGACTTTTTTATAAAAATACATATAATTATTATAGCAATGATGGAGATTGGCAACCTCTGGAGCTAAACGCGGGTCGGCGTAAAGACAGCAAAAAAGGTGTTAATTATAAAGTTTATTTATCAATAGATTTTAATTAAAATTATTATAATTTAACACGAATTAGGGTGGAACAGCGGTTTGATTAATCGCCCCTATGCAAGCAGTTGCATAGGGGTTTTGTTTTTAAAGAAAAATCTTTTATAACCTTAAATTTATAAAAAAATAAGGCAAAAAATGCGAATTTTTCTTTAAAAACATATAAAAAACAAGATTTTTTTTAAAAACTGAAAGATTTTACCCTAAAAAAGAAAGGAGAAAATTATGGAAAATTTAACTATGGACAAAATTGTTAATCTTTGTAAAAGTCGTGGATTTGTCTTCCCTGGGAGCGAAATCTATGGCGGTTTTGCTAACACTTGGGACTTTGGCCCGGTAGGCGTTGAGCTTAAAAACAATGTTAAAAGAGCTTGGTGGAAGCGCTTTGTACAAGAGGACCCGAATACTTATGGAGTGGACGCCTCTATTCTTATGAACCCAAGAGTGTGGGAGGCAAGTGGCCATGTGGCTAGTTTTGGCGACCCTAAGATGGACTGCAAAAAATGTAAACAGCGTTTCCGTGCCGACACTTTAGTTGAAAATCACAGCAAAGGCAAGGTTTCTGCCGAGGCGATGACCAATGAGGAGCTTGAGGCATACATTGCCGAGCACCATATTTGTTGCCCACACTGTGGCGGTTTTGACTGGACGCCAATTCGTAAGTTTAACCCTATGTTTATTACCTCTCGCGGAACACTTGAGGCTGAGGCTGACAAGGTTTATCTTCGTCCAGAGACCTGCCAAGGCGAATATATAAACTTCTTAAATGTACAACGCACGACAAGAGCAAAAGTGCCTTTTGCTATTGCTCAAATAGGCAAGTCATTTAGAAACGAGATTACCCCTGGTAATTTCCTATTTAGAACGATTGAGTTTGAGCAGATGGAGCTCCAAATGTTCTGCAAAGAAGACGAGTCTATGGATATTTATAACAACTACAAAGCACGAGCCATGGAGTTTGTTGAAAATCTAGGACTTAAAGAAGAGAACTTGCGTTTCCACGACCATGACAAGCTAGCTCACTATGCAAAGGCTGCCTGTGACATACAATACAACTTCCCTATTGGCTGGCAGGAGCTTAACGGCATTCACCACCGTGGGACCTGGGACCTATCTCGACACCAAGAATACTCTGGCAAGAACATGCAATATGTTGACCCATTTACTAATGAAAAATATATACCAAATGTAATTGAGTACTCAATTGGTGCTGACCGTTTAACTTTAGCTCTACTTTGTCAGGCATATGATGAGGAAACACTTGAAAACGGCGAAACAAGAGTTGTTATGCACCTTCATCCTGCAATAGCGCCATACAAAGTTGCCATTCTTCCTCTTCAAAAGAACCTCTCTGAAAAAGCAAAAGAGGTTTACGCCCTCCTCTCTAAAGAATTTATGTGCGACTATGACGAGGCAGGCTCAATCGGCAAGCGCTATCGCAGGCAAGACGAGATTGGCACTCCATTCTGCGTAACCATTGACTTTGACACACTTAAAAATAACACCGTCACCATCCGCGACCGCGACACTATGGAGCAGGTAAGGCTAAACATAGACGAACTTATCTCTTATATTGGAGAAAGAGTTAAGTTTAATTAACTAAATCTTTATGACTTTAATCCATAAAAAACACTTATTATTTATTATCAATAATAAGTGTTTTTTATTCAATAAGAGACTTTCGTAAAATTAAATTATAAATTCTATATTAGTATCACTTGTTAAAATTAATTCAATGTTAGTATCATTCGTTACTGTTATTGTATCCTCACCATTTATACTTATATTTGTGCTACCGCTTCTACTGAGTATCTGTATAACCAATTCTCTAACGTCACTAATTGTTACTTTCATTTCGGTTATACCATAAAAGTTTTCCCATAAAACTTGTTCCAAAGTTCTATCCGCCTCTACAACTTGTAACGCCGTTCCAATTGGTAGTTCTGTTGTTAAAGTGTAAGTTTTCCCTGCCAAACTTAATACAAAGTTAAAACTAAAATCTTGTATACTTGCAGATAAATTTTTATCTAAAACTTTAAATGTTATAACATATTCTACATATTCTTTTTCGGCTGTAGCGCTTGCTGGAATTGTTACACTATCTGGGGTTTCACCATTTGCGGTGATTACAACTTCCATATTATCATATTGCCCTTGGATATTTTCAGGTGGTAATTTTACCAACAAATCTCTCTCGGCATGTGTATTGGTAATAGTGAAAGATAAAGTCATATCTTCCCCACTTTCATTAAATGTCAAACTTAGATCAGTCCAAGTAGCAAGTTCGGCTGTACCATCATTAGTAGCATTAAGGGTAATCTCATGCATTTTATTTGCACTATCTGCAAGGATACCATTTGTTACAATACCTTGCGAAATCGTAGCTTGCACATCTAACGCTTCAAAAGACACTGAGCCACCAATATTAAGAGTTACTTGTTCTGCAGAAAAAACCGCTCCAAACATTATACCGAGTACTAGGATAAATGCAGAAATGCAAGATATTAATTTCATTTTCATGCTCATACTAATATATCCTCCTCTTTAGTATCTACATAATTAACTAAAAAATTCTACTTTTTAACAGTTTACACTAATATTATACTATTTTAAAATTTTGTTGTAATTTAGGTGACGTCACTATAGCGTCATTTTATATAACAAATTTTAAAAATTTAATATTTGCTAAATTTGCGCCTTCGGCGCGGGCTAAAAATTAGAAAAATTATATCTATATTTTTAGTGATACTTTATATTACCCCCCCCTGAATTTTTTGTCAAGCAAAATGACGGCAATTTTTAAATGTTTGGCATTTTTTTGTTGCTGGGTATTATAATCTTATTTTTAGCATAAATTTTTAAACTTTATTTTATTATACTAGATATTTTGTCTAGTGTAAAGATATTTTGTCTAGTTTTGCATAAAATTTTTATATGGATAAAATTTTTTGTGACAATTTGAAATATTTAAGAAAAGAGTTGGACTTACGCAAAAGCAAGTGGCAAAAAAGCTCGGAGTTGTTGAAAGTTGTTATGCAAATTGGGAGCAAGGACGAACTGAGCCCTCTATTGCAATGCTTAGAAAACTATCTAAAATTTTTAAAGTTAGTATTGATGAAATGATAAATAATACCATTTAACTTATTTTTTAAATTATTCTTTTTATATTTAGGATTTTAACAAAAACAATAATATTTTTTTAAAATTTATTCTATAAAAAAATAATGTATCTTTAATCTGTGATACATTATTTTTGTTTTTAAATATTTCTAATCTCGCTTCGTCCACATGAGCATTAGGAAGAGGAAACGGAGAAAGTATGCCATGGAGACTAAGAGTGAGGCCACATAAGTTAATGCGGCGGCGTTTAGTACTTTGTCTGTTGCCTGTACCTCGGCGTCTGAGGTAGCTCCTAAGCGAACGAGCATATCTTTTGCACGTGAAGAGGCGTTAACCTCGACAGGAAGAGTTACTAAATTGGCAATCACTGCCACTGCGTAGAGTGCAACTGAGATATATATTACAAGTGGACCTGCAATGCCAAGTAAAAAGATTTGCAAAAGTATTCCTACAATTAAAAGTGGCATTAAAAGGCGAGAGACTAAGTTACTTACCTTAACGACCGTCTGTCTAACCTTAAAAGGTGCATAATTTTCAGCATGTTGCATAGCGTGACCAAACTCATGTGCGACTACCGCTTGAGCAGCGATTGACTTATTATTAAAATTTGCCTGCGAGATATTTATTGACTTATCTGTTGGGTCATAGTGGTCGGTTAGCTTGCCTTGACACTGTCTAACTTGAAGATAGAGACCGGTCTCCTCTGAAAGTTTCTCGGCAAGTTCGGCGCCCGTCATGTCAAGAGAAGAGCCTAGCCTGCTATACTCGTCATAAGCGCTATTTACCTTGGTTTGTGCGACAAGTGCGATTATTATTGAAATTATTATTACTACGCCTGAGATGATGTATCCGATATAGTAGCCAAAATCCATATAAACCTCCTTTTAAAAGAGCTTTGATTTTTTTGAGAGCATGGTCCAGCCTAAGATAGCCCTCAAGAAATCTGCCCAATATGTCAGCCTTGCGTCCTTTAAAAAGCGCTTGGCTTTTTTCATTTCGTCATCTGTAAGATAGTCTTTGAGCATAACTATTGCCTTTTTTGATGCATCCTTCTCAATAGAAATTGTAAAAAGTTTATTAAAAAGTGCTAGTAGAAATATACCCCCGCCCACACCTAAGAGTACAAGCCCATAAGTCAAGAGTGATGGAAAAAAGAGAAGAACTACGCCAGCAATTAGTACAAGAGGTAGCAACACGCCAAGAGCTTTGCCTAAAATTCTTAAGACTTTGAGGACTTTTAGTTTCTTGCCTTCGATGTCCTGTTTGGCGTGACCGAGCTCGTGTGCTACGATGGTGATTGAGGCAATAGAGCGACTATTTATCGTTTTAGTAGACAAAAATATCTTACCATTACTGTATGCGTCGCCTGCTAGTTGAGATATTTGGATAACCTTTATTTTATTTGAAAACGTCTTGTAATTTATCTCTCCTACAAAGTCAAGTGTAGTTAGTCCGGTTGAGACCATTTCTTTATCAAGTGCGTTATAGCGGTCTAAAAATCTGTCATAAGCATTATTTGCGATTGACAAAAGAAAGCAAAGAAGAACTGCGAAAGCTATAACTGCTATAATGATTATCCATGTTGTGCTCATGATAATATTGTATATTTTTTAAAGAAAATTATCAAGTGATTGATTGAAATTTGATAAAAATAACCTTTTTTAGAGCGAAAATACCTATTTCTATTTAAAATTTAAGTTATTAACACTATGGTTGTGCCTACCTGGATTGAGGTGTTTGGAGGTGGAAGCTGAGCGGTTACATATTCGCCCTCGCCGTCTAGCTCGTAGTAAAGACCGATTTTCTTAAGCTCTACCGCGGCGTCAGTTAGGCTTAGTCCGACAAGGTTCGGCATTGTTACATACTCGGTCACAACGCTTGGGTCCTGCTTTTCTTCGTTTAAATAATCAAATAGCTCTGTGAAAATTATTTTGCCATATGGCGCTGCAACTATGCTTCCATAGTAAGCGCCTGCTCCTGGCTCGTCAACCATGACAAAAACAAGATATTCTGGATTATCTGCCGGATAAGTGCCTATAAAACTTGAGATATATTTGCCTTGGTCTATACCTCCGCTCTCGCTATACTTTTGTGCGGTACCCGTCTTGCCACCAACATTGTAACCCTCGACAAATGTATATTTACCTGTTTTATTTTCTGCCCCTTCAAGAAGACTGTTGACTATTGCCGAGGTCTGCGCGCTTACCAAGTTTTGAGTGCGAGTGGTGCTTTCAAACTCGGTTGTCTCGCTATCCTTTGACACAGACTTTAATATGCGAGGCTGGTTATACGTTCCGCCATTGATTATACCAGCTACCGCCGTCAAAAGCTGGATAGGAGTAAGAGCGACTGCATGACCAAAGCCCATTCTAGCAAGGTCGACATTTTTGACAAGCGACTTTGCCATCAGCATTCCACTGCCCTCGCCCGCTATATCAATTCCCGTTTTAACGCCTAAGCCAAACTTTGTCATATACTCATAAAAACGGTCAACACCAAGCCTTAGTGCAAGGTCCATAAAGCAACAGTTGCAAGAGTTTGAAAAAGCTTCGGCTAGTGTCTGATTGCCATGACCTATCGTTCTCCAGCATCGTATGCGGACACCGTCTATTATCCTGTAACCTGGGCAATAGAAGGTATCATCCAAACTGCATACGCCAGCCTCCAAAGCGGCAGCAACCGTTAAAATCTTGAAAGTAGAGCCGGGCTCATAGATATCGGTGACAAGTTTTACTCGGCTTTGGTCAAAGAGCGCCTCAAGGTCATCACGTGGAACATCATTGAGGTCAAAGCTTGGCTTATTGGACAGCGCCAAAATCTCCCCCGTCTTGGCATTCATTATCATGCCGGCAACCCCTTTTGCTTTCTGCTCTTCCATGATTTGCTCAAGAGTTTGCTCAACTATCAGTTGCATTTTACTGTCTATGGTCAGCGTCAAATTACTACCCGCGCTTGCTGGATAGTAGTACCTTAGGCTACCACCTATCTCTTTACCTTGAAGGTCGCTTTGCACATAGCTATAGCCGTCACTGCCTTTGAGATAATCATTGTAGTACGCTTCGACCCCTGTCTGTCCCACATTATCAACGCTGATAAAGCCTAAAACTTGAGTGAGTAGGTTGCCATTTGGATAATATCTATCACTATTCTCGGCAAGATACACTCCGTCTAGTTTGTAATTATATATAATCTCGGCAGTTTCTCCGTCTACCTGCATTTTAATAAGCACTTCGCTTACCTTTCTATTTGACACTTTTTGATAAACGGTAGAAAAATCAAGGTCTAATGTCTGAGAGAGAAGAGTTGCTGTCTTACTTGGTGAAGTTACCTCTCTTGCTCTGACATAGACATTGTAAGTTGTGTAACTGACAGCGAGCGTCGAGCCCGTCCTATCATATATACTGCCACGTGGTGCAACTATGGCAAGGTCTCTTGTCCACTGGTCAGTTGCGCGAAGTTGAAGGCTGGAACCATTTACTATCTGCAAGACAAACAGCCTTACCACAAGAGCACAAAAAATAAAGGATATACACAGTAGCACTGCGAGTATCCTTTTTTTAAGTGAAAATAATGTAAAATATTTTTGCAAGGCTATCCTCCAATTAGACCTGCTATGAAATTACAAAAACGGTCAAACCAGTTGGATTGCTCGTCAATTAAGTTAGGTGGCAAAGGGTCGGTCGGTATAGTCTGAAAAAGATTTTCCATGTTTTGCGAGTTTGTGGCGTCAAGGTTATGAAGGTTATTGAGATAGGATATTAAATTCATGTTATACTCGGTTGTTATATCACTTATCTGACTTCCTAGCGAGTCAAGTGTGGTGATGTTTATAATACCCCATATGCCAAAGATGGCAAATAAAATTGAAAAAAGAATAACCTTAAATTTATTTGCCTTTGGTTTTGCCTCCTCTTCCGGCTTCTCCTCGGTGAAAATACGCTCTCTTTGCTCTGGCGACAAGGTTTCTATAAAATCATAGTTGGGTTTTTCTATTATCAAAGAGTTACTTGCCTGAGGTTGACTTTGCACTGCCTCCTGACTTTCAACTTCTTTTGCAAGGTTGTGAATAGAGGCATGTTTCTCGTCAATACGCCTAATAAGAGGGTCATCTTTGTCTTCTACCACGTAAAAAGGTTTTGCCCTTGACCTCGATTTAGTTGACTTTTCATCCTGCCCGCCTACAGTGGTTTGATTTTGCTGTTTGATTTGGTAGGTTTGACGAGGCGCTTGAGGTTGAGCCTGGTTTTTAGGTTGACTTTCTACCTCTTTTTGATAGTTTCCTTTTTGTGCTAAATAGCCCTCTTCAATTTGCTTCTTTTGCTCTTTCTTATTTTCAGCAAGTAAGGTCTTCTCTTCCATATTATATTTACCTCCTTCCTGCAATATTACATTAGCTTAAATTGTAAAAATTAAAAATATATTAAAAATTTTTATCAAAAAACACAAAATTTAAACTTTTTTTGCAATTTTTCTATAATTTTTCAATAATTCTCAGTTTTGCACTGCTTGAGCGAGAGTTTTCTCTCACTTCCTCCTCGCTTGCTATAATTGGCTTTTTGTTTATTAATTTTATTGAGCGTTTGTGACCGCAAATGCAAACAGGGATTTTTGGTGGGCAAAGGCAATCGGTAGCCTCCTCTTTGAATACATTTTTTACTATTCTGTCCTCAAGGCTATGAAAGGTTATGACTGCCATTCTCCCGCCATTTTTTAGCATTTTTATAAATTTTTTGAGGACTTCATCTAGTCCATCAAGCTCGCCGTTGACCTCTATTCTAATAGCCTGAAAGGTCTTCTTTGACACGCCACCCTTGCCATAGATGACCTTTTTTGGAAAGCTTTCCTCTATTATCTCTTTTAATTGCAAAGTAGTCTCTATTGGCGCTTTTTCGCGATGTTTTAATATATTTTCAACTATTTTTTTTGCATTGCTCTCTTCGCCATACTTATAAAGAATATCTAAAAGTCTTTCTTTTGGGTAATGATTTACAACCTCGTAAGCGTCAAGGTCTTGTTTCTTGTCCATGCGCATATCAAGTCTGCCTTCATGAAGAAAGCTAAAACCTCGCCCTGCCGTATCTATTTGATAGGAGCTCACGCCAAGGTCAATGAGAAGTCCGTCAAAACTTTTAATGCCCTTCTCCTGCAAAATCATTGGTGCGTCTTTATAGTTTGCATGGATTAATGTTACATTTTTATTATCTTTAAAACGCTCTTGACAGGTTGAGATTGCCTCCTCGTCTCTATCAAAACCGTAGAGGTGACCCTCTGGAGATAGCCTTTTGACTATCTCAGAGGAGTGTCCGCCACCGCCTATGGTGCAATCTATGTAAATGCCATTTTTCTTTATGTCTAGACCCTCTACCACCTCGTTAAGTAAAACGGGTATATGTTTAAATTCGCTCATCTTTTGTACCTATAATTGTTCGAGCTGAGAAAGAAGCTCAAATAATTCTGTAAAGTCTATATTTGGATAGTTTGTCTCGTCTAGTATTTCGTTTACTCTGCCGGACGTGTCTTTTGCAATCTCTTCTGCGTACTCATCTTTTAGTGATTGCAAGAAGTTATCAAAGATGCCTTTAAATACACCTTCTTCGCTCTTGCCAGCAAGTGTCACTCTGTATGCGTTCTGTTGCATGCTTGTAAGAAAGTCTCCTAGTAGAGTTTTATCGACATTACGTAAGGTCTCATTTGTATAGCTTTCATTGATAGCTATAAAGCTTGCAAATACCTCACAAATCTCGTCTGCTTGGTCCTCGCTGTTTCCTTCTACTAAAGTTATAGCAGAAAGGTCAATAGTGTTGACGCCTCCTGTCAAGCTGTTTGCAATCTCTACAAGGCTATCAAAGATTGAGGTTTTAAGATTTGATGTTGATTTTGCGTAAAGCACTGGTTTGATAACTTGTGGAAGTTCCTCGGCGCTTACGTTATTTAAAATTGTGTCAATCTCACCTTTCAGTGCATACTCAAGGTAGCTTGTGCCCTCATATGAAAGAGTGTTGAGGGTTACTAGAAGGTTTGAGATGTAATTTAAGTCGCCCTGCCAGTCCTCATAAGTATTCAGAGTGCTAAAGTCTACAATATCGTTTTGTATGGTCTTTATCATCTCGTCTACAATAAGTGTCTTTGTTGGCTCAACTTGAGTAAGTGGAAGAATAACCTCGCTAAGAAGGTTTTCGTTGCCTTCCTGTGAGAGCACATTTGCAAGGCTTGACATCATTGAAAGAGTATCTGATGTGTTATTGAAAATATCATATAGGTCATTTTCTTTAACTGTAACTAAAACTGGGCTTAAAAAGTCAAATAGTCCGCTGTATGAGTCTATTGTCACGCTTTGACCTTGAGCGTCTTTGACAGGCTCTTGTGGAAGAGTTATATTATTTTCTTCAAGCATTCTATCGATTATTGAGCCACCTGAGGTAGTTTGGAATAATTTGATGCTTCTAATCTCATCAATTAAGCTTCCTACCCCTGTCAAAGCATTTGTCAGCTGAGCGCTTGTATATTCATCGCCTATGAGTATGGTTGGGTCTGATACTACATCCATGATATTAGCATCTTGCGACAGGTCTCTATAGTCTTTCAAAAGGTTTACAACTGACGAAGATAGGTCGTCCCAATCTTGCTCGCTCCATGTGCTTGTGTCAGTGTTGATATCGTCGACATCTTCAAGCATGCTTTGAAGAGCTATTTTTGTAATAGGTCCTATTGCATCTCTTACAATATTTACATCTAGTGCGCTATTTAATGCTTCCTCTGATGTGGTTATATTGGAATCCGCAACCAAGATATCAAGCACTTGATTTAAACTATCCTCACCACTTACCGTCACCATTTGGTCAAGCATACCGCTCTGACCTAGCACTTTTACAGTGCTAAACATCTCTTTTACGTCGTGTATAAAATAGCTTTCAAGCATTACATGATTTTCTGAGTACTGGGCAAGGCTTGTCTGTAGCGATGAGAACACCTCACGCACGTTTTCGTCATCAACCAAACTGTCAAGAAAAGAATATTCTTGATAATTTTGTATGATATCGTTTGCAAGGTCAACAACTATTCCTTTAAATAGTCCGCCGTCTACGAAAGAGTTTACATACTCCTCTAACTTTTCGTAATCAAAATTAGCAAAGGTTATATCTTGCTCTTCGCTCTGCATTTGATAGACAAAATTTGCTATTGGATAGATTGTTTCAATTTCCTTTCTGATGTATACATTATTGTCCTCAACCTTGACCTTTGAAAAATAGTCAAAGGTTGCATTGTCAAGTCCGAAAACTCCACATATTTTTATAAGTGCATTGTTTTCAAGTCCAGTTAAAATCTCGTCAAGCTCGGTTGGAACATTGTCGGCTATAATAGAAGCGTTTAGGTTTTGAGCACCCATCTCGCTTGATGAGTCAACGCTCACCATAAAGCTCTCATTTGTTTTTAATGTGTCATAGACGCCGATTAGTCCGGCAAGTGGCATAAAAGCAAAGAGTGTTAAGAGGAAGGTCTTGACAAGTCCAACACCTGCACCCCACCATCTGTGTTTGCTCTCGTCCTCTTTTGGCTTTAATGCAGTTGAGGCTACTATTCTATATATTATATAGATTACAAGCTCAATTGCAAGGGTCACCAAAATAAATACAACGGTATTTGCAAGCGCTCCCGGCAGACCTTGTATTAAAGTTGCGATGTTAGGATTTCTGTCAATTAGTGAGGCTATTGTTTGGTCATCTCTTAACATCTCAACCAGCATTTGATTTAAAGTTGTCGGCTGTCCGTCATATGTGACCTGTATACCCATTATCGCATTAGTTATGGCAGGTGTCACAAAAAAGGCAACAAGTATGCCTACCACTGAAAATATAAGGTTTGCTGTTGACTTTTTAAGTCCTCGCCAAAAGCCCACAAAAAAGCCGGCTATAAGTATTACTATAAAAAATACTGATACTATCCATGCAATCGCTGTCGCGCTCATATTTATCTCCTTTTCTATATAATAACATTTTTGACAATAATTTCTAAAATTATTTTAAATATTTTCATAATTTTTATCAAATTTTTTGTCAATTAAAAAAGAGGTAAGATATTAACTAGAAATAAACAAACCTCTTTTGCTATAATTTAACTGTCAAAAATTAGATTTATGCAAGAGTTGAAAGCTCTTCAAGTTCTTTCTGCACGTCAAGTCTTGGGAAGAGTATTCCAAGGTCTTTGAGTGGCTGTCCTGCTTTAAGTCCATTGAAATTATCAAGGTTTGCAAACTCATTGCCTTCAATATTGAGCGCATCAAGCACCTTTCTAGATGCAATTGGTGCGAAAGGCTCAAAAAGCTCACTGCCTATTCTAATAGTTTCAAGAAGGTTGCGGAGAATTGTCTTTAGGCGAGTCTGTCCGCCCTCTTGTTTTGCCACCGCCCATGGTTGAACCTTTTGGATATAGGTATTTGCCTCGGTAAAGATATTAAATATAGCAGTTGTTGCCTTGGTAACATCAAATTTCTCCATTGCCTCAAAGGTAGCTTTCACTTGACTGTCAACAATTTCTTTGAGGTTGAGGTCATCTGGGTCTGTTAGGCTGTTACTTTCTGGGATAACACCGTCAAAATATTTCTTAACCATGCTAAAGGTTCGAGATACAAGATTGCCGTAATTGTTTGATAAATCTGCATTAAATCTTGTTAAAAACGCCTCGGTTGAGTAGTTACCGTCTGAGCCGAAAGGTATTTCGCGGTACAGAAAATAGCGGACTGCGTCTGATGAGTATCTTGGAGCAAGAATTCGTGGGTCTACGCATTCTTTTACGCCAGCATCTTTGCTCTTTGATAATTTATCGCCACCAAACATTATCCATCCATGTCCAAAGATATGTTTTGGTAGTGGAAGCTCAAGTGCCATCAATATTGCCGGCCAAACGATGGCATGGAAACGAACGATTTCCTTGCCTATCATATGTACGTCAGCAGGCCAATACCTTTTGAAAAGGCTGTCGTCCTCGCTACCATAGCCAAGTGCAGTGATATAGTTTGGAAGAGCGTCTATCCATACATAAATTGTGTGTTTTGGGTCAAACTCCACAGGCACTCCCCACTTGACAGAGGTACGTGAAACGCAGAGGTCGCTAAGACCAGGTTTGATAAAGTTGTTGACCATTTCGTTGACTCTTGACTTTGGCTGTAAAAAGTCAGGTTGGTCTTCATAGAGTTTTATAAGTCTATCAGCAAACGCTGAGAGTTTGAAAAAGTAAGCCTCTTCTTCTTGAAACATAACATCTCTTCCGCAATCTGGACACTTGCCATTAACAAGCTGGCTCTCTGTCCAAAAAGACTCGCATGGCGTGCAGTACCAACCCTTGTAACTGCCCTTGTAAATATATCCTTTTTCATAGAGCTGAGTGAAAATCTTTTGCACTGCCTTCTCGTGGTAGTCGTCAGTCGTTCTTATAAACTTATCATATGAGATGTTAAGAAGTGACCAAAGCTCTTTTGCGTCTGCAATCATGCCGTCAAGGTACTCTTTCTCGCTCTTGCCAGCCACTGCTGCCGCCTGAGAAATCTTTTGACCATGCTCGTCAGTTCCGGTAAGATAAAATACATCCTTGCCCATCTTGCGATTAAAACGAGCTATAGCGTCACAAATAAAATTTGTATAGGCGTTGCCTAAAGTAAACTTATTGCTTGGATAATAAATAGGTGTGGTGATATAAAACTTTTCTTTCATAAATTCTCCTAAGTGAGTAAATAATAGCACAAAACCTATCCAATGTCAAATAAATAAGAGCCAACCTGCAATTACAACATAAAAAATCAAGCAACCTATGTTTTTGTAACAAAAGATACATTTCTATAAAAAGTTAATTTATTGTACCCCCCCCGACTTTTTGTCAAGTAAAATGACGGCATTTTTAAAAGTTTGTTAAAAATATTTTAATACACCCCTTGCGGGTCCGCATTTGCACCCGCAAAACCATATGGTTTTGTGGGAACCCGGTGGGAGGGAAACCAAAAGCACTGTGAGCGTCTTTCGCTAAAAGTGTGGTCCATAGCGGTTAGGCTTGAACCGTGCCCGCGTTATGGATTTGATGTCACCCAAATGTGAGTCTTGCCTACTTTTCGTTTTTCAAAAACGAAAAGTATAATGCTGTGGCAATCTTTGATTGACACAGCATAAAAGAGCCCGAAAAGTTTTTCGGGCTCTTTGCAAGCCTCGCAATAAGAGATTTTCAACAAATATCTACATTTTTAATAAAACTTCTACATTATTGTAGATTATACTATTTCTTGCTATTTATATGGTTATGATAAAATCTTTTTTGTGAAAAACAATTTCCTTTTTGTTATTGGGCTTGTGCTTTTTGCCATTCTTATTTGGTTAATCACCTCTATAAGTATCAACTACAGTTATCAAGAAGCCAAAACTAATACATATGTGCTTTTATGTGAAGACAATTTCACAAGTTTTTCCGAATAATAACTATAAAAAGCAAAAAATTATCACTTTTTTATGTTTTTCTATATATTTTTATTGGTTTTATATAAATTTTTAATTGCAGTGCAAAAATAAACTCCTCTAAAAAACTTGCAAAATTTGACGAAATAATATATAATAATGTCGCTATGAGAATTATCAATCTATCTTCGGGAAGCGACGGCAATATTACATACATTGAGTCGGAAGAGGTCAAGCTCTTGCTCGACGATGGTTTGTCATGTCAAGAAACTGTTAAGCGCCTTGAAGTAATTGGAGTAAAACCTAACGAGCTTAATGCAATACTGGTAACTCATGAGCATTCTGACCACATTAAAGGCATTGATATCTTTTCAAGTAAGTATAACATCCCCGTTTACGCACATGAGGATGTTTGGGCTGGGCTTGATGATAAGCTCAAGAAAGTCTCAGCTTTAAATCGTAAGATGTTTGACGATAATTTTGCTTTGCGCGACATTTTAGTAAGTCCTGTTGAAGTGCCTCATGATGTAAAGTGTTATGGGTACAGTTTTAGCAAAGGCAGGCAAAAGATAAGTGTTGTGACCGACCTTGGTCATATAACAGATAAGATTGTAAATTCCATCTCCGGCAGTCAAATAGTTTATCTTGAAGCAAACTATGACCGCGTCATGCTCTACAATGGTACAAAGTATCCCCTCGCTCTAAAAAGGCGCATTGATGGCCCAAATGGTCATCTTTCTAATAATGTAAGTGCTGAAACGATAGAAAGACTAGCTGGGAATGGCTCAAGGCAGATAATACTTTCTCATTTAAGTAAAGAAAACAACAGCCCAGAGCTTGCATATAACTTTGTAAAAGACAAGCTCATGCAAGATGGTATAAAAGAGGGAGAGGATTTAAAAGTTGACGTCGCAACCACTCAGATTGGAGCTTTCTTTAGATTAAAACAGTAATTATTGCGGAAAAAGTCTAAGATATTTAGGAATTTTCGCAATTTTTTTATAATAAAGTATTGAAATTGGATGTTTTTTGTGATAGAATATAAGTAACAAAATGGAGGGAATTATGTCAAAGTTAATTCATAGCCTTATAGAAAACTTATTACAAAAGAATGGTGCAGGTCTTGATGACGTTATCTTAAAAAATCTAGATATCGAGACATCATACGATGCAAGACTTACTCAGCCTAACTGTTTGTCATCTCTTTTTATGCTGGATGTAAACAAAAATCCTAAATATGGTTTTATGAGAGTTTTTGAGTCTTATTCTGATTATAAAACAAGAATAACTATTGCAAAACACACAAAAAATGTTGAAAAACTTTTAGGTAGAGAAGAATACAAAGCTTATGAAAAATTGTATGAGGATGTTTTGGCAAACATTCCAGATGAACACCCTGCTGTACAACTTCTTGCATTTATCACAATGGCAAAAGTATCTGCAAATATGTCTAAAGACAGCGCTAGTATTGAGGCCGTTGTAAAGCTTGAAAAGGATTTAGAGGCCTACGTTTATCTTGCCTTGCAAAAAAACAATCCTTTTAAAACACAAGATGAAATACAAAATAGAGTGCTTGACTATGTAAAAACTTATCAAGATATAGCAAAGTATGACGTTTACGATTATTTAAGACGTGTTGCTACTGGAAATATAATCAGCGTGCATTCTAACAGCAATTATGCAAATAAAAATTTTAATGATGCAAAAGCCGCCAATTCTCTAGTATATATCGACCCATTTGGCAAACAAAGATATTTAATTAATGCTAGAGATGAGGTTCCTGCTTTGTCGTTTGATATAAATGATCTTGTAAAAGGCAGCGGACTTCTTAGTGATGAAGGATTAACTGGCCACTCAAGATATATTCAAGAAGCTTTATGGAAAATTCGCGATAAAGTAGAAGAAAGCGCTGAAAAGAAGAATATAACTTTAAGTGATGATGAAAAGTTCTTGCAAACTGCTATTGCATATTTGATTTTACTTGATAAAAACGGAGTAGAAGACCCCCTTGACATCATAGGAATAAGCCTTGCAAACCCTATCAGTGACATCGCACAGTTTACTGATAAAACACGTCTAAAGGCCATAATTGAAAGTGCTAGAGACGTGGCTGCTTCGGTGGACGGAAGTGTAAAAGATTCTTATAAAACAGCAGATGAGCTTGCGGCTGAGGCTGAAAAAGTTGAAGAAGCTAGAGCAAGAAAAATGAAAGAAAGCAAAAAAACTGAAGAAGAGACTGAAGAAAATAATGCTCAAGCTGAAGAAATTGCTAGATTACAAGCAGAACTTGAAGAACTTAAGAAGGGTTCTAAAATACTAGCTAAAAATGTGCCAGATGAAAATAAGAAATATATCGCCTATGTTAATAGGAATTTAAAATATTATCAAAAAGTTGTTAAAAAACTTATTGAAAAACTTGGTGAAGAGGCTACTAGGTTTGCAGATCTAGAAAAATACTATGACTTAAACGCTGATAAATATATTGACGAAGATATGACCGATAAAGAAAAAGCAGAATACGAAAGTAACGAAAAAGAACGTCAAAAATACAATAAAAAATATAAATCATCAGAGGATATTGAAGAGACTATAACAAGACTTTCTGTAAGCTTACTTCACATGAGTGAACTTTCAAAAGTTATGAGCGATGGTATTGTAGGTGGGAAAGAAAAACCTGATTCTGCTAAAATTGCTAAAGAATTGCATATAGCTCAAGAACAAATGGATGCCTACATTGAGTATTATGCCTTTGTAAAGAGCTTTAGTGAAGCAAACAAGTCAGAAAGATCAAGACTTACAACCGCTCATATAACTAAGTACTTAAAAGAACATGGAGATGGTCCACTTGCACAAACATTAAAATTCTTAGGTACAAGCAAAATTAAACCTTCAAATAGCAAAGCAAAGACTAAGAAGGCTAAGCCAGAAGAAGTTGTCGTAGTAGAACGACCTGCAGAATATGTGCAACCAGCTGAAGAGCCAATTGCTGTTAAAGAAATTCCTGCAGTACCGGCTGAAGAGCCAATTGCCGCTGAAGAACAACCTGCAGAATATGTGCAACCTGTTGAAGAACAACCTGTGCCAGTAAAAGAGTTAGCAGAAGAAGTTTCAGCAGAAACAGCACAAGACATGCAAGCCAAAGTTGACAAGATTATTA